>CABQJK010000028.1 GCA_902464495.1 uncultured Collinsella sp. | reverse complement strand
AACACGCTCGACCTCGGCAAAAATCGACTTGTCCTCAAGATCGGCCGTCAACAGCTCACGGTAGGCGTCAAACGGCACAAAGATGTTCTCCTCAAAGATGGGCTCGCCGTCGGCTGTACGCACGCGCTTGATGTGCAGCAGCAGCGCGTCCTTCTGCAGTCCAAAGAACTCCATCTCGTTTTGACGTGCCGGCACAATCTGGCGATCGACCACATGTGCGCCAGCCTTCATGCCATTGTCGGCACACAACGCAGTAAACGTCTGCAGCGTCGAAGCGTGGAACTGGCGGTTGATGTGCGGCGTGGCGACAAACGTACCGCGACCCTGCTGCTTAACCAGATAACCGTCGGAGCACAGCTCCTCGACGGCACGGCGTACCGTAATACGGCTCACCTCGTACTGCTCGGCAAGCTCGAGCTCGGACGGGATACGCTCCTTGGGTGCATAAACACCTTTCTCGATCGCATCCTTGATTTCGTCGTAAATCTGCTGGTAAAGTGGTGCATTTTTGGGTGCGGGCATATCTAATCACTCTTATCAAAATATCGAAATTACTAATACGTATATAACGTCTAGTTATATGATACCTCAGTTTGATAAAACGATACACCATATACAGCAAATCCTTACCTGCCGTCGTCCTGCTGCAGGCTGTCTTGCTCGATGAGGCGAGCCTGCCTGCTCGCCATGCGAGCGGGCTTGTCGGGATCGGGTACGGCCGTGGGCATGGGCTCGTCGACATGACCGCCCCACCAGCCGCCCACAAAGTTGAGCGTGTGGAACACATTGATCACGGCGCCGGGATCAATGTCGCACACTAGCTTGATAATGTCCTGACTCTCGTAGGTCGAGACAACAGCGTGCAGCAGATACATCTTTTCGCGGCTGTATCCGCCGATGACCTCGGCGCAGCTAATGCCGTGCTGAAAATGGTCAACATAGGCGGTCATGACCTCATCTGCCTTGCGCGTCGTGATCTGAAGCGTCACGCGGTCGTAGCGATGATAGAAGCTGTCGATAGTCTTGGTCGAAATAAACTGGAACACGATGGAGTACGCCGCGTTGTCCCAGCCAAACATAAAGCCAAAGATCGCCAGGATAGCGCAGTTGAAACCAAAGATGACGCCCCAGATGGTCTTGCCCGTGTGGTTGGAAACCCACAGCGCGATAAAGTCGGTGCCGCCGGTGGATGCGCCGGACTTTAGCGCGATGGCAGCGCCCAGACCCGAGACCACGCCGCCAAAAATGATGAGCATGATCTTGTCACCCAGAAACGGGGCGAAGTGAAAGATGTTGAGGAACAGCGATGAGAGCGCAACCTGCATCATCGAGAAGATGACGAAGCGCTTGCTAATGCCGCTCCAGCATAGGAGCGCCACGGGAATGTTGAGCGCAAGCATACCGAGCGAGATGTCGATGTGAACGCCGCCCAGCGAGGTAACGCGATCGAGCAGGACCGCGACGCCGGTGAGGCCGCTCGGAAGCAGGTCGGCGGGCTGAATGAACGCTTGGATCAGGAATGTCTGGAGAACGGCGGAAATGGTGACCGCCACGGCGGTGATGGCGCGGCGGACGATGGTGAGGCGGCCGAGCACGAGCACGCGGTCCGTGAGCTGATCGATGGCGTTCGCCACGTAGGCTCCTTTCGAAGGCAGATGTAGTTGTGGGGCATGGCCGCGATTGTAGCATGGAGCGTGCGGGGGCGCTTCAATTCACCCTCTCTCGACAACCATCAGAAGGACCGTGAGGCCGCTTAAAAGAAAAACGCCGTGAAGAGAGCGATCCCTTCACGGCGAATTCGGCGTTTGCCCAGATAAAACCTGCCAAAATAAACCTGTCCCTAAATGGCAGGTAGGATGTCGGTCAGGTTGTCGATGACAACGTCGGCGGCAGACTGATCCAGGCTGACGCCCTCGTGCGGACGCAGCGCCAGAACGCGGGCGCCGGAACGCTTGCCGGCCTCGATGCCCAAAGGCGAATCCTCGATAACCAGGCACTCGGCAGGCTCCACCCCCAGCGCCTCCATGGCACGCAGGTAGATCTCGGGGTCGGGCTTAAACGCACTGCACTCGTGGCCGCTGATGGTGTAGTTCAGCACGTCGGCGATGCCGGCAATCTCCACCAGCTCGTCAATGAGCTCGCGATAGGACGAGCTCGCGATGGCGCACTTCACGCCACGCTCGTGTAGCTCGCGCATTACCGGCTCGGTCTGCTCGTTGAGCAGCTCGGCATACGGAACGGGGTGGACCGGGCTGTAGACCTGCTTGTACTCCACGCGCAGGCGCTCGCGCAGCTCAACATCGTCGGGCACCAGCGCCTCCCAAATGGCAGGCTCGTTAGACCCCGAAAGGTCGGGGATCTCGTCAAAGTGAAAGCCCTTCTCTTCCATAAACGCCACGCGACGGCGGTTGTAGAACCACTCGGTATCGACCAACACGCCGTCCATGTCAAACAGCACAGCCTTGATCATACGCATCTCCTCCCACCTGCCAAAAAGGGACAGGTTTATTTTGGTAGGTTTTATCTGGGGTTTTATGACTCGACAGACACGCCCCCAGAGCAAAAAAGGGGATGGGGCGAAAACCCCATCCCCTCTCAATCAACCCGTAAGGTCTACTTACTTGTGATTAGTAGGAAAGCTTCCACATGTAGCGACGCATGGTCAGCGGGTGCTGACGGGCCTCGGCGATCTGGTTGCCGTACTCGCGCATAACGGCGAGGTGCAGCAGCGGGTTGAAGTAGGTGACGACGCTCGCGGGCACAGCGTCAGCCAGGCCGTAGTCCTTGGAGTCGATCAGAGCGACCTTGGCGCCCATGCGCTCAAGGAAGGTGAGGGCGCGGGCGTCCATCGGACGGGTGGCACCATCGGACATGAAGAAGACGTAGGGCTTACCCTCGGTGGAAACCTCGAACGGGCCGTGGAAGTACTCGCCGGTGTTGTAGGCGGCGGCGTCGATCCACTGCATCTCGGTGAACAGGAAGGCGGCGTGAGAATAAGCCATCTTCTCGGAGGCACCGGAGGCCATGAAGTAGATCATCTTGTCGTCCTTGAAGTCCTCGGCGAACTTCTTGGCGAGCTTCTTGCAGTGCTGAGCGGCGTTCTCGCACAGATCGAAGACGTTGGTGAGGCCGGTGATCATGTCCTCGTAGTGGTCATAGCCCTCGGTCTGCTGAAGGATCTCGAGAGCAAGAGCAATGGCGTAGCCAGGCTTCTCGCACTTGGCAGCGTAGTTGGCGTGGAAGCCGTGGACGATGACGTGGTCGGCGTCGACGGTCAGAGCGGAGCCAGCCTTGTTGGTGAGGGAGACGACCGGGCAGTTGTGCTTCTTGGCGGTCTTGTTGGCCTCGACGGTCTCGGGCGTGGAGCCACCGAGGGAGCAGGTGATCACGAAGGTGTGCTCGTTGACCCAGGAAGGCGTGTCGTAGTTGAACTCGTTAGCGGTGAAGATCTGAACGTTCAGCTTGTCCGTGTTGTTGGCCAGGAAGTACTTGGCGGGGTAAAGGTCGGACATGGAGGCACCGCAGCCGACGAAGGCGACGCTGTGAATCTCGTGGTTGGACAGGACGTCAGCGACGATCTGCTTAGGGAGGTTAAGGTCGATCTCGTACATCTGACACATTCCTTTCGATTTTTGCGGCGCCACTTTGCCGGACGCACGCAGGGTTACCGTGATTTGGACCGAGTCGCCGGCCCGTTGAGGATGTGACAAAGGAGCCGTCCCTTTGTCACATTTAGGGATGGAAGCCTGCCTGGGGTATGGAATGCCAAGCAGGCTCCCGGGGGAAAGCGGCTAGACGCTTGGTCGCGACTAGGCCAGGATGCCGGCCGCGGAGAGGGCGATGCCGCCCACGATGGCGATCACAAGAAGCCAACCGGTGTTGACGTTCTTCTTGATGAGCCAGTACATAAGGCCGGTGAGGCCGAGGGAGATCATCTGGGGCATCATGCCGTCCAGGATGTCCTGGATAACGACGGTGCCGTCAGCGAACTGCAGCGGGGTGGTGGCGCCGATCAGCGTAGCGATCATGCCGCCCACGGACATAAGACCCACGATGCCGCAGACATACATGAGCTTCTCCATGAGGTCGCCGCCCTGGAGCTTGCTCAGGTACTCGTGGCCGCCCTGGTAGCCGATCTTGGCGGCGAACCACGTGACCAGCACGGAGGGGACGATGGAGATGAGCATAGCCAGGATCGGGCCCATGATGGAGCCCTGCTGAGCCAGCTGAACGCCCAGGCCAAAGGCGATGACGCGGATGGTGCCCTGGAAGAAGGAGTCACCGATACCGGAAAGCGGGCCCATGAGGGAGGTCTTGACCGCGTTGATCGAATCGGGGTCGAAGTTCTCGGGATCCTTGGCGTACTCCTCCTCCATGGAGGCGGCGAGGCCTAGGACGAAAGCGCTCGTCTGCGGGGTGCAGTTGTAGAACGCCATGTGACGATGGTAGGCCTCTTTCTTAGCAGCGAGCTGCTTGGGGTCGGACTCATCCGGATAGAGGCGGTCGAGCGTGGGAACCATGCCGTAGAGGAAGCCCATGTTCATCTGACGCTCGTAGTTCCAAGAGGCCTGGATGGCCCAGGAGCGCCAGAAGAACTGGCTGACCTTCTTGTTCAGGGACACGTCCTTGGTTGCGGTTGCCATAGTGTGTTCCTCCTTAGTCTTCGTCGTCTTCGAGCGGATCGTAGTCGGAATCGACACCGGCGGCTGCATGGGAACCGTTGAACTTGAAGCCCATGAAGACGATAGCCAGGCACACACCGATCAGAGCGACCGCGATGACGGACAGGTTGAGGTAGGCGGCGAGCAGGAAGCCGATGAACAGGAACGGGGTCATGCCCTTCTTGATCATCATGGTGAGCAGCAGGGCCAAGCCGTAGGCGGTCATGATCTTGGTCGAGACGTTCAGACCAGTGGACAGCCACTCGGGAACCATGTTGACGATGGCCTGGACCAGGTCGGTGCCGACAAAGACGGCCAGGAAGATCGGCAGGAAGTACATGATGGCGTACAGACCGGAGCCGGCGCAGATGTGCATGCGGTAGGCGGTCTTAAACTTGCCGTTATCGATCGCGCTATCGGCCACATGGGTGAGGGCGGCGATGATGGAACGGAAGACAATGCCGAGGAGCTGACCCAGGACGGCGACCGGGATAGCGATCGTCATGGCGGTCTCGGCGGAAGCATCGGTCAGGCACGCGAAGGCAGCGGCGACGATGCCGCCCAGGACCATATCGGGCGGAACGGCTGCGCCGACCTGCACCAGGCCCATGGACACGAGCTCGACGGCGGCACCGACGGCGAGGCCGGTGGGCACATCGCCCAGCAGCAGACCGACGAGCGTAGCGCCAACGAGGGGCTGCTCGAAGTTAAGACGACCGAGCAGGCGGGAGTCCCACATGCAGAACACGCCGACGAGGCCGACGAGCACCGCACTGATGAACGTATTCATACCCTTCTCCTTTCAGTCAGGCAAAAGCCTGGTTGATTACAGCTTGGCGTCGATGTCGACGCTCTGATACGTGGGGGTCTGCTGGACATAGAGCTTGATGCCCATGTCGAGCAGCTGGTTGACGTCGGCCTTCTGGGTGGCGTCGAAGAAGACGGAGCTGTCCTTGCCGCCGATCTGGTCGGCACCGTCGTGGTTGGCGGTGGCGCCCAGGTTGATGGCGTCGAGCTTGTAGCCCTGGCAGAACTGCAGCATCTCGGCGGTGTTGCCGAAGACGAACATGACGCGCTCGCCGAGGGTGTTGAGCTTGTCCATCTTGGCGAGGGCACGCTCGACGGTGAAGACGTTCAGGCGCACGCCCTGGGGCTTTGCCAGCTTAAGAGCGCCCTTCTTGATGTCATCGTTGGCGGCAGCGTTGTCGACGACGATGATACGCTCGGCCTGGACCTTGGTGGTCCAGGTAAAGACGACCTGGCCGTGCAGCAGACGGTAGTCAAGACGTGCGAGGACGATCTTGGCGGGACCGGCGTTGTGACGGGCGGCCTTGGCCTTCTTGGCGGGGGCTGCGGGAGCAACCTCGACCGGGGCGTTGGGGTTGGTCAGACCGGTGCGGGCCTCGTTGATGAGGGCCGCGAGCTCGGCACCCTTGACGGGGACGGGGCTCAGAGCGAGCGTGAGCGCCAGCGGGATGTTGAAACCGCTGATAACCGTGAACTTCGTGCCGTTCTTGGAAAGCTCGACCATGTTGTTGTTGACCGAGCTACCGAGCATATCGGTTAGCACATAGACGGTGTCGTCCGCGTTGAACGTGGCGATCATGGCGTCCACCTTGTTGGTGATGGGCTCCTTGTCGTCACGAGCAAGCGACACGACGTGGACGTTCGACACGTCGCCGAGAACCATCTCGAGCGTGTCTTTGGCGCCTGCGGCCAGGCCGCCATGAGATGCGAGAATGATCTGATTCATCTTGCCTCCTCCTTTTCGTTATGGTCATTATAACGTCTTATACGTTGCTTATATTGCTAATTAGTATAAAGACCGTTCGCGGGTAAAAATCGACCGTTGACGGGTTTAACTTACTCGAAACGTTGGGGTTGGTTAGCGAGCCTTGGCTGGATACGCCGCGATCCAGGCCTCGGCATTGGCCCCTATCGCACGAAGTACCAGGGGCTTTCCTGAACATTGGTCTGCAGCGTAATGCCCGTGCGCTCGGTAAACAGATCCATGTCCTGCGATTTTTCCGTCCACCACGCGTTGGGCTTAAAGGTCATACTCTCGACAATACGTTTGACGATGACGCTATTGCGCAGCCTGGAGAAGTCGATGTTCATGATCAGGATGGACGAGAGCACCAACACGATGCCCAGGACCTTGATCGCGCCGGCGGACTCGGCATAGATGCCGATGCCCAGCAGCACGGTAACCACCGTCTCGAACGACATCACGACCGGGACCTTCGACGTCTCGAGCCCCATGGACAGGCCCTGCATATACAGGATGTAGGCGACGGCCGTGGGAATCAGGCCAAAGCCCGCGAACAACAAGATAAGCTGTGGCGACATGGCAGCCGCCATATCGGGCCACGGGGCCGTGATGGCCGCCATAACCGCGCCGCCAAAGACGAAGCCCCAAAAGGTGACAGCCAGCGGGTGCACGGTTTTGGTCGCTATGCGGCTGAACACCGCTAGCAGCGCGCCGCACAGTCCGGCGATGACACCCGAGGTGACGCCCCAAACCGAGAAATGGAAACCCGACAGATCGCCGTTCGTTACCGCGAGCACGCAGCCCAGGATGTTACAGGCGATGGCCACGAGCTTTACCGACGTGACGCGCTCTTTATAGAGCATGCGGCCCAGGATGCAGCCAAAGACCGGCGAGGTGTAGAGCAAAACCGACGCCGTGGACATGCCCACCTCGCGCATGCACTCGTAATAGAGCGTGTTGGCGGTGGCAAGGCCGATGATGCCGACGAGCGCGCAGGGGATGAGCTCTTTGGGGCTCGCCTTAAACAGGGCCAGTGGACCCGGGGCCGTCGTGGTCCCCTCGCCCGGGCGGCAACCCATAAACGCCAGCACGGGCGCCAGGATAAGAGCGCCGACCAGCAGGCGGAAGGCCGCCATGCTTTGGGACGTAACGCCCATGGCCGAGATGCCGTTGACGTAGATTCCAATGGTGCCCCACATGAGCGCGGCGATCAGCACCAACACATAGCCCAGATTGCTTCTCTTCAACGTAGCCTCCTTGGCTTTGTTACCAATATGTTTCATACTACGTTATAGTCGTTATATACATATATCAAGACACAAATCGACAAACGGGAAATCTCTTCAACACAAGGAGTAGTCATTGGGGACGTTCTTAAATGACTACCCAGGTGTCGCAAAATGACGAGAGTGGATAATCTCCCACTTTGAGCCCGCAAACAAGCCAAAAACGGGAGATTATCCACTCTCATTCCGCGGGCACTCATTTAAGTCTGTCCCCAATGAGCGCTTGCAGGGCATTGGGCTGTTAGGCCGCTCTATCCCTTAGTAGTCCAGCTTCCACATGTAACGGCGCGTCATGTAGTCCTTGTGGGTGACGGCGGAAAGCGCACGCATGTAAACGTTGTTGAGGATCGGAGCGAAGATCAGGTGGTTGAAGTACTCGCTCACGCTGTCCTTGATGTCGTTGAGGCCGAGTTCCTTGGCGTCGAGCTGATAGACGCGCTCGCCACCGTACTGGTTGACGAAGCGAATACCGCGCTCGTCGTTGCAACGGCTGCGGCCGACGCTGATGAGCTGGAACAGCGAGGTGCGCTTGTCCAGGATCTCGAAGGGGCCGTGGAAGAAGTCGCAGGTGTTGATGGTGCAAGAGTCGATCTGCAGCATCTCCTGAACGTTGCAGATGCTAAAAACGTAGGCGGCACCAAAGAGCGGGCCCTGAGCCATAACGTTGATGCAGGGCTTGTCGGCGTTCTGCTCGGCCCACTTGGCAGCGAGCGGACGGGTGTACTCGACAGCCTTGCGATAGATGGGGTCGACCAGGTCGAAGGCGGCCATGGCGGTCTCGTACTCGGCATAGCCCTCGGTCTGCTGCGTGAGCTCCATAGCGATCATGGTCACGACGGCGGAGTTGGTGCGGCCCATGCAGGACTCGTCGACGGCCAGGCTGTCGTACTGGACCTTGTAGTCGCAGACCTCGGTGAGGGCGGACTCGTCAACATAGATGGCGATGGTGCTGGCGCCGTGATCCTTGGCGACCTGGGCGGCGACGATGGTCTCCTTGGTGCCGCGCATGGACACGACGACGGCCAGGGTGTTCTCGTTGACGTAGGCCGGGGTGGCGTGCACGAACTCGTTGCTGGTGTAGCTGGAGCTCACGACCTGCGTAGCCTCGTGCTCCATAAAGTACTGGGCAGGATAGTTGCCGCCGTTGGATCCGCCGGCGCCGATCCACACGACGCGCTTGATGCCGCCCTTGTCTGCCTTGTCAGCCAAAACCTGCGAAACGACGTCCTTGACCTGTTCCTGAGTAGTCATCGCGCATCAGCCTTTCTTCTCGTTTGATGCTCATCACAGGCATACAAGTTACATACATGTTTTGACGATGTCGACTAGTTGTATGCTATATTTGTCTTAGAATTTTTGCTGACGTGATTCTCAGAAATCATTTACCAGCTGTTTTATTGTCATGTTAGATACATGCTTGGTTAGGTAAGCATACAAGTTAGATACAGGTTGATCGCATGAGCACTTCATCGAAAAAGAACTTGGCCCAATACGAGCGCTTGGCGGGCACGCTACGCGACCGCATTACCGCCGGCACCTATGCGCGTGGAGACAAGCTGCCGTCCGAAATGGAGCTCATGGACGGGTCGGGGCTCTCGCGCAGTACCGTGCGCCACGCGCTTAAGGTACTGGTGGATGAGGGCCTGGTGCGCACCGAGCGCGGACGCGGCGCCTTTGTGGCCGACACGCCCGAGGTGCACGAGAACAACCTGGTGTTCTCGAGTTACACCAAGCAGGTCGAGGGCCAGGGCATGAAGCCCACCACGCGCACGGTGGACTCGGGCTTTGCCAAGGCGGCGGGCAGCGTGGCCAAGTTCTTTGATGCCGCCGTGGGCAGCAAGCTCGTCAAGCTCGTCCGCCTGCGCTATCTGGACGACGTGCCGCTGTGCCTGGAGACCACCTACCTGCCGCCGAGCTTTGGAGCGCTCATCGACCGCGACATCAACGGGTCGCTCTACGCCACACTGCGCCAGGAGTTCCACCGCGCGCCGGCCCAGGGCCACAAAACCTTCGAGGTGTGCTATGCCTCGCAAAACGAGGCGTTTTTGCTCAACGTTGAGCGCGGGCAGGCGCTGATCTTGATCACCGACTACGTCTACGACACCGACGGCCGCCCGCTCCATGTCTCCAAGCGCATCCAACGCACCGACCGCGCCAAATACACCGAACCCATCGGCTAACCACCACAATGGGGACAGACGCCTCCGTGGTGGTTTTAGGCGGGAAGGTCGGGGAACCAGGTTGGTTTGGGTTGGTTAGGGACGCGCTCGGCTAGGATCAGCTCCATCCAGCACATGTCGTACCAGCGACCGAACTTTTGGGCGCAGCGGTCGAAGGCTCCCACCAGGCGATATCCCATATGGGCATGGAAATCCTGGCTGTTGTGCGTCAGGTACTCGTCGTCCTTGTCGTGCGGCACGGCGATGAGCGCGCACATGTTGGTGATGCCCATCGCAACCAGGCACTGCTTGAGCGCGTCGTGCAACCTGCGACCCAGTCCGCCGTGGCGCACGTCTCGCGCCAGGTAGATCGATGTCTCGACCGACCAGTCGTACGCCTCGCGGCTGTTGAGCGGACTCACATAGGCATAGCCTACCGGGCGCCCGTCCAGCTCCATCACCAGATACGGATAGCGCTCGAGCGTGCGCTCGATGCGCCCGGCGAACTCCTCAACGCTCGGCACCTCGTATTCGCAGGTAATCGCCGTCTGGCGCACATACGGCTCATAGATGGCAAGCAGCGCTGGCGCATCATCGGGCGTCGCCAGGCGAATCGTCGGCTCGGACATCTCGGTCACACAACCCCTCTCCCTCAAAAGCAAAGGCCGCCCTGCGCCAAATCCAGGCACAAGGCGGCCCCTCGTCATTGCATCAACTTACAGGACAGCCGCCAACGCGTCGATGTCCTCCTGCGTCGTGGCCCAGCTGGTGCAAAAGCGCACCACCGTATGGGTCTCGTCGTACTTTTCCCAGTACTCGATCGAAGCATGCTCACGAATGCGGGCCATATCCTCGTTGGGCAGAATCACAAACTGCTGGTTTGTGGGCGTCTCCAAAAAGAACTGGTAGCCGCGCTCGTGCAGCACTCGACGAAGCGCCTGAGCCGTCTCGATCGCCTGGCGACCAATCTCAAAATACAGGCCGTCGGTAAAGAGCGCCTCAAACTGCACGCCCGTCAGGCGACCCTTGGCCAACAGCGCGCCGTGCTGCTTAATGCGCGGCACGGGATGTGCCGGAGCGTGCATGCCGCAAAACACCACGGCCTCGCCGCAAAGCGCGCCGCACTTGGTGCCGCCGATGTAGAACACGTCGCACAGCTGCGCCAGCTCGGGCAGGGTGATGTCGCACTCATCGGCCGCCAGCGCATAGGCCAGGCGGGCACCATCCACAAACAACGGAATCTCGCGCTTCTGGCACACCGCATGAATCGCCGCGAGCTCAGCGGCGGAGTACAGCGTGCCGTACTCGGTCGACAGGCTCACATACACGGCACCCGGAAACACCATGTGCTCACAGCTCTCGTTTTCGTAGAACACTTGGATGTAGTTTTCGAGATCCTCGGCGTGCATCTTGCCCTCGTAGCCGGGGATGGTGAGCACCTTGTGGCCGCCAAACTCGATGGCGCCCGCCTCGTGGCAGGCAACGTGGCCGGTCTCGGCGGCAACCACGCCCTCGTACGGCGCGAGCAGCATGTCAATCACCGTCGCGTTGGTCTGCGTGCCGCCCACCAGCAAAAATACGTCGGCATCGGGAGCCTGACAGGCCTCGCGAATAAGCTGCTTGGCACGCTCGGTGTGCGCATCGGTGCCGTAGCCAGGCTGCGGCTCCATGTTGGTGTCGACGAGCGCCTGCAGCACCGCCGGATGTGCGCCGTGGGAATAGTCGTTGTTGAACGCGAGCATGGCAATCCTCTCTTACCAGGTATCGGCCAGATGATTCAGGTGGGGCTATTGTACGCCGTGAGGATAGGCAATGCGCGCGGCAAGGCACTCAAGTGCCAACACCAGGGCAAAGCCGCAGCTCACGTCAGTCAAAAAGTGTGCACCGATCACGATACGGCCAAAGGCGACGAGCGCCGCGACCGCGGCGACGACCCAAAAGACCACGCGGCGTCGCGACGGCTTTTCCGTAAAAGCCGCCGCGGGAAGCCCGGCGAGCATAAGGCCGATCGCCGCGTGCGCCGTGTGTCCGCTCGCAAACGACTTAAAGCCGTCCTTGATTACGCCGGCCGCAATATAGCTCCACTTGTCGGGGTTGCCAATCACCCACCACGGCTGAAAATTGAGCCCCGGCGTGACCTCGATCACGCGCATGCGCGGGCGCGACCACAGCGGCTTGACAACCACGTTGAGGATGATGGCCTGAGCGACCCACACGGCAAGCACCATCAGCGCCCAGCGTGTGAGCTCGTCGGAGTCGGTGTCGCGCGTGAGGCGATAGGCGATGAGGTTGGCCGCGATGACCAATGCAAACGTCAGAACCAGCTGAAACGCAATAAGCTTGCCGCCGACGCGCAGCGATCCGATAATCTCGTAGCCGACCAGGCCTACGTTGATCAGAACGCCCAGCGCGGCGAGCCACTTGCTCGCCTTGGAATCGGGACGTGCCGAGCGCACGAGCATAATGCCCGCGACGCTCGCCGTCAGCTCGAACGGCAGCTCGCCGGCCGCCTCGACAAAGCGGCCAAACAGGCTAGACGAGTTGAACAGCGCACTCGAGATTTGGTAATCGAAAAAAGACCCGACGAGCAGACAAAAGGCCAGGATGACCGCGATAGCAGCGACATCTTTCTTATAGATATACCCGAACATGCTTTCCTTTCGATGGGGTCAGATTGCCCAAATGAGGCGTTTGCAGCGTCGACCCGTTAGTCATCGTCAGTCGCGCCCAGCTGCTGCAGTAGCATGAGCGCGGCCGCCACCGGGCCGGTGCCGTCGTTGGCGTCGAGACCTCGGCCCAGGCCGCTGCCCGCACCGGCGCCCGCCTTGTAGGGCACCGACAGCTTGCGGCTCTTGGGGAAGTTCACCGCGCCATAGCGATTCTTGAACTCAAAGGCTACCTTCTTGGGAACGTCAACCCCCAGGAAGGTAATGCGCCCACCGCTGAGCGTGACGCTCTCGAGCCCCAGGCGCTCGCCGCGAATGCGGATGCGCGCGCGGTTGAACAGGTTGAGTCCCGCCAACGGCAGCTCACCATGCGCGGCCTCGGTCTCCTCCTGCACCTCGTCGACACTCTCCAGGTCCTCAGCCGCCGCGAGCTTGCGGTACACGAGCACGCGCTGGTCCACCGCCGGCAGGTACTCCTCGGACAAGAAGTAGTCGGCCGGCAGGTTAATACCCACGCTCGCCGCCTCCACACCGGCGTCGTCATCGCCGCGCGCCTCGGCCACGGCCTGTCCCAGCATCTGCGTAAACAGGTCAAAGCCCACACTCGACAGGTTGCCGTGCTGCTCAGCGCCCATCAGCGAACCGGCGCCGCGGATCTCCAGGTCGCGCATGGCGATGCGCATGCCGCTGCCCAGGTCCTGGAACTCGGAAAGTGCAGTCAGGCGCGCCGTGGCCTCCTCGGTGAGCGGCAGCTCGCCGGGGAACATAAAGTACGCGTATGCCTGCGTGGCCGAGCGGCCCACGCGGCCCTTAAGCTGGTAGAGCTGTGCCAGACCCAGGCGCTGCGAGTCCTCGATGATGAGCGTGTTGGCGGTCGCGTTGTCGATACCGCTCTCCACAATGGTCGTGGCGATGAGCACGTCGATCTTTTTGGTCGCGAACTCGATCATCACGTCCTCGACCTCGCGCGGGCTCATCTTGCCGTGCGCCACGCCCACGCGCGCCTCGGGCGCGGCCTCGTGCACGCGCGCCACGGCGTCATCGATGGTCTTGACGCGGTTGGACACGTAGTACACCTGGCCGCCGCGGCCCACCTCCAGGCGAATCGCCGCGCTCACCACATCGGGGTCGTACTCCCCCACATGCACGATCACGGGACGACGCCCGGTCGGCGGCGTGGTGATCAGGCTCATATCGCGCACGCCGCTCGTGGCCATCTGCATGGTACGCGGGATAGGCGTGGCCGAAAGCGTGAGCACGTCAATCTGCTCGCGCAGGTTCTTGAGCTGCTCCTTGTGCTGCACGCCAAATCGCTGCTCCTCGTCAATGATCACCAGGCCCAGGTTCTTGGGGTTCACGTCGGCCGAAAGCAAACGATGCGTGCCGATAAGCACGTCGATCGCGCCCTCGGCGAACGCCTTGAGCGCGCGCTTTTGCTGCGCCGGCGTGCGAAAGCGGCTGAGCACCTCGACCTCGAGGCCAAACGGAGCAAAGCGCTCAAAGAACGTCTCGTAGTGCTGCTGGGCCAGAATGGTCGTGGGACAGAGCACCATGACCTGGCGGCCGGAGTCCACGCACTTAAACGCCGCGCGCAGGGCGACCTCGGTCTTGCCAAAGCCCACATCGCCGCACAGCAGGCGGTCCATGGGCTTGGGCGCCTCCATGTCGGCCTTAATGTCAGCGATGGCCTCCAGCTGGTCGCGCGTCTCGTCGTAAGGAAAGCTCTGCTCCATCTCGATCTGCTCGGGCGTGTCGGGTGGGCAGGCGATACCGGTAATCGAAGAGCGGCGCGTATACAGATCGACCAGGTCAAACGCCAGCTTTTTGGCGTTCTTGCGCGCCTTATTGGTGGCACGCGTCCAGTCGGCGGTGTTGAGCCTGGTCAGGCGTGGCTTGTCACCGTCGGGGCCAACATAACGCGTAATGCGGTCGACCTGCTCCAGCGGCACGTAGAGCTTGTCGCCGTCGGCATATTCCAGCAAAAAGTAGTCGCGCTCCTTGCCGCCCACTTCCTGGCGCGCGATCTCGCTAAAGAGCGCGATGCCGTGAGTGGCGTGCACCACGTAGTCGCCCGGCTTAAACGGGAACGTGATCTGCGTAATGTCCACCTTGCGGCGGCTGCGCGCGCGGTTGGCGTCCATGCGGGCGTTGAGGTCGGCGATTGAGAACACGGCCAGGTTGGCATCGGGCACCACCACGCCCTGCGGCAGGGCGGCATCCACAAAGGTCACGCGTCCGCGCGAGATGGTGGGCACGGCGGCACCGGCGGCAGCCTGGGCCGCGCCCGCCTCGAGTGAGCGGGCGTTGAGCGCGTCGGCCTTACGCTCGCGAATGGAAGCATGGGCCTCCTGGCGTGCGGCACGGTCGGCAGAATCCGCCGTTGCCACGCGTACGCGCTCGCCAATAACGCCGGCGTTTTCGGGCGCGGCCGTCAACGACTCCTCAAAGGTAATGCCCTCGTCGCCAAAGGTGAGCTCCATCGACTCGCGCGCACCGCGGTCAGGGATGGCAAATACGCAGGCATAGCGCTTGCCCACGACTTCCTGAATGCGCGTCATAAAGCGATTGTCCGAGCCCGCAATGGCCGGCTGCTCAATCTTGAGCTCTGCCGTCACCGCACCGCCGGCACGAATCAGGCTCACGTAGTTCAGGCGCTGCTGAGCACCAAAATCGAGCTGCTGGGCACGTACATACAGGCCATCCAGTCGGTCAATCCCCGCCTCGCCGGCACGCGCCTCGATATCCTCGTAGGCACGCAGGCAATCGTCGAACAGCGAGCGCGGCTCGGACAGCACCACGAGCGCCTTGCCGCTCACGTGCGCCAGCGGGCTCACGGTCTGGCCGTACATCACCGGCAAAAAGCGATCGAGCTCGGGCGTGACGATGCGCGCATCCACCATCTCGAGCAGCGCCGCCAGTTTGCTGTCGTCCTGGCTGGCACGATAGAGCGCCACATGCATGTTGTGGACGGCGTCGTCGGTGAGTGCGAGCTCGCGACAGGGGAAGATCTCGATGCTGTCCTCGTTGCCGATGGTCTGGCCCGTGGAACTCACCATGCGGCGGATACGGTCGATCTCGTCGCCAAAAAACTCGATGCGCACGGGCGCCTTTTCCTGTGCGGGAAACACCTCGACGGTGTCACCGTGCACGCGGAACAGGCCGGGTGCATCGGCGGCGCCGGCATTGGTGTAGCCCATGCCCACCAGGCGCTGCGGCACCTCGTCAAAAGGGATCTCCTCGCCCACCGCAAAGGTCGTGGACTCCCAGTAGCGGCTCTCGACCGGCGGCACGCAGCGCAGCAGTGCGCGGGCCGAGGCGACCATAATGCAGTTGTCGCCGCGCACGATGCGCCCGAGCGCCTCGCAGCGCTGCGCCACCACGGCGTCGTCGGGCGCCTGCTCGCGCCACGGATAGTCCTTGCGCTCGGGGAAGCGGCGCACGTGCGCCAGCCCCACATAGGCGGCAAGGCTGCGGGCGGCACGATCGGCCGCGTCCTCGCCGCTCACAATGTAGACCGTGGGGCGCGGACGGCGCGCAAACTGGGCGGCAGCCATAAGCGTGCGACCCGACTGAGACACGGCCAGCGTCACGTCCTCGCCAGAATCGAGCCCGGCCTCGACGGTCTGCAGTGCCTCGGCAGTGTAGAGCTGCGCGGCTATACGGTGAATGAGCATGCTGTTCCTCCGGCATCGCAACGCCAAAAGCCCGCCGGGGCAAGCTCGGCGGGTCGTACGTCAAATACATTGTCTGTCATGGTAGCGCATGGAGAGAACTCCGGCTCAAGGGCAAACCCGGCCCCGCAAAAAACGCCAGACGAAGATGCGTTCCGCCCTACCCCGCTACGCGCACGCTGGGGCACAAATCTGCCAGCGGACACTCGTCGCACTTGGGTTTGCGGGCATCGCAGATCTCGCGACCGAAGGTGATCCACTGATGGTTGACCGACTCCCAATACTCGTGCGGCAAAATCTTGAGCAGATCCTGCTCGGTCTTGAGCGGCTCCTTGGCATGCGTCTTGGGACTCAGCATCAGGCGGTGCGCAATGCGGTTGACGTGCGTATCCACTGCGATGCCTTCCACGATGCCGTACCCCACGTTGAGTACGATGTTCGCCGTCTTGCGCCCCACGCCCGGCAGCTTTACAAGCTCCTTCATGTCGGCCGGTACCTCGCCGCCGTAGTCAGCAACGATCATCTGGGCGGCCTCCACGGCATGCTTGGCCTTACTCTTATAAAAGCCGAGTGACTTAATGGTGTCCGCCACGTCAGCCACGCTCGCCCCGGCCATGGCCTCGGGCGTGGGCCACTGGGCAAACAGCCGCGGCGTCACCTTGTTGACCTGCGCGTCGGTCGTTTGCGCCGAGAGTAGCACCGCGATCAGCAGGCGGAAGGGATTCTCGTGGTCCAAAAAGCACTCGACCGGGCCATAGCGACGGTTGAGGCGCTCGCACACCTCGATGGCGCGCTCGCGCTTGGCGGCATTGGTCTCGCGTGGCATAACGACTCCTCAGCTCAACGGCACAATAAACTTATGGGCACAATTGTCCCACGTCCGAGACGCTTACGCCTCCAAGAATGCGCCGGTCTGACGGCTCCACAGGCTCGCGTACTCGCCACCCGCCTCGACGAGCTGCGCATGCGTGCCGTCCTCGACAATCTCACCATCGGCCAGCACCACAATGCGGTCGAGCGCCGCCACGGTGGACAGGCGGTGCGCCACCACAATGGAGGTACGTCCACGCATCAGGTTTTCGAGCGCCTCCTGCACCAGCGCCTCGGACTCGCTGTCCAGGGCAGAGGTCGCCTCGTCGAGCACTAGAATCGGCGCGTCGGTTAGGATGGCGCGGGCGATAGCCACGCGCTGACGCTGGCCGCCCGAGAGCTTGACGCCGCGCTCACCCACCATGGTGTCAAAGCCACGGGGCAATCGGTCGATAAACTCCAGGGCATTGGCCAGGCGCGCGGCCTCGCGAATCTGCTCATCAGTGGCGTTGGGACGACCGTAGGCAATGTTTTCGCGAATGGAGCGGTGGAACAGCAGCGCCTCCTGCGGCACGTAGGCAACCTGGCGGCGCAGGCTTTGCTGCGTGCAGCGCGAGACATCCTGACCGTCCACGAGCACGCGGCCGCCCTGAACATCGTCCAGGCGCAGCAGCAGCTTGGTAAGCGTCGTCTTACCCGAGCCCGATTTGCCCACCAGGCCCACGCGCTGGCCCGCCGCCACATGAAGTGTCAGGTCATCGAACACGTTCTCGCCCGCCGCAGCGTCACAGTATGCAAAGCTCAGGTGCTCAAAATCAATTGCGCCCTCGCGCACCTTGAGCTCGGGGGCGTTCTCGTCGTCTGCCACCAGACGCGGCTCGTCCAGCACGCGCGTCATCTCGGCCGCATCGCCCAAAGCGCGGTTGATGCGCTGCATCATGGAGCTTACGTAGTTCAGGCGCATGGTGAGGTTATAGGTGTAGGTAAAGATCATGACGAGCGAGCCGGCCGAGACGCCAAACCACGCATTACCGCCCGCCACGAACACACTCACCACGGCCATGGTGATGACGATAAGGCCCGAGGTCGTAAAGTTGCGCTGCATCATGGCGTGCATCGAGACCGTCTCGGCGTCGCGCGCGGCACGATCGGCGGCGTCGAACAGGTCGCGCTCAAAGTCCTCGCGCCCGCAGGTCTTGACGGCCAAGATGTTCGTGACCGCGTCGGAGAGCACGCCCGAGAGCTTGTTCTGCGCGGCGGACGTCGCGGCCGAAAGCGGCATGATGCGCTTGTACATAAGCCAGACAAACGCGATGTAGACGACCATGATGCACACCAGGATCACGGTAAACGTCGGCACCACCGGGGCGAGTGCGGCCACGGTGCAGATTACCGAGGTGATGGTGGGGATGAGCGAATACACCGTCACGTCAACCAGACCCGTGTAGCCGCTCATAAAACGGCTTGTCTGGCTCACAAGCGATCCGCCAAAGCGGCTGGTATGGAATGTCATGGATTGGTTGGAGAGCGTGTCGAAGCACAGGCGCGCCAGGTGGTAGTTGCCTGCGATCTCGAGCTTGTAGACGGTGTAGTCCTGTAACTTGGAGAGGATCTGACCCACCAGGTTAACGAGTACGAGCGCCAGGATATAGGGGCCGAAGACCTCGAATACTTGATCGCCCGCCACGGGGCCGGCCTGGACGCGGTCGACGATGAGGGCCATCACGTAGGTGTTGGCAAACGTGAGCAAAAAGATGTAGCCCGCCGACGAGAACACCGAGAGAAAGACAATCAGCGGCTGCGTGCGCGTCACACCCCAAAACCGCCGCAGCGTGCGGCGCACGGTGGAGCGGCTGAGCGGGCTGGTGCTTCTCTGAGACATGAGCTTCCTTTCGCGTCTGATAGGGCGAGAGGCCATTGTTGCACATTAAAGCGCGCTTCAGGCAAGCGCGACGCGAAAAGCGGTGGGGCACCCGCGCTTACGCCGGCGCCCCACCGTCCGTTGCGACTAGTCCTCGTCTTTTTGGTCTGCGAGTAAGCCTGCGGACTCCAAGCCCAAAATCTCGTCGGCCTCCCGCGCGTCTTCCAGCGCGTCAATGTCCTTGAGCTTGCGCTCCATGACGTTGGTGCGCGTGGTGATGATGCCCTCGACCGTTTTGCCCGCGGTCTCGATCTGCTGCTGGGCGCGGCGCAGCGCCGCCTGATAGCGTGGCAGCTCGGCCTTGACGGCGGAGAGCACGCGCAGTACGTCGTCGGTACGTTTTTGCAGCCTAAACGTCTGGTAGCTCATCTGCAGGCTGTTGAGAATGGCGGCCATGGTGCTGGGACCGGCGACGTTGACGTGATAGTCGCGGCCCAGGGTCTCGATAAGCCCGGGGCGGCTGACGACCTCGGCGTACAGTCCCTCAAACGGCACGAACATGATGCCAAAGTTGGTCGTTGCCGGCACACTCAGGTACTTTTCGCAGATGTCTTTAGCCTCGCGCTTGACCATGGTGTCGAGCGTCTTGCGCGCAGCCGCCACGGTCTCCGCATCGCCCGACTCCTGCGCGTCGAGCAGATGCTCGTACGCGTCACCCGGGAATTTGGAGTCGATCGGCAACAGCACGGGGTCGCCCTCGTCCACCGGCAGCTTGACGGCAAACTCAACACGCTCCGAGGCACCAGGCTTGGTGGCGATGTTTTCCAGATACTGATCGGGCGTGAGGATGTCCGCCAGGATTGCACCCAGCTGCACCTCGCCCAAAATGCCACGCGCCTTGACATTGCCCAGCACGCGCTTAAGGTCGCCCACGCCGGTGGCGATAGACTGCATGTCGCCCAGGCCCTTGTACACGGCCTCGAGCTGGTCGCTCACCTGCTTAAACGATGCCGACAGTCGGTCGTTGAGCGTGCGAGAGAGCTTCTCGTCCACCGTCGCACGCATTTGGTCGAGCTGCACGTTGTTGTCTTTGCGGATGGCGCCCAGCTGAGCATCGACCGTCTCACGCACCTTGTCCAGGCGATGCTCGATGCCTTCGCGGTTGGCGCCAAGCTGTTGGGCCGTCTCGCGGCGCAGGTCATCCATACGGTCGCCGGCCTGCGAGAACTCGCGCGCAATGGTCAGGTAGCGCTGCTGCTCTACGGCGGCGTCGGTCGTCTGCTGCTGCGCGATGGCATTTGCCGTGCGGCGGGTTTCGGCCAACGCGACGTTCAGGGTGTCGAGCGTGCTGTTGGCCTGCTCGAGCGCTGCCAGCGTTTCCGCGCTACTGTCGCCACGCTCCCGCAGCTCGGCACGCAGGCTCTTGAGCTGGAGGGCGCAAGCCACAGCAACTCCCACCGCCACCAAGGCAATCACAACAAGCGCAATATCAATAGCAGACATAAACTCCGCCCAACAAACCCAATCGAGCACCAATCAAAACCGCGATCAATCTTACCCCGCCACACGCACCGGGCGGCCGGCCCCTTCTTGGGTGCCCCTCTCCTCCGCATATTCCATAATGCGGCGCGCCGTCTCCCTGCTCACCTTTGAGTCATCGCCGGCCAAGTATGCGTATACGTTTCCTTTATTCAGGTGCAGAGCACGGCAGAGGCCATAGCGCGTTACGCCCGATTCCTCCAATGCTTCCAGTATTCTTTTTCGCATCAGGGCGTTGATCCTTCTGTTCGCCACCGGCTTTTCCTTCACCGCTCTATACGCACGCCAAACGTTGGCATAACGATTAGGAAGCTCACTTTTGGCGCATAAAGATATTATGTTACCCGCTTGACCGTACAAGGACAAAACGTCTCGGTAATCCTCTTCCATCCACGAGCCCTCGGATAAACCCAGAACGTATTCGGCTTTTCCTTGCGCCAAAGCAAGCAAAAACAGAGGCTCCGCCACGCGCGGCGCAACCGTCGTCGCCTGCTCAACCAGCTTTCTAAAACTCAGTGACTGCTGTCCGGATAGCTCTCGGCAATAGCCTTTTAAGAATCCCTCAAAGGTCAGATTCAACCGCGCACCTCCGTTCATTTGCTATTATTATTCATCTTCGATAATACTATCAATCGCACGACAGGACCCACGGGATGCAAGAATTTTACTCGTGGCGATAATCCCTACACCCTAGAAGTCCTAATGTGACAAACGCTAGCTCTCCCAGCCAGCGCGGATGGTTGTTATGACGTCACCTAGGCGCTGGCCGAGGGCTGACAGATGTTGGAGCACCTCGTTGGGCGATGCGCCGTTGAGGATGCACGTGAGGGCATACGACGCCAGAAAGATGGCCGCAAGCCCCAGCGGGATGAGCACGATCATCGCCAATGTGCGCAGGCGCTGGCCCAAACGGCGGCGGCGCGCGCGGCGTTTGTCGAACGCGAGCTCCTGCGCATATGATTCTTGCTGTACGGAATAGGCCTCTGGCGCCGATTCATACCCGGGCACAGCTGCAGGCACAGCAGCAGGCACGACATTTTGCGCAAAGGGCTGGGCTGCCGCCCCTTGCATTTGCATCTCCATGAGCCGTTGCTGCTGACGCAACATGCGTTCGGCTTGTTGCTGCGGGGTCTCGAGAAACAGATCCATGCTGGCCTCCAAAATCGGAGCATTCGACGCTTACGACCAGCATCCCGCACCACCACGACCGCGACAACGCAATCGCTGGCAATAGCCACAAAGTTTCTTTTGCTCAAAAGCTGTCGAAAAGCTCAACAACTCCCCTACCAGCACTTTCTTTGAGCTTTTTTCGCCAGCAATCTTTTGGCCTTCCACCCTTACGCCAACTGACCAAAATCTAACCAAAAGCTTGACAGAAATTGTGGAGACAGGGACCAAAAGCGAAGCGCGCCGCCCCCGGACGCAGTCGCCTGGACAGTTAGTTCAGATACGTATAAATCTGACCCCCCCTCAAATTGCATTCGGGCGCTTCGCTTGGCGCAATTTGACCCTCAAAATGGGCACTTAAAACCCAAAACCAAGCGCCTCAGGTCATCTAAAGACGTCCAACAAGCCTCCGAGGGCTCCAAACCCAGCTATTAAACCGCCCGAATTATACGTATCTGAACTAACTGTCCACCCCATACAAAAAGTGCCGGCCCCAAAAGGGGCGGCACACAAACTTCTTATCAGCTTTTCGGTAGCGAGCACGCGACAACTCAACGCCGGAGCGCGGGGCGGGGAAATACCTTTGCCTCGCGCGACTCTGCGAAGCCGTGAGCGAGAGGGAAAGGTATTTCCCCGCCCCGCGCTCCGCAGGTAGCAAAGACGCATTACATGCCCGCAAGGTTTCGGGTAGCGGTGGCGCACATAAACGCCAGGACCAAGATCACGAGCGATCCAGCGATATCCGCCAGCACGCCCGCAACACGGCGCTCAAACAGCCAGCTCTCGAAGTGCGGAGCGACATTGCGCCAAACGCGCCACAGCAAGATGCCCATACCGATCACGCCCGGAATATTGAGCAGCAAAATCTCGGAACACAAGAGGCCAATCAGGTTGCCGGCAACAAAACCCGCATCGCCCTCGCAGTACTTGCGATAGACCATATACAACATGTATGCCACAAACGGCTGCAGGCACGCAGAGATAAACGTAACCACCATCGAGGGGTCCTGAGAAAAGACATCGGTGAGCTTATCCACGCTCGTGGCATCCTTAGAGGCCAGAAACAGGCCAATGACCACCACGGGCACCACGCCCAAGATGACCTCGACCAGAGTAAACAACTTGGCAGTCAAATCCTCACTAGCCGAATTCAAATGAGGCGCCCACTCAGGATGAGCATGCGCGCCGACCTTCTTGTCTTTCTCGGCACGATCGGCCTTTTTACCCTCGACAACCCGACGGCCAGGATCCTTGCGAGTTCCCGCCGCAGCAACCCGAGCCCGAGACTTCTTACCCATAAAAAACACCCCATCAGGTAGTAGATAAACTAAAAGTCGCTACCCAGTGTACCCCACCCATGAACGGTGCCGTCCCAACCAGCCCCCACACAAAACGTGCCGCCCCAAAAGGGGCGGCACACAAACTTTTTTATCAGCTTTTCTGTATCGAGCACGCGACGACCCAAAGCGGGCCGGGAGGGCCGGACTACCTTCCCTCCTCGCTCACGGCTTCGCAGGGTCGCGTTGAGGGAAGGTAGTCCGGCCCTCCCGGCCCAGCTCATGCTAGCGCCAAGCGCTAGTAGTTCACCACCTGCTCCTCAAAGTACGCCTTGGGGTGGTTGCACACCGGGCACACCTCAGGCGCCTCGGCACCCACATGCAGGTGCCCGCAGTTCAGGCACTTCCACACCTTTACGCCCTCACGCTCAAACACCTCGCCCGACTCGATGCGCTCGACGAGCTTGTTGTAGCGCTCCTCGTGGGCCTTCTCGACGGCGGCGACACCACGGAACTTTGCGGCAATCTCGGCAAAGCCCTCTTCCTCGGCGGTCTTGGCAAACTCGTCGTACATCGTGGTCCACTCGTAGTTCTCACCCGCGGCGGCATCGCGCAGATTGTCCAGGGTATCGGGGACGGCGCCATCGTGCAGATACTTAAACCACAGTTTGGCGTGCTCGGACTCGTTGCCAGCCGTCTCGGCAAAGATGTTCGAGATCTGAACGTAGCCGTCCTTCTTTGCCTTGGAGGCATAGTAGCGATACTTGGTGTGTGCCTGGGACTCACCGGCAAAAGCGGTCTCGAGGTTCTTCTTGGTTTGGGAGTTCTCAAAATCCATAGGTGTACTTCCCTTCAACGCATGCCGCCCGTAGGCTCCGAGCGGCCTCGTCTTTAGGATGCCCCTCAAGCCGAGAATTTAAACCTTACAATCCCGTTCTTCAGATTTGAGCGGGCTACACACTCAACCAACGATCGTCCTCGGCTCGGCAAAAGCCCTCGCGCTCCAGGTCAGCCAGAATGCCCGCGATCAAGTCGCACTCGACCGGCCCGCGACCGGCTGCCGCTTCCATCTCGTTAACGCCCACCACGGCATCAGCAAGCGTAATCCCCGCCGGCTGCCCATCGCGCGCTGCCAGCAACATACGCACGATATGCGCGCGCTTTTGGCGACGCGAGCCCTCAAACTTGGACTGACGGCTATAGCTCGCCGAGCGCCTGGACGGATTGGTCAGCGTCTTCTTAAGATACGCGCCATAATCCAGCAGCGCGTAATACCATGCGCGCGGTGTGTCGGCATCATCGAGCGGCACGGCAAAGGGAGCGGTCTCATCCGCCGTCGCGCCGGGAGCCGCCGGACAGGCGGCCTGAATCAGCGGCACCAGCTCGCGATCGGGAACGGCAGGCACATCGGGAAAGAAATGATGCAGAAAGACCGTGCGCACGTTGGTCTCCAGATACACGCCCGGCAGATCGAACGCAAACGACCGGATGCCCTGCGCCGTCGCCGGGCCAATACCGGGCAGGGCGACCAGGTCGTGCGTCTCACGTGGAAACTTCCCGTCCCAGTCCTCTACAACGCGCCGAGCGGCCTTGTGAAGCGCCAGGGCGCGTCGGTTGTAGCCCATCCCCTGCCAAGCGTCCAAAACATCGGAAGGCGCGGCCTGCGCAAGTGCCTGCACAGTCGGAAAGCGATCGAGCCACGCCGGCATACGCGTCTCCACGCGTGGCACCTGTGTTTGCTGCAACATGACCTCGGAAAGCCAAATGATGTACGGATCGCGCGTGCGGCGCCACGGAAGGTCGCGATAACGCAGGACCCCTTCCGAACGAATCATCGAACGAAAGGGGTCCTGAATCATATCTATGCTCCTTATGCGGCGCTATTCCTCCCGGCAAGCACACGCACAGGTGGCGTACTCGGGAAACGCTTCGCGGTCGGCGAACTTGGGATCGACGGCCGGGAACTGGCGGTGAGCGACGATGTCGCCGAGCGAAACGGAATCGAGGTAGTCGCGCATCAACGCCTGAGCTCCGGCCCACAGGGGATGATAGCAGCACGTGCCCATGCGTGCACAGTCTCCGTCGGGGGCCGTGCAATCGTTCATAACCATGGGGCCCTGAACGGCCTCGACGACCTGACGAATGGTGACGTCGTCCGGACTGACCTTGAGACGCATGCCACCGTGGACGCCACGCAGGCTCTCCACAATACCGGCCTGGACCAAACCGTGCTGAATCGAGCGGGCAAACGAATACGGGACATTGACCTCTTCGGCAGCGGTGCGAACAGAAAGCAAACGCTCCGGATCCTCGGCAAGCATCGCCAACATACGAAGGGCGTAATCAGTCTTCCTCGATATGTCCATTTTTCCCCTTTCAAGGAATACGAACAGCTCGAACGAGCTCCGGGGCCGAGCTTGTGTCGAGACGCTAAATGACCGCCAGGACATCCAAATGGTAAATCGGATATCCACTGAGTGCCGCGCTTGGAGCGAAATGCATCAGATGCGGCCTACAGTGCAATTTAGTATAACCTAACCCCCTGTCTCGTTGAACAGGTGTTGCGCAACAAAGCTGTTGTTCAGACAAATATACTTATTAGATTTTACTTGCGTTCCCGAAGGCGCGGGGATTCTGGGCGAAGATGCGCTAGGGCGATCGTTCTACCGAAACAAAGTGTATCAAACGCAAAAAGCCACGTCCGAAGACGTGGCTTTAATTGCGTTGGCGGGAAGTACGGGGCTCGAACCCGCGACCTCCGACGTGACAGGCCGGCGCTCTAACCAAACTGAGCTAACTCCCCAGGCAGACGTTCGCGTTTGTTTCCGCTCGCGTGCGCTGCGGGGATTAGTATACACAGAAGTCTGCTCGGCGCGCAACAACTTTTTTGAAAAAATTTTCGGGGGTGTCCGGGAGGGTCTCCGGGGCTGAGGGCGGGGGTTAAGTTTGCTGCTCTACAGTCCTGCGCAAGACGGAAAGCACATTAAGTGCT
>CABQJK010000027.1 GCA_902464495.1 uncultured Collinsella sp. | reverse complement strand
TCAGTGGTGGGCGATGAGGGATTCGAACCCCCAGCCTTGTGCGTGTAAAGCACCTGCGCTAACCGTTGCGCCAATCGCCCGTGCGGAGAGAGTATAGCAAAACAATCGCCCCATTCACCTCATATCCATTAAAGGTAACCGGCGCGTGTCGGCGCGGAGCTGATTCAGTTGAGATTGCCTGAACATTCCGCCCCTCTTTACGCCCTCGGGTATACTCAAAAGCTACTGATTCGATTTGATACCCAGCAACAGCAGAGGGGATAGTATATGTGCGGTTTTGTCGGTTTTGTCGGTGGGACGGATAACCAATCCGAGGTGCTCACCAAGATGATGGACCGCATCGTCCATCGTGGTCCCGACATGGGCGGTCAGTTTATCGACGGCCGCGTTGCCCTCGGCTTCCGCCGCTTGTCGATCCTCGACCTGACCGAGGCCGGCGCTCAGCCCATGGCCAATGAGGACGGCAGCGTCGTTATCGTCTTCAACGGCGAGATCTACAACTTCCAGGAGCTTCGCTCCGAGCTCGAGGCCAAGGGCTACAAGTTCCACTGCGGCGCCGACACCGAGAGCCTCCTACACGGCTACGAGGAGTGGGGCGAGGCCGTCCTCGATCGCCTGCGCGGTATGTACGCCTTCGTCATCTGGGACAAAAAGAAGAACAAGCTCTTTGGCGCCCGCGATATCTTTGGCATCAAGCCGCTCTACTACTATCCCATGGCCGATGCGGGCGACGGCGCTCCGGGCGTGCTCTTTGGTTCCGAGATCAAGAGCTTCCTGGACTACCCGCACTTCCACAAGGCGGTCAACAAAAAGGCCCTGCGTCCGTACATGACGCTGCAGTATTCGGCAACCGAGGAGACCTTCTTCGAGGGTGTCTACAAGCTGCCGCCGGCGCATTACTTTACCGTAGACATCCCGACCGGCAAGATGAACATCGAGCGCTACTGGGATTGCGATTACTCTGCCGTCGAGAAGCCGTTCGAGGAGTACGTCGACGAGCTGGACGAGGTCGTGCACGAGAGCGTCGAGGCCCATCGCATCGCCGACGTTAAGGTCGCGTCGTTCCTCTCCGGCGGCGTCGACTCCAGCTACATCGCCGCTTGCCTCATGCCCGACAAGACCTTCTCGGTGGGCTTTGACTACAAGAACTTCAACGAGACCAACTACGCCAAGGAACTTTCTGACAAGCTCGGCGTCGAGAATGTCCGTAAGATGATTACCGCCGACGAGTTCTTCGGTGCGCTCGAGGACATCCAGTATCACATGGATGAGCCGCAGTCCAACCTGTCTTCCGTGCCGCTGTGGTTCTTGGCCGAGATGGCCCGCAAGGACGTCACCGTCGTGCTTTCGGGCGAAGGCGCCGACGAGCTCTTTGGCGGCTACGCCTACTACGAGGACACGGTCCCAGTCCGCAAGTACAAAAAGATGGTGCCGCTGCCCATCCGTCGCGCGCTCGGTAACCTGGCGTTGCATATGCCGTACTTCAAGGGACATAACTTCCTGGTCAAGGGTGCCGAGATCCCCGAGAAGTCGTTCCTGGGACAGGCTCTGGTATGGCCGGAGCGCGAGGTCGACGGCGTGCTCAAGCCCGAGTACAACACCGGCGATGGCGCCTTCGAGCTTGCCGCTCCCATCTATGCGCGCGTGAAGGGTCAGCCCGAGCTGGTCAAGAAGCAGTACCTGGACATGAACATGTGGCTCCCGGGCGACATTCTGCTCAAGGCCGACAAGATGTGCATGGCGCACTCGCTGGAGCTGCGCGTGCCCTTCCTGGACCGCAAAGTCATGGAGTTCGCCGAGCACATTCCCGACCGCTACCGCATCAACGAGAACGGCAACAAACAGGTACTCCGCCACGCTGCCAACAAGTCGCTGCCCGATGAGTGGGCCACCCGTCCCAAGGTGGGCTTCCCGGTGCCGATTGTCTACTGGCTGCGCGAGCAAAAGTGGTACGACTATGTCAAGGAGTACTTCACCGCGCCGTGGGCAAGCGAGTTCTTCGATACCGACGAGCTCATGCACCTGCTCGATCTGCACTTTGCGGGCAAGGGCGATTTCCAGCGCAAGATCTATACGCCGCTCGTGTTCCTGGTGTGGTACAAGCGCTTCTTTATCGACGAGGACCAGCCCGCTGTTCAGGCTGCCTAGCCTCGGCTTACGAACGCCTGCGCGTAACGGCTCCTCCGGGAGCCGTTTTTGCGTGGGTGCGTTTCAGTTACTATAAAAACCGTCCCTGCCAAATGGCTGAGAAAGGTGAAAGATGCACCATTCGGATTCCGCGACCGTGACCACGGTCGATACGCTTGCCAAGCTTCTCGATGTGTGCGGCGAGCTGCGCGCATCAGAGCAGGTTGACGAGCGTGCCGTGACCGGCTGCTCGTTTGATTCGCGCGCGGTCTCGGCAGGTGACGTGTTCTTTTGCAAAGGCGCTGCCTTTAAGCCCGCGTTTTTGAGCATGGCGCTCGATGCGGGCGCCGTCGCATTTGTGTGCGAAGAGTCGCTGGTCGAGTCTCTGGAGCCGCTGGCGAAGGAGAGCGGTGCTGCGATGCTGGTTGTTGATAGCGTTCGCACGGCCATGGCCCTGTTGCCGCCGGAGGTCTACGACCGTCCCGACCACGACGTCAAGATCGTGGGCATCACCGGTACCAAGGGAAAGACCACGGCCGCTTTTATGCTTCAGTCCATCATCAAGGCAGCGGGCGAATCCTGCGGCATGATCGGCTCGGTGAGTACCGACGATGGCATCGAGTGCTACGAGAGCACCAATACCACGCCAGAGGCCCCCGAGGTCTGGCGCCATATCGCCAACTGCCGTGAGTCCGGTCGCCAGTCCATGGTCATGGAGGTCTCGAGCCAGGCGCTCAAGTACCAACGCGTCGAGAATCTGCCGTTTGACGTGGCGTGCTTCCTCAACATCGGCCGTGACCACATCTCGCCGATCGAACACCCCACGTTTGAGGATTATTTTGAGAGCAAACTCAGGATCTTTGACCAGGCAAAGACCGCCGTGGTGAATCTGGGCACCGAAGAGGTTGACCGTGTGCTGGAGGCAGCGTCGACGGCCGAGCGCTTGGTGACCGTTGGCGTCGAGCATCCCGAGGCAAGCCTGTGGGCAAGCGATGTCCGCGTGGTCGGCTTTAACATCGAGTTTAACCTGCATGGCCTGTGTGCCGACGAGTCCGAGGCGGGGGAGAAGGTCCTGCTGGGCATCGCGGGCGACTTTAACGTGGAAAACGCGCTGGTCGCTATCGCCGCTGCGCACGAGATCGGCATCGGTATCGATGCCATCAAGAAGGGCCTCTCCAAACTGCGTGTGCCGGGCCGTATGGAGGTCGTGGAGTCGAAGGACGGCCGCGTGATCTGCGTCGTTGACTATGCGCACAACCAGCTTTCGTTCCGTTCGCTTTTCTCGTCGGTCAAGCGCGCGTTTCCCGCTAGTCCAGTCATTGCAGTGTTTGGCGCTGCCGGCGGCAAGGCGCAGGAGCGCCGCGAGCAGCTTCCGCGCGAGGCCGCACCATATTCCGACCTGATGATCTTTGCCAACGAGGACCCGGCTCACGAGGACCCGATGAAGGTCTGTCGCGAGCTTGCCGAGCATGTTCCCGACGATACGCCGAACAAGATCATCCTCGACCGCGAAGCCGCTGTGCATGCGGCGTTCAAGGCGGCGCGCGAGGAGTACGTCAACCCCAATGCTCCCACCATTGTCTTGCTGCTGGCAAAGGGTGACGAGGAGCTCATGCACGTGGGCGACGAGTTCGTGCCCATCGAGAGCGACCTTTCGTTGGCCAATCGCCTGATCGATGTTACCCAGTTTGACTAATGAACCATGATGGCGAAGGCGCCCTGAGTGCGCTGTCGCCATAAACGTGTTCCCTCAATCAAAACATGCCGTCCAAGCCCAAACCCTTCTACGTAAACGGAGTAACCATGTCCCACAACACCCTGCCGACCGTCGCCGAGCTTTCGGGCGAGATGCGCGAGCGCTTGGCCAAGGTTAAGTACGTCTTTACCGACCTAGATGCCACGATGCTCGCACCCGGCTCGTGCGTGCTGCGCGACAACGACGGCAACCCCTCGACCAAGCTCGTCGAGGCTGTCGTGGCACTTGCTCGTGCCGGCATCCAGGTGGTTCCCACCTCGGGTCGCAACCGCACTATGATCCACGAGGACGCGCGCGTCCTCGGCCTCAACTCCTACATCGGCGAGATGGGCGGCCTGGTCATGTACGATCTCAAGGCCAACGATTGGGAGTATCTGACCGGCGATATGCCCTACGATTCCGCCTGCGGTCTCACGCCGCACCAGGTGATCGAGCAGACCGGTGTGTGCGAGAAGATCCTTACCCGCTGGCCGCATAAGATCGAGTACCACAACGATATGTCGACCGGTTACAAGTACCGCGAGGTCACTGTCGGCATGCGCGGCGATGTGCCCGACGATGAGGTTCAGGCCATCTTGGACGAGGCCGGTTGCGGTTTGGTTTGGGCTTGCAACGGCCATCTGACCCACCTGTCCAAGCCGACGACGCTCGAGCTTGATCGTGTCGAGGACGGTCGTGCCTTCAACATCAACCCGGCGGGTCTTAACAAGGGCGTTGCCATTGCGCGCTTCTGCGAGCACCTTGGTATCGAGCGCGAGGAGACGCTTGCGCTCGGCGACTCCGAGTCCGACTTTTACATGGCCGACCACGTGGGCACGTTCTGTTTGGTCGAGAACGGCCTGACCAGCGCCGGCGCGCCCGAGTTCCTGGACGCTTGCGATAACGCTTACGTCACGCGCGGCAAGATTGTCGATGGCTGGGTGGCAACGGCAGAGCTGCTCGTCGCGGCTCGTTCGTAGCGCGGCTCTATCGTTCTGAGCCATATCTTTTCGAGAGAGAATCTGGTGAGGTCATGTCCGATATCGAGAATCTGGCCGGGGACACGCGCCCCATTGGCGTATTCGACTCGGGTCTGGGCGGTCTGACGGTTGCACGCGCCATCGCGACGGCGCTGCCGCATGAATCCGTCTACTACTTCGGCGACACCAAACGCTGCCCTTATGGCACCCGTACCGAGGACGAGGTACGCTCGTTTGCACTGCAGGCGGGCCGCTGGCTGTCAAAGCACGACGTCAAGATCATGGTCATCGCCTGCAACACGGCGACTGCAGCGGCCTTGCGTTTGGCTCAGCAAGTGCTCGACGTCCCCGTCATCGGCGTGATCGCGCCGGGCGCCCGTGCGGCAATCAACAGCACCCGCACGCGCCGCGTGGGCGTGCTCGCCACCAACCTCACCATTCGCTCGGGCGCCTACACGCGTGCCATTCAGGACCTGGATGCCGGTGTTGACGTATATGGCTGTCCTGCCTCGAGCTTTGTCGAGGTCGTTGAGCACGAGCTGGCCTCGGGCGCGCATCTGCAGGAACAGTGGCTCGAGAACGAGGATATCTTCGATACGCCTGCCGTGCGTGCGCTGGTCGGCGCCACGGTCGAGCCGCTGCGCGACCGCGGTATCGATACCGTGGTGCTCGGCTGTACGCACTTCCCGCTGCTCGTGGGGCCTATCCGCCATGCGCTGGGGCCCGGGGTGCGCGTGGTGAGCTCCGCCGAGGAGACCACGCGCGAACTGACCGATATCCTCACGCGCCGCGAGCAGCTGGCGGGCGACGCTGCCGAGCCGCAGCATCGTTTTGCCACGACAGCCGATAACATTGCCGAGTTTGCGGTGGCGGGTAGCTTTATCTTCGGCCAGCCGCTCAAGAGCATCGAGCATATCGATATCGACGAACTTGGCTAGGCGCGCAATAGCCGCCAAAGCTTTCGCCTCATCTTTTCCCGAAAGGATCATCCCATGGAGTATATGCAGGTCAACCGCGCCAACGGCCGCGCCGCCGATGAGCTTCGCCCTGTCAAGCTCACCCGTGGTGTTATGAAGCACGCCCACGGTTCGTGCCTGGCCGAGTTTGGCGATACGCGCGTGCTGTGCGCTGCCACCATCGAGGAGGGCGTGCCGGGCTGGCGCAAGGGCGCCAAGGCCGGTTGGGTAACGGCGGAGTACTCCATGCTGCCGGCATCGACCGGCAAGCGCTGCAAGCGCGAGCACGCCAACCGCAAGGGTCGCTCCATGGAGATTGAGCGTCTGATTGGCCGTAGCCTGCGTACCATCGTCAACATGAAGGCGCTCGGCGAGTATACCGTTACCGTCGACTGCGACGTGATTCAGGCAGACGGCGGCACGCGAACGGCAAGCATTACCGGCGCCTGGGTGGCACTGCACGACGCCCTTGCCATGTGGGTCGAGGCGGGTAAGCTCGAGCGCATCCCGCTCACAGGCCAGGTTGCCGCGATTTCCATGGGCGTTGTCGACGGCAACACCCTGCTCGACTTGGATTATTCCGAGGACAGCCACGCCGAGGTCGACATGAACCTTGTCGCCACCGATACCGGTGAGATGATCGAGCTTCAGGGCACTGGCGAGCAGGCGCCCTTCGACCGCAAGCGCCTCAATTCCCTGCTCGATTTGGGCGACAAGGGCATCGCCGAGCTCATCGAACTCCAGCGCCAAGCCCTCGCCTAACCTGCCAAAAAGGGACAGGTTTATTTTGGCAGGTTTTATCTGGGAAAACGTCGAAGTATAAGACTGCCGCTGATTAAGAGGGGGAGAGGCCGAGGCCTCGTCGTCCTCAACACGGCATTGCTATAGAGACAAGGAGACCAGCTATGGCACTTGAGAAGATCGACATCGACACCCTCGACCCGGCGGCGACCATCGTCGTGGCAACGGGCAACGCCCATAAGCTCACCGAGATCGAGGCCATTTTGGGCAAGGTTATGCCCGAGGTTCGCTTTGTGGCGCTCGGCCAGCTGGGCGATTTTGAGGACCCCGAGGAAAACGGCACGACGTTTTTGGAGAACGCCATCATCAAGGCGCAGGCTGCCGTCGAAGAGACGGGGCTCATGGCCATTGCCGACGATTCGGGCCTGGTCGTCGACGCGCTGGACGGTGAGCCCGGTGTGTATAGCGCGCGCTACGCGGGCGTTCACGGCGACGATGCCGCCAACAATGCCAAGCTGCTCGTGAATCTGGAGGGTGTGGCCGACGAGGACCGCACTGCGCGCTTTATGAGCGTCGTCGCGCTCATCGACACGGACGGTTTGGTCACCTATGGTGAGGGCGCCTGCGAGGGCGTTATCGCGCACGAGGGCCGCGGCGATCACGGCTTTGGCTACGACCCGCTGTTCCTGCCGGTTGACACGCCGGGCAAGACCATGGCCGAGCTGACGGCGGACGAGAAGAACGCCATCAGCCATCGCTTCCATGCGCTCGAGCACCTATCCGCCAAACTGACGGGCGAGGAGTAGGCCGTGCGTGCGGTGGTTCAGCGCGTGCTCAACGCCGGCGTGACGGTCGACGGCGAGTGCGTGGGCAAAATTGGGCGCGGCTATCTGGTGCTGCTGGGCGTGGGCCATGGCGACACGCGCGCCGAGGCCGATAAGCTGTGGGGCAAGCTCCGGGGCTTGCGCATTAACGAGGACGAGAACGGCAAGACCAACCTGGCGCTTGCCGATGTCGACGGCGAGGTTCTTGTGGTGTCGCAGTTCACGCTGTTCGCCGATTGCCGTCACGGCCGCCGTCCATCGTTTACGGATGCCGGCGCCCCCGATGTCGCCAACGAGCTCTACGAGTACTTCCTGACGCTTGTGCGCGAGGACGTCGAGCACGTAGCGCATGGCATCTTCGGCGCCGACATGAAGGTCGACCTCGTCAACGACGGTCCATTCACCATCGTTCTGGACACAGACAATCTGTAAGTAGTCAATTTTGGACGGGGCTTATTTAGCTACTTGCGTATAGCGGCAACAGGGTGCTATAGTATTAGAGTTTTGTCTATCTTAGGGGTATTATCCCCTTTTTGAATTGCACCTTCTGGAGGCCCTGTTCATGGAAGAGATGGAAGTCAATCACGTCGACGACATCCACGAGAAGCTGACCGATATGGTGGGCGATCGCGTCAAGGTGAAGGCCAACATGGGCCGCACCCGCGTCGTCGAGCGCATGGGCACCATCAAGAGCGTCCACCCCGCCGTCTTTATCGTCGAGGTCGACGAGCGCCGTGGCCGCAAGTCGCGTCAGTCCTACCAGTATATTGATGTTCTCACCGGCCAGGTCGAGCTGTTCGACCCCGAGAGCGGCGAGCACATTTTTACCCCGCTCGGCAATCAGCTCGAGGAGCACTAACGGTGACCGATTGGTCCCTGACCCTTTTCGCGCCGGCAAAGATCAACCTCTATCTGGGGGTTCATACCGAGCGTGACGCCCGCGGCTATCACAGAGTCGATTCCCTGATGGCAGCCGTCGGTCTTGCCGATATCGTGACGGTCGCCCCGGCGCAGGAGCTGACCGTCCAGACGGTTCCGGCATCCGACTTTCCCATGCAAAAGAATACGGCGTATCGTGCGGCGGCCGCTATGGCCGAGCGCTATGGTCGGGAGGCCAACGTTTGCGTGACGATCGAGAAGCACATTCCGCTGTGTGCTGGTCTGGGCGGTCCCTCGACGGATGCCGCGGCGGTCATTGTCGCCTTAGCGGAGCTCTGGGGAATTGATCGCACCGACCCCGCGCTTGACGACATTGCGCGGGGCATTGGTGCTGACGTCCCGTTCTTTTTGCACGCGAGCCCTGCGTTCTACGTAGGTGGGGGAGACGTGCTGGCAACTGAGTATCCCGCGCTGCCCGCAACGCCCGTCGTGCTGGTCAAGCCGCGCGAGGCAAGCGTTTCGACAATTGAAGCCTATCGACGTTTTGACGAAACTCCAGCGCCTGCGGACAAGCCCGGAGCGATCGCATCTGCCCTTCGTTCGGGAGACGCAGAGGCGGCCTACGCGCTCGTCCACAACAACCTGGGTGTCATTTCCGCGCAGATGGAGCCGCGGATTCAAACGGTGCTCGACTGGCTTCGTTCACGGGACGGTATCATTGCCGCAAACGTGTGCGGTTCGGGTGCCTGCTCGTTTGCCATTTGCGATACTGCAGCCACGGCAGCCAATCTTGCAGAAGCCGCCCAGCAAAACGGCTGGTGGTCCTGTGCAACGGAGCTCATTTCCAGCACGGTTCGCATCGAAGTGCCAAAGAAGTAAAAATTTCTCTAGCACACGACGGAAAACTTTGTTACTATAGTCGAGCTAACGGGTTGTGGCTCAGTTTGGTAGAGCACTGCGTTCGGGACGCAGGGGTCGCTGGTTCAAATCCAGTCAACCCGACCAGAGCATGAGGAGGGACCGCTTCTTGCGGTCCCTTTTTTTAGCTATTGTTGTGATACCGCGATACCCGCGGTATACTCATTCGAGCTTGTCTCGCTGTATTGTGGAGGTCTACATGTTTGGACTGAGGGCTCCTGAGCTCATCATTATTCTCGTCGTTGTCCTGATCATCTTCGGGCCCAAGAACCTGCCGAAGCTCGGCAAGTCCCTCGGCTCTACCGTCAAGAATATCCGTGAGGGTATGGAGGGCGACGATAAGGCCGAGACCAAGCAGGCCGAGGAGGTCGTGGTCGAGCAGTCCGAGGAGGACAAGGAGATCGCAGAGCTCGAGGCCAAGCTCGCTGCTGCCAAGAAAAAGAAGGCAGAGGACAGCGACGCGGACGCAGAGTAGTCCCATCCCTTTGGGGTGAGCACCTGACCGGCTTGCCCGCAGGCTAGCCGGTCTTTTTTTGTTTTGTAGACAGTTGATTTGTTAGATCATAGTTGGGGAGATATCCGTATGGACGCAAGCCAGATCGTACTGACCGCTGAGGGCCGCCAGAAGCTCGTCGAGGAGCTCGCTTGGCGTGAGGGCGATTACGCCAAGGAGATCGTCGAGGACATCAAGGAAGCCCGCGCGTTCGGCGACCTTTCGGAGAACTCCGAGTACGATGCCGCCAAGGACAAGCAGGCTCAGAACGCCGCTCGTATTGCCGAGATCCAGGCTATCCTCGCCAACGCTCAGATTGCTGCCAGCACGGGCGACCTGACCGTCTCCATTGGCTCGACCGTCACCCTGGTCGACCCCAACGGTGAGCTCATGGACGTCACGCTCGTCGGTACCACCGAGACTAACTCGCTCGAGCACAAGATCTCCAACGAGTCTCCGGTCGGTCACGCCATCATCGGTCACGGCGAGGGCGATTCCGTCGAGGTCGTTACGCCTTCCGGCAAGACCCGCATCTACACCATCGCCAAGATCGCACGCTAGACCACGGTCCCGCGTAAAGGTATGTTTTCGCTCCCTGGGACCGAATCCTGGGGAGCGTTTTAGTTTGAGGAGCTAACTATGGCAGAGAACCAGAACGCCGCCGATCAGGCATCGACGCTCAACGACGAGCGCGCCACCCGCCTGGCCAAGCGTGCCGCCCTGTTCGAGGCGGGCCAGAACCCCTATCCCGAGCACTCTGAGCTCGAGGACTACGTTGCCGACATCGAGGCTAAGTATGCCGAGCTCACCGATGGCGAGGACACCGAGGACGTCGTGAAGATCGGCGGCCGTGTGGTCGCCAAGCGCGGTCAGGGCAAGATCATGTTCATCGTCGTGCGCGACGCGACCGGCGAGATCCAACTGTTCTGCCGCATCAACGATATGGACGAGGCCGCCTGGAATACGCTCAAGGCCCTCGACCTGGGCGATATCCTGGGCGTGACCGGCGTGGTCGTGCGTACCAAGCGTGGCCAGCTTTCCGTTGCCCCCAAGAGCGCGACGCTGCTCTCCAAGGCCGTTCGCCCACTGCCCGAGAAGTTCCACGGTCTCTCCGACAAGGAGACCCGCTATCGTCAACGCTATGTCGACCTGATCGCCAACGACGACGTTCGCGAGACCTTCCGCAAGCGCTCGCAGATCCTCTCCACGTTCCGCCGCTTTATGGAGTCCGATGGCTACATGGAGGTCGAGACCCCTATCCTGCAGACCATCCAGGGCGGAGCTACTGCCAAGCCGTTCATCACGCACTTCAACGCGCTCGATCAGGAGTGCTACCTGCGTATCGCCACCGAGCTGCACCTCAAGCGCTGCATCGTCGGCGGCTTTGAGCGCGTGTTCGAAATCGGTCGTATCTTCCGCAACGAGGGCATGGACCTTACCCACAACCCCGAGTTCACCACGATGGAGGCCTACCGTGCCTTCTCTGACCTCGAAGGCATGAAGGCACTCGCCCAGGGCGTCATCAAGGCGGCCAACAAGGCTATCGGCAACCCCGAGGTCATCGAGTATCAAGGCCAGACCATCGACCTGTCCGGCGAGTGGGCCAGCCGTTCTATGACCGATATCGTTTCCGACGTGATTGGCAAGAAAGTCACTATCGATACGCCGGTCGAGGAGCTTGCCGCCGCCGCGCGCGAGAAGGGCTTGGAGATCAAGCCCGAGTGGACCGCTGGCAAGATCATCGCCGAGATCTACGACGAGCTGGGCGAGGACACTATCGTCAACCCCACCTTCGTGTGCGATTACCCCATCGAGGTTAGCCCGCTGGCCAAGCGCTTTGAGGATGACCCCCGCCTGACCCACCGCTTTGAGCTGGTTATCGCCGGCCACGAGTATGCCAATGCGTTCTCCGAGCTCAACGACCCGGTCGACCAGGCCGAGCGCTTTGCCGCCCAGATGGCCGAGAAGGCCGGCGGCGACGATGAGGCTATGGAGTACGACGAGGATTACGTGCGTGCCCTCGAGTACGGCATGCCTCCCGCGGGCGGCATCGGCATCGGTATCGACCGCGTGGTCATGCTGCTCACCAACCAGGCTTCCATTCGCGACGTCCTGCTGTTCCCGCACATGAAGCCCGAGAAGGGTTTCCAGTCTGGTGCCGCTGCTGCCAAGGCTGCCGAGGCCGGCAACGCCGCAAGCCCGTTCGTCAAGCCGCTCAAGCCCACGGTTGATTATTCCAAGATTGCCGTCGAGCCGCTGTTTGAGGAGTTCGTCGACTTTGATACCTTCTCCAAGAGCGACTTCCGCGCCGTGAAGGTCAAGGCATGCGAGGCCGTCAAGAAGTCCAAGAAGCTGCTGAACTTTACGCTCGACGACGGTACCGGTACCGACCGCACCATCCTCTCCGGTATTCACGATTACTACGAGCCCGAGGACCTGGTCGGCAAGACCCTGCTCGCCATCACCAATCTGCCTCCGCGCAAGATGATGGGTATCTCCAGCTGCGGCATGCTCATCAGTGCCATCCACGAGGAGGAGGGCGAGGAGCGTCTCAACCTGATCCAGCTCGACGCTTCCATCCCTGCCGGCGCAAAGATGTACTAGGGGGTTACGCGGTTTTACCAAACCGCGTAACCAGTTGACGCTGCAAGCCCGCCAGAGCGGCAATCTGCCTTTCAGCTTCGGCGGCATGACCAGAAGGTCAATGCCGCCTTGCTTCAAGGCACCTTGCTCGCTCTGGCGGGCTTTCGCTGTCATTGCCAAAACATCGGCGTTGCCTTGGCTGTCGTGCACTCATTGGGGACACTCATTGGGGACAGACTTAAATGAGTAGTCGTTTGGGACGTTCTTAAATGACTGGTCGTTTAAGAACGTCCCCAACGACTGGCCGCAGAATGAGAGTGGATAATCTCCCACTTTTGGTTTGCATGCGGGCTCAAAACGGGAGATTATCCACTCTCGAGTCGATGAGGGTTCACCGATGCATCGGTTATTGAGCACATGGCGCGCATGACAGCCGTCTCTTTTATGTTTCCTTTAGTCGTCGCTGCCTAGGATGGGGGTTAGCCGATAGGAAGGGAGCACCGGGATGGACGATGCGAGCGAGCGCGCGATCGAAGAGGACATGCTCGATCAGTTCAACTATTTTGATGATGAGGACGAGGAACTGATAGATCGTCGCGAGCCGGCGGCGCTCGATGCTTTCGACCTTGTTGATGAAGAGCCCGACGAGGACGAGGTCGAATCGACGGAACCCCCACAGCTTTCGCACCATGATTCGTTGCTTTCAAGAGCCCCCATGCACCATGGTGTCCGTGCCGGCGCGCTCCATATGAAAACTGACTGGCGCCAGATCGTAACGGCAGGCGATGAACTTGCCGTCGATGCACCGCTCACCGATAAATCATCCATCATCTGCCGCACCGGTATGCTTATGCTGGCAAGCGGAACAGGTGCCTGGCGCGTGCGCGATACCATGAATCGTGTTGCTGCCGTACTCGGCGTCACGATTCACGTCGACCTGAGTCTCCTGTCGTTTGAGTGCACCTGCATCGAAGACGGCCACTGTTTTAACGAGGTCGTCAGCCTGCCCACAACGGGAGTCAATACCCATCGCATTTGGATGATGGAGAGCTTCTTAAAGGAAATCGAGACGTATGGCCGCCACTTTACGGTGCATGAATACCACGAGATGCTCAAAACCGTCGAGAGTTCAAAGCCCGATTATGCCTCGTGGCAGCAAGGGTTGGCGGCTGCCTTTGCCTGCGCCTCCTTCGTATTTTTGCTCGGCGGCGGCCCGATCGAGATGGCCTGTACATTTGTCGGCGCAGGCGTTGGCAATTTCGCTCGCTCGCATGTCCTTAAGCAGGGCCTTGGCCAGTTTAGCGCGCTGACGATCGGCGTTGCACTCGCTTGCGTCTCGTATCTGCTGGCATTGCTCGGTCTTGGCCAGGTCATACCGGGGGCAATGTCGCACCAAGAAGGCTATATCGGCGCCATGCTCTTTGTGATTCCCGGCTTTCCTCTCATTACGGCAGGCCTCGACATCGCTAAGCTTGATATGCGAAGCGGCATTGAGCGTCTTTCGTATGCCGTGTCGATTATTGTGATGGCGACCCTCGTAGGCTGGATGGTTGCCGAGTGTGTGGGACTGGCGCCGGATGACTTTGCCCCGCTCGGGCTCTCACCGTTGGCTCTTACACTCTTGCGTGTGGTGATGAGCTTTGTCGGAGTATTTGGCTTCTCGGTTATGTTCAACAGTCCGGTAAAGATGGCAGCGGCGGCAGGGCTCATCGGCGCCGTGTCTAATACCTTGCGCCTTACGCTCGTCGATGCGCCGACGTTGTTTCCCTTCCTGGGTCTGAGTGCGGGCATGCCTCCTGAGGCGGCTGCGTTTACCGGCGCGTTGGTATCGGGGCTGCTCGCGAGCTTAGCCGAAATCAAGCTCACCTACCCACGTATCGCCCTCACGGTGCCGTCGATTGTCATTATGGTGCCGGGCTTGTACCTGTATCGCTCGATGTATTACATGTGCACCTTCGACACGGTCAATATGCTCGGCTGGTTTGTGCGTGCAGTGCTCATCGTGGCGTTTTTGCCCGTTGGCCTGGGTGTGGCGCGTACGCTCACCGACCCTCGCTGGCGCCACACCAGCTAATTGGTGCAAGGGGGACAGGTTGCTTTGCACCAAATGAGTTGCGGTGAAATAGGGACTGAATTGCTGCTTAAAGGGTCAAAACAGTCCGTATTCCACCGCAACTTATGGGGTCGGGGGATTATTGGTGCCCTGCATCTCCACAAACTCAACGCTTACGAAGCGCGGGGTTTTCGTGCTAGGCTGGTTTCACCACATAAGTAGTCGCAGACGCACGTAACACGGGCGGGCGAGATGAAGTCCTAGTAACTCCATCTTGCCCGTCCGTTTTTGTTGGCGGCACCGCGGCGCAACACAGAAAGGAACCTGCCCTTCATGCCTATCAACAAACGAGAGAGCCTGCTGTTCACCTTTATCATGTGCTTTTGCATGGTGCTCTGGATGAGCATCTACAACGTTGCCCTGCAGCACGGGGCCATCAGCGGCGAGGTCATTGCCGCTGCATGGCTCGGCTTCCCCGTTGCCTACGTCTTTGCCATGTGCTGCGACTGGTTCGTTGCCAGCCCGCTCGCCAAGGGTTTTGCCTTTAAGTGCCTGGTCACGCCGGGCAAGAGCTCGCCGCGTGCCATGACGCTTGCCATCAGCTCCTGCATGGTCGTTCCGATGGTCGTCATCATGTCACTCTACGGCGCCTGCGAGGGCCTGTTCCACATGCCCGGCGGTCCGCTCGCAAACCTGCAGATGCTGCCGATGATGTGGCTCATCAACATTCCGCGCAACTTTGTCATGGCTCTGCCCTGGAACCTGCTGGTTGCCGGCCCGGTTGCCCGTTTTGTCTTCCGTCGCGCCTTCCCCATGGGTACGGTTTTTGAAGAGCAGCATATGGAGCTCGTGCGCATGCCGGGCGCTCCCGCCGCCGATGCCGCCGGCGACGTTGCCGAGGCTATGGACATCGAGCCCGCCTGCTAGATAGCAACTCAAAACCAAACCGCCAAACGGACCCGAGCGATTCCTTTTTTGTAGACGTTGTCGCGCGGCTACAGGTGGGAAAGGTCCCAACGGTTAACATATACTCCATATGGGTAAAGAGACCAAAGCGCTGCCGCGGGGCGGCGCTTTGCGTTTGAAAAACTAGCTCGTCTAAGAGGAACTAGCATGTTAGACCGTTTTACCGATCGTGCGCGCAAGGTCATGTCCATGGCCAAGCAGGAGGCGCTCGATCTTCACTCAAATAAGGTGGGCACCGAGCATCTGCTGCTCGCGCTTGCCAAGGAGGACGAGGGCATTGCCGCCGAGGCGCTGCGCTCGCTCGATATCTCCTACGACGACATCATGGATACCCTCAAAGAGGTCCAGACCACGGTTCCCGAGCCCAGCGAGGAGACCGAGGCCGCCAAGCTCGCCTTTACGCCGCTCGTCATCAGTGTGATGGAGCGTTCTTTCCGCGTGGCGCGTGAGAACAACCAGACCTACGTGTCGACCGAGCACTTGCTGATCGGCATCGTCGAAGAGGGCAACGGCATGGCCATGGACATCCTCATGCGCCTGGGTGTGTCGTCCGCCTCCATCAAAAAGGCTATCGAGAAACTCACCGCCAAGGACCAGGATAAGAAGCGTCCGCTCGCTGGCGCCGGTGCTGGTCGTCCCGGTACGGGCCTGCCGTTCTTTAGCGGCTCGGATGCCTCCCAGCAAAAGGGGAGCGGTACCGATACGCTTAAGCAGTTCGCGACCAACCTCACGCAGAAGGCGCGTGACGGTGAGCTCGACCCCGTGATCGGTCGCGAAAAGGAAGTCCAGCGCATGATGGAGATCCTTTCGCGCCGCACCAAGAACAACCCGCTTATTCTAGGCGACCCCGGCGTGGGCAAAACGGCTATCGTCGAGGGTCTGGCCCAGCAGATCGCCGCCGGCAACGTGCCCGAGAACCTCATGAACCAGAACATCTGGACGCTCGACCTGCCGGGTCTCGTTGCGGGCGCCAAGTATCGCGGTGAGTTCGAGGAACGCCTCAAGAACGTGATCCAGGAGGCAACCGAGGCCGACGACGTCATCCTGTTTATCGATGAGATGCACACCATCATCGGTGCCGGTTCCGCCGAGGGCTCCATCGACGCGAGCTCCATGCTCAAGCCGGTGCTCGCGCGCGGCGCCTTCCAGATTATCGGTGCCACCACGGCCGAGGAGTTCCGCAAGTACCTCACCAAGGACCCGGCCTTCGAGCGTCGCTTCCAGACCATCGATGTCGAGGAGCCGAGCGTCGAGGACACGGTCAAGATCCTGACCGCGCTCAAGCCGCGCTACGAGGAGCACCACCATGTGCGCTATACGCAGGGTGCCATCGAGGCCGCCGCGAACCTCTCCAACCGCTACATCCAGGATCGCTTCCTGCCCGATAAGGCCATCGACCTCATCGACGAGGCCGGTGCTCGCGCTCGCATCGCCGCGAATCGCGCGCCCGAGCCGGTGCGCGAGGCCGAGCATCGCATCGAGGAGCTCAAGGCCGCCGCGCAGGAGGCCACCGAGAGCGACGACATGAACAAGGCCGCCGAGATCACCGAGCAGCAGAAGGCTGCCGAGATTGAGCTCGCCGAGGCCAAGGCCGCCTGGACGGCTGAGCTCGATGCCAGCCCGCTCACCATTGACGTGAGCCAGATTGCCGACATCGTGTCCGTGACCTCGGGCGTGCCGGTGTCCTCGCTTACCGAGAGCGAGAGCCGTCGCCTGCTGCAGGCCGAAAGCGTACTCAAGACGCGCATCATCGGTCAGGACGAGGCTGTCGAGGCCGTTGCCAAGGCCGTGCGCCGCAGCCGCTCGCCGCTCAAGGACCCGCGTCGCCCCGGCGGCAGCTTTATCTTCCTGGGCCCCACCGGCACGGGCAAGACCGAGCTCGCCAAGACACTCGCCGAGTACCTCTTTGGCAGCAAGGATGCGCTCATCAGCTTCGACATGTCGGAGTTCGGCAGCGAGTTCGAGGTCTCCAAGCTCATCGGTAGCCCTCCGGGTTATGTGGGCCACGACGAGGGCGGCCAGCTTACCAAGGCTGTGCGTCGTCACCCGTACTCGGTCGTGCTGTTCGACGAGATCGAGAAGGCGCACCCCGACATCTTCAACATCCTGCTGCAGGTGCTGGAGGAGGGCCGCCTGACCGATAGCCAGGGCAAGACGGTCGATTTCCGCAACACCGTGATTATCATGACGTCCAACGTGGGCGCCCGCGAGATTGCGCAGGATGCAAGCGTTGGCTTTGGCACCACCGGCGAGCAGGGCCTTACCTCGAGCGAGATTAAGGGCCGTGCGATGGGCGAGCTCAAGCGCCTGTTCCGCCCCGAGCTGCTCAACCGTATCGACGACATCGTGGTGTTCCAGAAGCTCTCGGGCGAGAACCTGACCAAGATCGCACACCTGCTGGTGGACGACCTGCGTCAGCGCCTGATTGCCAACGGTATGAACATCAAGCTCACCGATGCGGCTTACGACAAGATCGTGGCCGAGGGCACCGACCTCACCAATGGCGCACGCCCGCTGCGTCGTGCGATCCAAAAGCTCATCGAGGACCCGCTGTCCGAGGAGTTACTGGCCGGCGAGTGGGGCGAGGGCGATACCGTCCTGTGCGACGTGGTCGATGGCAAGTTTGTCTTTAGCCACGGCACGGGCGAGATCCCGGCACCGCGTCCGGCGGGCACGCTCGGTGGTGATACCGCCCCGGCGGCACCGCACACCGGCAACGCCGCGCCCGTGAGCGGCGGCGTGACCTCGGGCCCCGGCGGCATGATGCAAGCCGGCTCTGGCGCGCTGTAGGGCGTAACAAAAACCTTGTGTCCACGAGGGCGTTCCAAAGGAGCGCCCTTTTTCTGTTGGAAAGGCCCCTTCGTTCAAGGTAGATCTCATTAAACATACCAACGGCGTATGCATAAACGTTGATCAAGCGTTGAGGTTGGTTGAAGGGTCCAACGTCCCTTCGTGCGGCCCGTCTAGCCTGCTTTATCTTAATAAAGTGACGTTTCTCCACCGTTAGCCGATGATGCAAGGGCGCTCGGCGTTTTCGACTGGTTTATGCACGCAAAGTCTGGGAATATACAAGTCGCATGTCTTACTGTCTAACCAGTTGCGCCAAGGAGGCACCATGGATTACAAGATCACCGGCTACGAGCCCGCCCAGCTGTTCCATTTCTTTGAGGAGGTCAGCGCGATCCCCCGTGGGTCTGGCAACGAGAAGGGCATCAGCGATTTCCTGGTTGCGTTTGCCAAGGAGCGCGGCCTCGATGTGTACCAGGACGAGGTCTACAACGTCATCATTCGCAAGCCCGCTTCTGCCGGCGCCGAGAATGCCCCGACCGTGATGCTGCAGGGCCACATCGACATGGTGTGCGACAAGCTGGGCTCTGTTGAGCACGACTTTACGACCGATGGTATCGACCTGGTCGTCAAGGATGGCGTCCTCACCGCTAACGGCACCACCTTGGGCGCCGACAACGGTATCGCCGTCGCTCTGATGCTCACTGTTCTCGATGACGATTCGATCGTTCACCCCGCCCTCGAGTGCGTATTCACCACCGACGAGGAGACTGGCCTGGTCGGCGCCGAGACGCTCGACAAGTCCCAGATTAGCGCCCGCACCATGATTAACCTTGACTCCGAGGAAGAGGGCGTTGCTACCGTCAGCTGCGCCGGTGGCGTCGTCGTTACCTACACCTGCCCCATCGTGCGCGAGCACAAGACCGGCAGCACCCTCACGCTCGACATCTCCGGCCTACTGGGTGGTCATTCCGGCAACGATATCAACCTGGAGCGCGGCAACGGCAACCTCATCATGGCCCGCATCATCGACCGCCTGATGGTCGCCGGCGAGCCCGCCATCGTTAGCTTTAACGGCGGCACTAAGGACAACGCCATCAACCGTGAGTGCAAGGCCGAGCTGGTTTACGCCGACCACGCTGCCGCCGAGGCCGCGGCCCAGATCGCAAAGGGCATCATCGCCGACGTCACTGCCGAGCTCGAGGTCTTCGACCCCGGCTTTACCTGCACCGTCGAGATTGCCGACGACGCCGAGGTCGAGGCCATGGATCAGAAGTCCGCGCTTGCCCTCATCCGCGCCCTGCGTCTTGCCCCTAACGGCGTGATTCGCCGCAACGTCGCCACCGACGGCTCCGTCGAGGTTTCCTCCAACATCGGCGTGGTCGCCACTTCCGACGACCAGGTCAAGATCATGCTGTCCCCGCGCTCCTCGATCACCTCGCTGCAGAACGAGTTCAAGGACCGCCTGCAGACGTTGGCCGATGTCCTGGGCTTCGACGCCAAGTTTGAGTTCGAGTATCCCGGCTGGAGCTATGCCGAGCATTCGCCGGTCCGCGACGTCTTTGTCGAGAGCTATCGCGAGCTCTTTGGCTCCGAGCTGCGCATCGAGTCCATTCACGCCGGCCTTGAGTGTGGCCTGTTTGCCGAGGCCCTGCACGGCCTGGACGCCATCGCCGTGGGCCCGACGCTCTCCGATGTCCACACCCCGGACGAGAGCATGGAGCTCGCTTCTGCCGAGCGCTTCTACGAGCTGCTCATCGACGTCCTCAAGCGCCTCGCTGCGTAAAGGTTGCGCTAGCAGCAGTCCGAGTCACGTGCCAGCGGATTGCAAATGACATTACGAGAGGGGGCATCCGAGCCTTTGCGACGGGTGCCCCCTCTCTTCTTTTAAGAAATGGGAAATTGATTGGCGTCTAGCCCATATCCGCCCTGATGAGGTCGAGGGTACGCTGACAGTTTTCGCGGACGGGGCCGAGCATATGCTCGCGCAGGTCCGCCATGCCGGGCAGATCGGCGTATTCGTCCATGACCTCTTCCATGCAAATGGGTACCTCGTAGGCGAGGTCCATCATGGTCGCAAAGCAAAACTTCTCGGATAGCCCGGCATCGGTGAGCGCCGTCTCCAGCGCGGGGTCGCCCATACCGTGATAGCGGCGGATGGCGTTAGGCCCGATGCGTCCCACGCGATTCTCGCCGCCAACGCTCATGGCAAGGCGTGCCCGGCGGCGCATGCGTTCGTATGTCAGACCCGATGCAACATCGTACATGGGTGCGAGCGCCGCGTTTGTGCCTTTGCCTAGGATGAGCGAGTAATTTTTAGCGTGCGCATCGGGTGCTCCGATAATGGCGTTATAGAACAACATATAAGTAAAGAGCACAAGATTCATGTGGTGGGGGACCGTGCTAATCAGCCGTTCTTGAATGTCTCGCGTTGTTGATCCTCCATCGGCGGTGTTTTTCTGGCTTGGCAATACACCGAGCGCCTGGCAAAAGTCCTCCTGATGCAGCCTTTCGATGTTTCCCCTGGCATCGACCGTTCTGTCGTAGCGTTCAACGACGAGTGCGTCCTCGTCTTCGAAGGTGCAATAGGAGACGTTGGCAGTTGGAATGCCAACACGCTGAGCTGTTTTCATGCAAACGAATTCGTTTAAGGCTTGATGCTTAAACCCTACGACACCATTTTTGAAGATATGAGTAGTGGGGGATGACCCTAGACATTCGCACCATTGGCCATCATGCCACGCTAGCGCAAATTTGCCTTGGTCGCCGCCCAGGGACCAGCTTTCGTTGGAGCCCATCCATGTCGCTCTTTCGTCGTCGCGAATTGCTTTGAGCTTATGGGCGATTTGAGAATTGGTAAGCGGGCGGTATGCCGAGACCCTGTCGCGGGCGGCGTCTAATTGATCGGTTTGACAAAACTGAACGGCGCCCGCGCAGTCAAGACCGATATGACACAAGAGAGTGACGGGGTTGTTGGATGCAACGTCATACTCAGCGGCAATAGCGCGACGCTGCTCTTGGCTGTCGGGCAAAAGACCAAACAGGAACGGGCGGACGATGTTATGGCCATACGTGCGATTGGAAAGCGGCATTGTTAGCGATAGCGGTGCTCCACAGTAGGTTGGGGCGTACACGAAGCTGCAGAGTCCTTGCTTGTCTTGCCGGAGTGTGCCGGCGATTTCGCCACAAATGAGGGTTATAAGTTCCATCGCCGCCATTTATTTCACAACCTTACAGCCAAAGGAGAGGTCCGAAGTGCCGGAAAGGCCTTGTTCGGCTGCAATTTGGGCCAGCAAGGCACCGTAGGAAGATGGCGTTCCTTGTCGAGGGAGCCGTCTGCCTGCACTCGGCTTTGACAGGGTATTTGAGTTCGCGATACGGAGGTCCGCTTCCGTCGCTGGCTGTTTGGCGGGCGATGTGATGGAGTCGTTATCGCTCTGAACAAAGAGTCCTATGCCGAGTGCGTTAAAGACAGCCAGCAGCTTGTCGAGCCGAATGCCGGTGGCGTCTCCCAGCTCGAGCGATGCGAGCAGGCGCTCCGAAACACCGGCTTTTTTAGCGAGGGCGGCACGGGTGATCCCCTGCGCCTCGCGCGCCTGGCGCACGTAGATTCCGGCTTGGCGCGGTGTTGTGATGGGAAGAGTATCCATGGCGATATCCTAACGTGCAGACTTTTGCAAATAAGTATGACATGCAAAAGTCTGCACGAAAAGGCCTCATGCAAAACTTTGCATGAGGCCTTGTACTGGCGTTGAGTTTTGAGCGATTGTGTTTGGCGTTACAGCGCCAAAATCCCCAGATGCTCAAGCAAGATCTTAAGTCCGATGAGGATGAGCACGATGCCGCCCACGATGGTGGCGGGCTTTTCGTAGCGCGCGCCAAAGGTGTGGCCGATCGCTACGCCGGCGACGGAGAAGATAAAGGTCGTGATGCCGATGAGCGACACGGCGGGCATGATGTCGACTGAGAGCGCCGCAAATGAGATGCCTACGGCTAGGGCGTCGATTGAGGTGGCGATGGCGAGGATCAGGTACTCGCCCAGGTCAATCTTTTCGGCATCCTTGCCGTCGCCTTCATCCTCGTCATCGGTAAAGGCTTCCCACAGCATTTTGCCGCCGATGAAGGCCAAAAGGATAAAGGCGATCCAATGGTCGATGGGTCCGATGATGCCCATGAATTGACTGCCGAGCGCCCATCCGATTACGGGCATGCCGGCCTGAAAGCCGCCAAAGAACAGGCCGAGCACCACGGCGACTTTAAGGTTGATCTTCTTCATGCCAAGGCCCTTGCAGATGGATACGGCAAAGGCATCCATCGAAAGGCCAACGGCGAGCAGTACGAGCTCTGCGAGTCCCATAGTCTGGCTCCCTCTCTGCGGGCGGGCCCGCGTGTACCTCTTGGGGGAGTAACAAAAAAGACCCGTGGCGTACGCGTTGCGCGCACAGCCACGAGTCTCGTTCATTAAGGCAAGCCAGGCCGCATCGGCCAGTGTGTTGACTTGCCGCGCCACCGGAGGCGAACCCGATCACGCGACTACTCCCTCATTTATGCGAATCCCGATGCTACCACATAAGCAGCTCATTTGGATTGGGGCTCTCAGCTGTGTTCGCTCATTCTGTAAGCATCGGATTTTGCGGGCGTCACAGAGGCAAACCGTGAGAAACTTATTGACGTTTATGGAGCGTATACGATGGGAGCGATGCCTTGGATAAGAACGAGCTGCAAAAGCGTATGGAACAGGCCATCCGCCTGACGGCACCTGGCCAGCCGATCCGCACCGCCCTCGACATGATCATCGCCGGTCACCTGGGCGCTCTTATTTGCGTCGGCGACACCGAAAACGTGCTCGCTGCTGGTAACGACGGCTTCCCGCTCAACATTTCGTTTACCTCGAACCGCCTGTTCGAGCTTTCCAAGATGGACGGCGCCATCGTTATCGACGGCGACCTCACCCAGATCCTGCGCGCCAACTTCCACCTCAATCCCGATCCCTCGCTTGCCACGAGCGAGACGGGCATGCGTCACCGCACCGCCGCTCGCATGTCGGTGCTCACCGACGCCATCGTGATCTCGGTCTCGGCCCGTCGTGCCGTCGTTAACGTGTACGTTCACGGTAAGAGCTACGAGATCCAGCCCGTCACCACCATCATGAGCTCGGTCAACCAGCTCGTCGCCACGCTCCAGACTACCCGTCAGTCGCTCGATCGCTCCCTGCTACGTCTGACGGCCCTCGAGCTCGACGACTACGTTACGCTCGCCGACATTACCGGTATTTTCTCGAGCTTCGAGATCATGCAGCAGGCAAAGACCGAGCTTAAGGATTGCATCGTCAAGCTGGGCAACCAGGGCAAGCTCGTGCAGATGCAGCTCGAGCAGCTCGCGGGCTCCAGCATGGATACCGAATACGACCTGATGATCCGCGACTACGCAAGCGATTCTTCCGAGGCTAATGCCGAGAAGATTCGCGCCAACCTGAGCCGCATGACGCCTAAGGACCTGTCCGACCCACAGCATGTGGCGGCGGTTCTGGGTTACGACGACCTGGACGAGGACTCCGTCATGACGCCGCTGGGCCTGCGCACGCTTTCGCGCGTGTCCGTCGTGCGCGACGGCGTGGCCGAGAAGATCGTCGACGAGTATGGCTCGTTGCAGGAGCTCATGGACGACATCAGCGAGGATCCGGAGCGCCTAGGCGACTTTGGCGTCAACAACCCTGCCATTCTTGCGGACTCGCTGTACCGCATGAAGGGCACCAAACAGGGGAACGCATAATGGCGCCCGTATGCGCCGTGGTCGTTGCCGGCGGCAGCGGCCAGCGCTTTGGAAATCCCGGCGGCAAGCAGCTCGTTAACGTGGCGGGCCGTCCGCTCATGAGTTGGTCTATCCGCGCGTTCGATCGGAGCGACAAGGTCGGCCACATCGTGGTGGTGTGTCCTGCCGAGCGCCGCGCCGAGATGCGCCGCCTGGCCATCGATCCGTTTGACTATGACACGCCCATCAGCTTCGCCGATGCCGGCGATACCCGTCAGGATTCCACCCGTGCCGGCGTGCATGCGGTTCCGGCGGGTTTCGAATATGTCGCCATCCACGACGGCGCCCGTCCGCTCATCACGACCGAGGCCATCGATCATGCGATCGACGTGCTTGTGGGTGACCGCTCGCTCGACGGCGTCGTGTGCGGTCAGCCCGCGATCGACACGCTCAAGATCGTCGACGGCGACAATATCGTCGAGACGCCGCCGCGCGAGCTCTATTGGGCCGCGCAGACGCCGCAGATCTTTAGCGTCGACGCCATGAAGCGCGCCCACGCTGCAGCCATTGCTGAGGGCTTTATCGGTACCGACGATTCATCGCTGGTCGAGCGCATGGGGGGGCACGTCCGTTGTGTCCAGAGCCCGCGCGACAACCTTAAGGTTACGGTGCCCGAGGACCTGCGTCCCGTAACCGCGATTCTGCTTGGCCGTATGGCCGAGGGAGAGGACCTTCCCCATGTTCAGTAACCTGCGCATTGGCCACGGCTACGACGTCCACCGTTTGGTGGAGGGGCGTCGATGTATAATCGGCGGGGTTGACATTCCCTACGAGCGCGGCCTGCTGGGCCACTCGGATGCCGATGTGCTCGCGCACGCCTTGGCCGACGCCATTCTGGGCGCCTGCCGCGGGGGAGACATCGGCAAGCTATTCCCCGACACCGATCCCGCTTACGAGGGTGCCGATTCGATGGTGCTACTTGCCCGCGTAATGGACTATGCGCGCGAGCTGGGTTTTGAGTTTGTCGATGCCGATTGCACCATTGCCTGTCAGCAACCCAAGATCACCCCGCACCGCGATGCCATGCGCGCCAACCTTGCCCATGCCCTGGGCGTTGACGTCGAAAACGTGGGCGTCGCCGCCACTACGACCGAAAAGCTCGGTTGGGAAGGCCAGGGCGAGGGAATCGGTGCCTGGGCCGTCTGCCTGCTACAGAAAACCGTTAAGGAGTAACGAATGCGTATCTACAACAGCGCTACCCATAAAAAGGAAGAGTTCCAGCCCATCGAGTCCGGCAAGGTCCGCATGTACGTATGCGGCCCCACGGTCTACGACAACATCCACATCGGCAATGCCCGCACGTTCATCAGCTTTGACGTGATTCGTCGCTGGCTCATCGCGAGCGGCTACGAGGTCACGTTCGCCCAGAACCTCACCGATGTCGATGACAAGATCATCAAGCGCGCCAACGAGCAGGGCCGTACGGCCGCCGAGGTCGCGACGGAGTTCTCCGACAAGTTCATCGGCGTCATGCGCGCCGCCAACGTGCTCGATCCCGATGTGCGCCCCCGCGCCACCAAGGAGATCGGCCCCATGATTGCCATGATCAAGACGCTTATCGAGCAGGGCCACGCTTACGCAGCCGATAACGGCGATGTGTACTTTGCCGTGCGCAGCGATCCCAACTATGGTCAGGTCTCGGGCCGCAACATCGACGACCTTATGGTTGGCGCGCGCATCGAGGAGAACGAGGACAAGAACGACCCGCTCGACTTTGCCCTGTGGAAGGCCGCCAAGCCCGGCGAGCCCAGCTGGCCGAGCCCCTGGGGCGAAGGCCGTCCCGGTTGGCACACCGAGTGCGCCGCCATGGTGCATCGCTACCTGGGCACTCCGATCGACATCCACGGTGGCGGCTCCGACCTTGCCTTCCCGCATCACGAGAACGAGTGCGCCCAGGCCACCTGCGCCTGGCACCAGGGCTTCTCCAACACTTGGATGCACACGGGCATGCTGCTGGTCGACGGCGAGAAGATGTCCAAGTCGCTCGGCAACTTCTTTACGCTGGCCGAGGTCCTCGAGCAGCACTCCGCTGCCGCCCTGCGCCTGCTGATGCTACAGACGAGCTATCGCTCGCCGCTCGACTTCTCTTGGGAGCGCCTGGAGGGCGCCGAGAACTCGCTCACGCGTATCGCCGGCACGGTCGAGAACCTGCGCTGGGCCGCGAACCATGCGACGGCCGATGCCGATGAGGCAGCATCCGAGGCGTTTGCCGCCAAGGCCGCCGAGACCCGTGCCACCTTTAAGGAGTGCATGGACGACGACTTTAATACCGCCGGCGCCATGGGCGCCGTCTTTGGCTTTGTGACCGAGTGCAACCAGTACCTGGAGCAGGCGGGCGACGCTGCCGACAAGGCCGCCGCGCTTGC
>CABQJK010000026.1 GCA_902464495.1 uncultured Collinsella sp. | reverse complement strand
TGTGTCCATCCTCGCAGTATCCGGTTCTCAAGGTGCACGCCTGGCGGCTGGTCCGGTCCCACCGGGCCGCGCGGCAAGGAGATATATTGCCAGACCGCGAAGCCCTGTGGGTCGTCAATTCCACTCTTCACAAGTCCTACACAACATATCGCTTTCTATAGCTAATAGAAAGACTGGTGCGGATCTTCCGCACGTATCAGATGATGACCCTTTGGTTTAGGAATATATAGAGATCGGTCACCTGTAAGTGTCTATCTACCCGCGCTTTTAGCAATGTAAACCGCGCTTCAGATAAAAAGAGGGAGCGCCGCGCACAACGCGACACTCCCCTAGCGATTCAAGAGAATCTATTAGGCCTCGAGAGCCTTCTTGGCGATGGTAGCCAGCTCGTTGAAGGACTCGATGTCCTCGTAAGCCATCTGAGCCAGGACCTTGCGGTCGAGCTCGATGCCGGCAACCTTCAGGCCATGCATGAACTGAGAGTAAGAGATGTCGTTCAGGCGAGCAGCAGCGTTGATACGGGTAATCCAGAGAGAACGGATCTCGCGCTTCTTGTTGCGGCGATCACGATACTGATACTGCAGGGAGTGCTGGACCTGCTCTTTAGCATGCTTGTAAGTACGCGAAGCGGCACCGTAGTAACCCTTCGCACGGTGCATAACGGTACGGCGCTTCTTCTTGGCGGCAACAGCGCGCTTAATACGTGCCATGTTCTATCAACTCCTAGACGGTAAAACGAAAAACGGGAACGCGAACTTAGGCGAGACGTGACTTGATGACCTTGCGGTCGGCAGCGGCGATCTCGGTCTCCTGACGGAAGCCACGCTTACGCTTGGTGGACTTCTTGCTCAGGATGTGGCTCTTGAAAGCCTTGGCGCGCATAAGCTTGCCGGTACCAGTCTTGCGGAAACGCTTCTTGGTGCCGCTGTGGGACTTCATCTTAGGCATGAAATACTCCTTAATCGGTTACAGAACACTAGTTACTTGCTATCGCTTGCCGCTTTATCCTCATCGAAGGCGCCCTTAATCGGGGCGAGCAGCATAAGCATGTTACGGCCTTCCATCTTAGGCTTGGACTCGACCGTAGCGTAAGGCTTGAGATCCTCGGCGAGACGCTCGAGAACGTTAAGGCCCTGCTCCGGGTGAGCCATCTCACGGCCGCGGAACATGATGGTGATCTTAACGCGTGCGCCCTTCTTGAGGAAACGCAGAACGTGGCCCTTCTTGGTCTCGTAGTCGCCAACGTCGATCTTGGGTCGGAACTTCATTTCCTTGACCTCGACCTTGGACTGGTTCTTACGAGCAGCCTTGGCCTTCATGGCCTGCTGGTACTTGAACTTACCGTAGTCCATGACCTTGCAGACCGGCGGCTCCGCGTTGGGAGCGATCTCGACCAGGTCGAGACCCTGATCGTCGGCGACGCGCTGGGCATCGCGGATGGCGAACAGGCCGAGCTGAGAGCCATCGACGCCAATCAAACGACACGAAGATGCAGTGATCTCGTCGTTGATGCGGGTGTCATCAGACTTAGCTATTTTCCCTACCTCCATTCATAAAAAAATAACCCGGCGCTTCTCAGCAACCAGGTCGTACACATAGACTTCCTCGATTTGAGGAAGGGAATCTAAGTTGTATGACCAGTCAGCTGCTCATTGGCGCCAAAAGGTGGGAACCCTCAGGTTCCTCTTTAGGGCATTGCGGGAACAACGCCTTGCGAATAATAACACGTACAGCACGTTATCACATTACGTACACGAAAAAGGGACCTTGACCCCCTTGAACACTCGCTTGCATGTATGGTGCCCGAGGCGAGACTCGAAGGGCCTTCGCTTCGCGAAGCCCCGGGCTTCGGGCGCGTGGCGCCCTCGCCACGCTCCGCTACAAACAGGCCACAGGCCTGTTTGCTTAACGCTTCGCGCGCTCACGCGAGTTCGGCACGAAAAAGGGGGCCGCAACCCCCTTGAACGCTCACTTGCATGTATGGTGCCCGAGGCGAGACTCGAACTCGCACGTTGTTGCCAACGGTGGATTTTGAGTCCACTGCGTCTGCCAATTCCGCCACTCGGGCACGCAATGCGTGAGTTAGTTTATCACAGCTTTCTACCGATTAGTCCGAAAATGGAACTTCGAGCATTTCGATGAGTTCGACCGTGCGGAGCATCTCGCGCCGACGGCATCCGCGACCGTCGACCGAAGCCTCACCCATCTGGTTATCGTAAGGGTCCTCGCGCATGCCATCGAAAGAGGGCTCAAACTCTGCCTGGAATCGATTGTTGGCCACCATACGCCACGGGTCGAGATTGCCAAAGTAGTGACGGCGGCGCCACTCCTCCCCCATCCTGCGAGCAGAAGATCCAAATGACACGTCGGCGTTGAGCCAACCGGTCTGCGGCGTATAGAACTCTGCCCAGTCGTGCGACCCCACCGAATCGGGCGCAACATACAGGCCGCTCTGCCAACGGGCAGGCACGCCCGCGATACGGCACATGGTGATAAACGTGAGCGCCATAACGCCGCAATCGCCGCGGAGCGAATGCGCGCAGTCATCGGCAATAGATCCCAAAAGCAAGTACGGCGGCTGATAGCGATAGTCGATGTGCTGCGTCAGGTAATCATAGATAGCACGGGCACGATCGAGCGGATCCTCGAGCCCGTCAATGACACGGGCTGTCAGCTGCTGTAGATACGGCGTGAATGCAATGTGCGGACGGTCCTCGGAGGTGTCCACGGGCAGTGGCGCGTCCATGCAAGGATGCACCGGAAGCGCACCCCCATAGACATCACGATAAGCGGCATCAATTTGATAGCGATAGGTCACCGAGAATGAGCGCTCACTCGAAGAAGACCACGAGGCGGTACGCGCCGAAGCATTCGCGGGGGCAACAGCACCCTCCGGCGTCATATCGAGAACCTCGATATGAGACTGTTGACGACAGGCGGCGGCAACGGGTAGCCACGCGCAAACAGTCTCTCCATCTAGAGCGCCGGGGACAGACACGGACGCTTTAAGCGTAATGACGCGAGCCAATCCGTTTTGTGACTCCATCTCCTTGAGCATCTCGTTGCGCAGTGCTATTCCGTCCGTAGAATCGGGCCGCATGCCGAGAACCTCTTTAGGATATACGCGAAGCGAATCGAGGAAGTTGTCGAGAACGAACAGTTCGCCATCGATAAAGCGCCAGTCAATACGCTTACGATTAATCAGGTCATCAAACTGCTCTTCGGTAAACTCTGGCCACTCCTCGCGAATCATCGCAATAGCCTGATCGCGCGACACCGAAAAATGAAGCGGCGTCTCGAGCATGCGATACCGCTCGGCACGAACACAAGCAGCCAGCGAAGGCTCGGGGTTCTGCTCCAGAAGGCGATCGCAGGCAGCAACAGCCTGCATCAAATACCCAGCATCCTTAAGACGAAGAATCTCAGGCGGTAGCCCAATATCGAGATGGCGAAAATCATCACAGCAAACATCAACAGAGCAACCAACAGGACCCTCGTCAATAACCTTCCCATCCGAAGGCAGTACATTAATAACAGCCATACCAAAACTCCAAGTCACTAGAACGCTTGAAACCCATTGTAGCGAGATAAAAAGAAAGCCCCAACAAGGGAGCCATCAACACCGCTGAACGGTAGTCAAATAAATAATTCAGCCTCGTAACCCTGCGGCGTTAAACGAAGGAAGCCCCGTCCCCCGGAACTGCTTCCTTGGCGCGACTTCTGGCAAAGCCAGGTGAGCGCAAAGGAAACAGTGTAGGGGGACGGGGCTTCCGGCGGGAAGTTTAGCGACGCTTACGCCTTGTTGACTGAGCCAAACTCCTCCATGAGCTCCTTGGTGCGGGCAACGATGTTGTCGCGACCAGGCTTGAGGAGCTTGCGGGGGTCAAAGCCCTTGCCCTGCTGATCCTTGCCAGCCTCGATGTACTCGCGGACGCCCTTGGCGAAGACGAGCTGCAGGTCGGTGTTGACGTTGATCTTGGAGATGCCCAGGGAAATGGCCTTCTTGATCTGATCCTCGGGGATGCCGGTGCCACCGTGCAGGACGAGGGGCAGGTCGCCGGTCTGTGCCTTGATCTCGCCCAGACGCTCGAAGGAAAGGCCAGCCCAGTCGGCAGGGTACACGCCGTGGATGTTGCCGATACCGCAGGCAAGGAAGTCGACGCCCAGGTCAGCGATCTGCTTGCACTCAGCAGGATCAGCGAGCTCGCCGCTGGAGGTCACGCCGTCCTCGGTGCCGCCGATGCCGCCGACCTCGGCCTCGATGGACATGCCCTTGGAGTGGGCAAGCTCAACGAGCTCCTTGGTGCGATCGAGGTTAAGCTGGAAGGTCTCCTCGTGAGAGCCGTCATACATGATGGACGTGAAGCCGGCCTCGATGCACTTGAAGCAGTCCTCGTAAGAACCGTGATCGAGATGAAGGGCGACGGGAACGGTAACGCCCGTGGCCTCGACGGCAGCCTTGACCATGTCGGCGCAGACCTTGAAACCGCCCATCCACTTAGCGGCACCAGCGGTGCACTGAAGGATCAGCGGAGACTTGGCCTCCTCGGCGGCCTGGAGAATAGCCAGGGTCCACTCGAGGTTGTTGGTGTTGAAGGCACCGAGACCGTACTTGCCGGCCTCAGCCTTCTTGAGCATGTCTGCTGCGTTGACGAGCATAAAAGAAACCTCCTGTAAGGTTGCTCCGATAACGCCTGAGATTTTACCACGACATACCCGAGCATAAACGTTCGTTTGTTCACGAATATGGCTACTTTAACGAGTTTTCATACCGCTTGCCGCCCCAGAACGGCCGTTGACGAGTTTAGGGGTTGACGTAGTTGTCAACCCCTAAATGCCAGTCAGCTATACGATTACCAAAGACGCAAGCTCAAGCATGATGGGCATGGTGATGAGCGACAGAATCGTCGACAGCGTCACCAAGCCAATTCCAAACTTATAGTTACCACCGTATTTCTCGGACAAGATGGCTGCAAACGACGCGACAGGCGCACCGAGAGCGATGAGCATCGTTAGGCGAATCTTGGCGTCAATCCACGGGAAAAGCGCCAAGATGCCAACAACGATCGCCGGGATGATGACAAGTCGCACTAAGCTGACGAGATAGGCCTTTTTACTCGTAACGACAGCGCGCATATCGCTCTGCGCCAAATAGGCTCCAAGCACAAGCATCACAAGACCCGTATTGAGCGCACCCAGGTCATCGAGAATCGTCGCCATCAGCGCAGGCGGATGGATTGAAAAGAAAAAGCAAACAAGGCCGACCAAGATCATGATGAGATTGGGGTTAGTGATGCAGTTTTTTAACGACATCTGGCTTTTGTCGCCCGAAACTAACCACACGCCATACGTCCAAATGAAAAACGTGAGGCATGAGACTCCGATGGAGAGGTAGAAAACATATTCGGACCCGAACACGCCCATAACAATGGGAACCCCAATAAAGCCGCTGTTGGAAAATATGGCTCCGTAGCGGGCAACGCCATCCTCCTTTTTAAAGAACAGACGTGTGAGCGGAATCGAAATTAGTGTGACCACAACGGTAAGCACGAAGCAGAATCCCGCATCGCGAATCATGTTGGGGTCGAAGTCGACCATAAGGGTTCTCAGCGTAATGCAGGGATACGCCACGTAGATGACGACATTGGCCATCTGGCTCGTACCCTTACGGTCGATAATCTTCATGCGGTAGAGAGCATAGCCAATCGCCATCAAGATAAACATGATGACAATCTGATTGATAAGCGCGGCAACCGCTCCTCCCATTACAGCTCCTCGCCGTTGGTCTCAATAACTTTCTTGTACCAGTAGAAGCTCTTTTTACGCGAGCGCTCCATAGTGCCGCTGCCGTCATCATGTTTATCGACGTAGACAAATCCGTAGCGTTTGGCCATCTCTCCATCGGCATTGCTCACCAGGTCGATGCAGCCCCAAGGCGTGTACCCCCAGACCTCAACGCCATCCTTGATGGCCTCGGCCATAGCCTTGATGTGGTCACGCAGGTACTCGATACGATAGTCATCGTCGATGGATCCATCCGGGTTGACCTCATCGCGGCAGCCGAGGCCGTTCTCAACCACCATAATGGGGATTTGATAGCGCTCGTACACCTGGTTGAGCATGATACGAAGACCCATGGGGTCGATTGGCCACTCCCACGCAGTCTCTTTAAGATAGGGATTCTTGGCGCCGCCGAGAAGGTTACCGCTCGTCTCCTCGGCAGGATCGGTGCTTGCGCACTGGCTCTGATAGTAGCTGTGCGTATAGAAATCGACTGTACCTTCTTTGAGAATCTTACGGTCCTCGTCGGTAATATCGAGCGTCACGCCCTCCTCGTCCCAGATGCGCTGGGCAAAGTAGGGGTACTCGCCGCGCACTTGAACATCGGAACAGTAGTAGTTGCGATACTGGTTACGTTCGCGGGCAAGTTCGACGTCTGCAGGGTTGGGCGTGAGCGGATAGGCCAGCATGTAGGCAATCATGCAGCCCATCTTGTTGTCGGGGTCGATCTCATGCCCCGCCTTGACCGCAAGAGCGCTTGCGACAAACTGATGGTGCAGCGCCTGCAAACGCTTCTGCGGGTCATCTTTCTGATGGCGCAGGTCGAAGGAGCCCGGGTTGAGAATACCGAGACTCATGTAGTTGCCAAGGGACATCATGCCGCAATTAATCTCGTTGAACGTGAGCCAGTAGCGGCACTTGCCCTTGAAATGCTCCATGACGGTCTTGGCATACTTCACATAGCAGTCAATAGCCTCGCGCGAAGCCCAGCCATCGACCTTCTGGCACATGGCAAAGGGCATCTCGTAATGACTCAGTGTCACGAGCGGCTCGATGCCGTACTTATGGCACTCGTCCATCACGCGATCGTAAAACGCGAGGCCAGCGTCGTTGGGCTCATCTTCGAATCCCGTTGGGAAGATGCGAGGCCAGTTCATCGAGAAACGAAAGACCTTGAATCCCATCTCGGCGAGCAAGGCGATGTCTTCTTTGTAGTGATGGTAGAAATCGACACCATCGTGACAGGGATAGAGCTTGTTGGGGTCGAGCTCGGGCGTGATCTCGCGCGGGTGGTGATGGTTGCCGTTAGTAGCCATATCCATGCAACTCGGACCCTTGCCGTCTACGTCCCAGGCTCCCTCGAACTGATTGGCAGCAGTCGCGCCGCCCCAAAGAAAGTCTTTAGGAAAAACACCCATGGTCGTCCTCTTTTCTATAGGAAACGGGCCGTCATCGCGACGGCCCTCACACTTGTTGAATGAAAGCTAGTCGAGGTCAGCACCGTTGGTGGCGATAACCTTCTGGTACCAATCGAAGCTCTTCTTCTTAGAGCGTGCATAGGTACCGTTGCCCTCATTGTCGAGGTCGACATAGATAAAGCCGTACCGTTTGTCCATTTCGCACGTCGACATCGAGACAAGGTCGATGCACCCCCACGGGGTATAGCCCATCACGTCGACACCTTCCTCAATAGCAGCGCCGATGGCCTTAATGTGCTCACGGAAGTAATCGATGCGATAGTCATCGTCAATCGTGCCGTCTTCGTTGACCTTATCGTAGGCACCAAGACCGTTCTCGACGATAAAGAGCGGCTTATGGTAGCGGTCCTGCATATCGATCAGCGCGTAGGTGAGGCCATCGGGGTCGACCTGCCAACCCCAGTCAGAAATGGGCAGGAAGGGGTTCTTGACGCCGGTAGCAAGGTTTCCTCCGACTTTCTCGCGCTTGTCCGCATCAATGGAGTCAACCATCGACATGTAATACGAAAACGAGACGAAATCGACCGGATACTGCTTGAGAATGGCCTCGTCACCCATGCCGAACTCGACGTGGATGCCCTTGCGCTTCCAATAGTTGAGCACATGCTGCGGATACTCGCCAAGTACCTGGACATCGCTATAGAAGTAGTTATCGCGGTTGTCCTTCTGCGCAAGCAGCATGTTTTTGGGATTGCAGTTCTCGGGATAGGTGAGGGTGCGCGTGACCATGCAGCCCATCTGAGCACCGGGAACCATCTCGTGCAGCATCTTGGTGGCAAGGGCGCTCGCCACAAACTGATTGTGCACGCACTGGTAGATAAGCTCCTCGCGCTTATCCTCGGGATAGCGCTCGGTGCAAACGCCGATCGTGGTCCAGGGATGGCGGAACACAGAGTCGATCTCATTGAATGTGAGCCAATAGGTAACGTACTTTCCAAACTCGCGGAAGCAGACTTCGCAGAAGCGCAAGAAGAAGTCGATGACTTCGCGCTTGCCCCAACCATCGTAGTGGTTTGCCAAATAGAGCGGCATCTCGTAGTGGTGAAGCGTCACAAGTGGCTCAATGCCCGCATCCTTCATGGTGCGGAACAGGTCGCGGTAGTAGTCGATGCCGGCCTGAAGCGGCTCTTCCTCTGCACCCGTGGGGAACAGGCGGGTCCACTGAATGGATACGCGCAGCGTCTTGAAGCCCATCTCCTGGAAAAGCGCAATGTCCTCCTTATAGCGATGGAAGAAGTCAATGCCGTGACGCTTGGGATACATGTGGGTGTCGGCCGAGGCCTCGGCCTCCTTGATTTGCTCATCGGTGATCCCGTGCAACGCCGCGTAGTCCTTTTTGTCGACCTTGGGCTTATAGGTGGTGCAATCGGCGACCGAAAGGCCCTTGCCATCCACATCCCAGGCTCCCTCGCACTGGTTGGCGGCAGTCGCGCCGCCCCACAAAAAGCCTTCGGGGAACACGTAGCTCATGGTTATCTCCTTAGGTTGAAAAAGAGGGACGCAGCGCTCCCGTGCACCGCGCCCCTCGTAGTTACAGGCATATTATCGGACAGCCGATAGGTGTAGTAATTAGGCCTGAGCAGCCTCTTCCTGCTCCTTCTTGGCCAGCTTGCTGTTGGCGAGGACGAAGGGGATCCAGATAAGGACGCCCACGACGAGCTCGATGAGCTGGACCACGACGCCCTGCCAGCCATGACCGACAAAAGCGTTGAGAAGAATGGGTACACCGAAGGGGACGTCGACCGTGTTGCAGGGAAGGAAGCCGATAGAGGTTGCAAACATGGCAATGGCAACGCAGATACCGGAACCAAAAGCAAACGGAATTGCGTAGATCGGGTTCAAGACCAGAGGGATACCGAAGACGACGGGCTCGGAGATGCCGCAGATGCCAGGCAGGAAACCGAGCTTAGCGATAGCCTTTTCCTCATCGCGCTTGGAGCACAGGAAAATAGCGATGATGAGGCAGAGGGTCATACCGGCGCCACCGGGAGCAACGAAGCAGTTCCAAAAACCCATGGTGAACGGAGAATCGGGCATGGTGCCAGCGGCAAGGGCGGCGGTGTTGGCGGCGATTGCAGCATTGAACATGGGGTTGCGCACCGGGGAAACAATGAGACCGCCATGGATACCGAGAACCCAGAAGAGCTGGGACACGACAACGATGATGACAACGCCAGCCGGAGTCTTGAAGGCCGCCTCGAGCGGAGCCTGCATAAGGCCGTAGATCCAGTCGTTGATGTAGGAGCCGGTAAGGGCTTGGAAGCCAAGGCCGAAGATAGCGCTCACGACGAGGACAATAAAGACCGGAATCATAACGTTGAAGGACTGGGAGATACCAGAGGGAACCGAAGGAGGCATCTTGATCTTGATCTGGTCGATCTTAGAGAGCCAGCAGAAAAGCGAACCGAACACAACGGCCGTGATCATGCCGACAAAAAGACCCTGAGCGCCCATCTGGGTGGTAAGCAGACCAGACACCGGAGCCTCGAGAGCCGTGCCGGCACCGTCGACCTTGATGGAGGTGCAAATCATGGAAATGTAGGCCGCCACGGAAACGAGTGCGGTAGGATATTCCGGAGCCTTCTTGGCGCGAGCCAGGTAAAGGCCAATCAGGAAGGTAATGGGCACCGTCATGAAGGACATGGTGCAGTAGTTGATGGCGGAAAATGCCGGCTCAAGCCCCGCGAGCGCGGGCACCCATTGTGCAAGCCCCGTCGTGGTGGAAGAGACCAACGTCTTGAGCAGCGTGCCCATAGAACCCACGATAACGAAGGGCATAAACGCGGTAAAGGCATCCTTAATTGCGGAGAGATATACGTTGTCGCCTACTTTTTCTGCGACAACCATCATCACATCTTCGAATTTCTCGGAGAAAGCCATATGATGTACCTGCTTTCGAAAGTTAATGACGTGCTTTCGGATGTAGACCGCTGTCGAGTGCTAGTCGCACAGCGGCGTTTTTGGGCTATTGAGCCCTTATGCCTTGGCGACCAGGTCCTCCGCCTGCTTGAGGACCTTGGCGCCATCGCAGCTGCCATAGGCAACCGGATCGATCACGGCAACGGGAGCCTTGCCGTCGACGACTTTGGTGAGCTTGCGCTGAAGATGACGAACCTGCGGTCCAAGGAGCAGGACGTCGAAATTGCCAAGCTCCTCAGCAACCTGACCCTGTTCAACAGCCCAGATCTTATAGTCCTCCTTACCTTGTGCCTTGGCGGCCTCCTCCATCTTGCTCACAACAAGAGAGGTGCTCATACCAGCACAGCAAGCCAACATAATGTTCATTACAAACTCCTTTCATAAAGCGCTCTTCCGGGGCGCTTAGATGACCAAAACGTAAAAGTCGAGGCTATTTACCTTCATACTTATCGCGATACAGCTCAATGAAGCGCTCGGCAAAATCGCTTGCCATAATCGCCATTGTCAGATGGTCCTCAGCGTGGATCAGGATAATGTTGATATCGACCTCTTCGCCGTTAGCTTCAGCCTGGGTGAGCTCGAACTGCTTCTTGTGGGCGGCGCTCATCTCGGCCTGCGCCTCGGCGAGCTGCTTTTCTGCCTCCTCGAAATCACCGTCATGGGCAGCGTCGATCGCCATCAAGGCGGCCGACTTGGCGTTGCCCGCATGAAGGATGATTTGGAGGGCGTTTTCGTACTTGCTCTCGTCCATCTGTGTCTCCTCTTACAGTTGTCGTCTTACATTCCAAATGTATTCAAAAGCTCGACAAGCGTGCCCCATTCCTGGTTGCCAACAAGCTTCTGGATAGCCTCTTTATTGGTGAGCAGCTTGGCCATACTGCGGTAGAAAGACTCGAGCTTTTTATTCTTGGCCTTGGATACCGAGACAAGAAAGACCGCGCTCACCGCCTGCCCGTTCCATTCGATGGCATGGCGGAGCAGTCCCACGCATACAAACGTGTCGTCGCTCACGGCTTGCACCGGGTGCGGCATGGCGACCTGGTTACCAAAACTCGTCTGGGCAAGCTCCTCGCGACGAAGGACCAGCTCGCAAAAATCGCCGGGGACTTTTCGATACTCGACCACGCGCTCGCAGAGCCGCTCGATCACCTCTCGTTTATCAGATACGTCAAGGTCGGCCATGAACAGCTCGGGCGAAAAGAAGGGAGCAAAACTGCCCGACAGGCCGGTGTCGCTCAAAAGATCCCTAAGGTCCTTCATATCCTCGTCATCGAGAAAGAAACTCACCTGACGTACCGGCACGGGGAGCGGGCGGTGTAGCGGAACGGTGGTGAAGACATAGTCGATACCGGTCATGTCGACGTTGTCCACATGGCTGGCGTCGCACGTCACCACCCTGTCGACCAGCGAGCCGAACTCCTGACGATACCGGTACTCAAGCAGCTTGGCGCTCCCCTGCCCGCTCGCGCACACGACGAGGATGTTCTTGCGCGGGGCCTCGCCCTTCTGGCGCTCGAGAGCGAGCGCGAAGGCAAGCGCTATGTAGCCGACCTCATCGTCGGAAAGACGGTTTCCATACTTCTGTGCCAGAATCGTAGAGGAATCCAAGGCCATAGAATAGGCCAGCGTGAAACGCTCTTTAATATCGGCGAGCAGCGGATTATCAATATGCATGCGATACTTGAGGCGAACCGCGAGCGGGACGATATGACGCGCCAGATTCATGCGCAATTCAAGGTCGCCGCGAAGGTCGAAGTGATAGGAATCCCAAACGAGCTCAAGCATCTCGGACACCACGCCCCAAACCTCATCGGAAATGACGAGGCCCTCATCTTCTCCATCGGGACCGACATAGAGAGACTGCTTGCCAGCGAGGTGGATTGCAATATAGGCGACTTCCTCTTGAGGAAGGTTGATTTCGAAGGCACATTCAATGCCGTCCGCTATGCGACGAGCGACAGAGAACTCACGCGAGGAACGAATACGTTCAAGGTTTTCAGCCTCCATCGGAACATAGCAGCTCTCGCGGATACGGCGAACGGCGATTGCGATATGGACCATAAGGTTTTGATAGGCAGCGGAGTTAATTTGGAACCCCTCGTCGACAATAACCTCGTCGACGCATTTGGCAATTACATCAAGTGATACACGATTGGTGGCACCATCCGCTCGACCCTCCATAAGATGGTCAAGCGTGGTGTTCGCAAGGCACAACCTGCGGGACATCTCGCTACCCGTCACTCGAATCCCATAGTGCGGACGACGCTCTAATGCAAGATCGAATCGGGACAACTGCTGCTCGACTTGTTTGAGATCACTCGAGATGGCGTTACGGCTCACAAAGAGTATCTCGGAGAGGTCATCGAGGGTAATCCAGCCTGTGCGGGAGAGCAGGTCGCTCAATAGATAGGAGACCCTGCCCTCGGGCGTCGAGGGGATGGAACGAAGGCCTTTCTGCGAAGGCTCCTGCACGAGCCCCTCAAAAGCATCCTGATCAGTCACAACAAGCGAATAGCCGCCGCCGCGAACCTTACGAATTGACGCGGCGGGCTCGAGTTGCCCGTTGAGCTTTTTAACGTATGTGCGGATCGTGCGATCGCTTACATCGAATTCATCAGCCAGCGTTTGGGCCATCACGTTCTCGTGCTCATCGATATAGAAAAGCAACTTGCGAACTTGCGAATCGATCATTGGATCACACCTCCCTGCTTTCTCTTGACAATGAATAAGATATCTTGGTTATGAAGTCGGTTCCACAATTCTGATTTCCGCATTAGTTGGAAGCAATCTGGTTGAAATCTATAAATCAAACCGCCTCAAGACACGATGCGGGCGCACTCGGCACTACGCCGGATGCGCCCGCAATCTTTTTCTATTGATGCATAAAGGGATTATCGGAAAGCTCAGCCTCTATTGTCGTCATCGGACCATGACCAATGAGGCAGACGGTGTCGGAGGGAAGCTCGCGGGCCATCTTTTTGAGCGAGCGGCAGATGGCGGCCTCATTGCCGCCCGCAAGATCGGTGCGGCCGTGACTACCGGGAAAGAGGGTGTCGCCGACAAAGGCGATGTTGCCCTCCTTGGTAGCAGCAAAGAGCACGACACCACCCGGCGTATGCCCCGGCACTTCCATGACCTGAAGCGTTGCTTCTCCCACGGCAAGCGCATCGCCCTCGGCAATCAGCCGCGTGGGTGCACCGGGGTCGGGCGTATCGATGCCCCACAGGACGCGCTGCTCGGAGATGTTTTGAGCGGGAAGCTCGGCGTCTCTAGCAGGCAACGCGTACAAGCATGCCTCACCCAACGCCGCGCGCACGCCCGCCACGCCGCCCACGTGGTCGGCATGCCCGTGAGTACACACCGAGCCCAAAAGTGTTTCCCCGGAATGCTCTGCACGAAACCGCTCAACAAGTGCCGTGCCGTCCCAAGCTGGATCGATGACAATCCATTGCCCCGAGCACCCCATAAAATAACTGTTTGTCCCAATCGGCCCATTTACAATGCACTCAATCGTCACGCTCCCGCGTGGCTTGAGGTCTAACCCCATGAACATCCTTTCTCCGCGATGCACCCAAACGTCTTTCGTGTTGGCCACTTTGATTAATCCCGGCAAGATAATTCCCTTTTGTGTACAGGAGCCGCAGTATCAAAGGGCCACGATTATCGCTTTCTCATCATACTGGCACACACGACGCACGCACCGCCCCAAAGGAAACCAGATCGCACATGCCGACACACTTCCCACCGCTGCGCAAACGGCGCCCAGTTTCCGCCCCATAGCTAGAACAACACGAGACCCAGCATAAGCATGATCGGCATAGTGACGAGCGAAAGGAGAGTCGAAATAGAAACCAAGCCGGCACCATAACGAGAATCTCCACCAAATAGCTGCGGGATCATACAGCACATCGCCCCGCAAGGCGCCGAAAAGGCAATGAGCACCACGGTCTTGCAGGCCGCAGAAACCGGAAAGAACGATACGATTAAACCCGACAACGCCGTGGTAGCAATAAGACGCAAGGCACTCGCTTTATAAATTGAGCGTGTGCGGGCGAGAGCGCGGAGGTCGGATTGCGCCAAAAATACACCTACGATCAACATACCGAGTCCCGTGTTGAGGTTCGCCATGCCGTCAATGAAGGATTTGACGGTCCCCTTTGGCTCACATGAGAAGATAAACATGACAAAGCCCACTACAACTGCGACCATTACGGGATTCGTCGCAATCTTTTTGAAGCTCACTTCTGAGACATCTTGCGTATAGAGCCAAATGCAATACGTCCAGATAAATACTATCTGAGTTGCCATAACAGCGGAAATATAAACGACGTAATCAGAACCGACGACGTTTTCCACAAGTGATATGCCCACGAAACCCATATTGGAAATGATGATTCCGAGCTGAGCGACTCTAGAGCCGGTACCATAGACTGCGCGAGTAACGATAATGACACCGATCATAATCGTGCATGATGCAGCAGCGACCTTTAAGATGGAATCAAGCACGTCAGACCCAAACGGTACGGCGAGTGCTCGCACAATTACGGCGGGGGTAGACACATAACAGGCGAGATTGGTTAGGACCATCGAGCCATCGCGCGTGATAAGTCCGCACTTACAGCATGCTGCGCCAACTGCCATCATCAAAAACATCGCAGCAATCTGCGAAACCATGACAGGCATTGTCGAAACTAAACTCAAATTCAAAACATCCCCCATACATATTGAACTTGAACCTTGCAGACCCGTACGGGCCAAACACTACTTTCCCGCTTTGGCCCAGTCTTTTCCATCCCGGTCATTTCCACTGAATTGGGAAATACGTTGGGGACACAATGGGCGAAGGGAGGCGTTAAATGAGCATAACGAGCAACCTCCATCGAAAGGAACCCCCATGACCGACAAGATGCATATCCCTGGCACATTCCTCTGGGGCGGTGCCACTTCTGATTTTCAATACGAGGGTGGCTTTGGCGAAGACGGCCGAGGTCTGCTCACTCGCGACTATGAGACCGACGGCAATGTGACCACGCCGCGTCAGCTCACGCTCAAGATGCCCGATGGCAGTCGTACCTCGGTCAACAGCAGCTTTTTCCAGTGCCAGCCCTTCCCCGAGGGAGCTGTGCCCTGCCTCTACGACGACCAGTACTATCCCAGCCATCAGGCCGTCGATTTCTACCATCACTGGCGCGAGGACATCGCGCTCATGGCTGAGATGGGCTTTGGCGTGTTCCGTTTTTCCATCACCTGGAGCCGCATCTTCCCCACAGGAGACGAAACCGAGCCCAACGAAGCCGGCCTCAAGTTCTATGAGGACGTGGTTGATGAATTGTTGGCTCACAATATCCAACCGCTCATCACCATCTGCCATGACGAGCTGCCCGCCTACCTAGCCGAAAAATACAACGGCTGGGAGGACCGTCATGTGATTGACTGCTATCTCAACCTTTGCCGCGCCCTCTTTGAACGCATCGGCAACAAGTGCAAGTATTGGCTCACGTTCAACGAGATCAATGCCGTTGCCGGCTATATCGCCACCGGCTCCCCCCGCACCGACTCGCAAACACATTACCGTTGCATCCACCACATGTTCCTGGCAAGCGCTAAGGCCGTGCAGATGGGCCACGAGATGATGCCAGACGTCATGTTCGGCACCATGTACGCAAGTTCCGAGGTCTATGCTGCCACGTGCAAGCCCGAGGACGAGTTCCGCCGCATGCAGTTCCGTCACATGACGCAGTTCTTTAGCGACGTTATGGCGCAAGGCGTCTACCCGTATTATTCGCACCCGATGTTCCGTCGTCTGGGCGTAGATATGAATGACTTTGTGGAAGCCGGAGATGCCGAGATCCTTGCCGCCGGCACGCTTGACTACGTGACTTTCAGCTACTACCGCAGTGCGCTTATCGAGGCGTCCCACGAGCTCAAGCGCATGGGTGGCTCCCCCACCAACCCCTATTTGCCCGTGACCCCATGGGGCTGGCAGATTGACCCGATGGGTCTGCGCTACGTGATGAACGAAATCTACGACCGCTACCGCAAGCCGATCTTTATCGTCGAGAACGGCCTGGGCGCCATCGATGAGCTGCTGCCCGACGGCACCGTCGACGACCAGTATCGTATCGACTACCTGCGCGACCATCTACGCGAGATGGCCAAGGCCATTTGCATCGATGGCGTAGATTGCTTGGGATACACCATGTGGGGCTGTACCGACCTCGTCTCGCTTTCCACCGGCGAGATGGCCAAGCGCTACGGCTTTGTCTACGTGGACATGGACGACAAGGGCTACGGCACCCTCAAGCGTTCCAAGAAGAAGAGCTTCAACTGGTTCAAGGAAGTCTGCGCTACCAACGGCGACAGTCTCTGGACCGAAGAGTAGCGGACACCCAAAAAGAACGCCGGCGGGATTGCCCCGTCGGCGTTCTCGCTTTTCTACACGCGGCGCTTGAGTTGCGCTCCGCCCTCGCCGGGCATCAAACGGCGAGCGTCGTAGACCGAGTCGACACTGCTGATAGAGGCCAGTAGCGGATCCAGACCGCTCGCGTCCGAAATCTCGACCATAAAGCGCAGGGTTGCAATACCCTCGCGGTTGGTCGAGGTGGCGGCAGAAAGGATATTGCCGCCCGCATCGCCAATGGCAATGGTGACATCCTTGAGCAGGCCCATGCGGTCCAGGCACTCGACCACGATCTCGACCTGGAAGAGGGTGTCGGCAGCGCCGTCCCACTCCACTTCGATCATGCGCTCGGGATGCTCCATAAGACCCTTGACGTTGGGACAGTTGGCGCGATGCACCGAAACGCCACGACCGCGCGTGATGAAGCCGACGATATCGTCGCCCGTCACGGGATTGCAGCAGTGCGCCAGACGCACCAGCAGGCCGCTGTTGCTCTCGCCCTTGACGATGATGCCGTTGCTCGCGCTCTTGCCGCGCTTTTGCGGCTTGCGGTTGGAGCCGCGGGCGGGCTGCTTCACGACCTCGGCGATGGCCTCGGCCTTGGTGAGCTGCTCCTCGGGCTTGGGATCCAAGATCTGCTCGACCTTGTTGCCCACGGCACGCGGGGCAACCTTACCGGCACCGACGGCCGCAAACAGGTCCTCGAGCTGCTTATAGTTCAGCTGCTCCGCCACAGCGTTGAGCGCACGCGTCGAGCGCGGCGTGGAAATGCCGTATCCGCGCTTGCGCAGGTCCTTGGCCAGCATATCGCGACCGGCGGCAGCGTCGTCGTCCTTAGTCGCGGCGGCAAAGTGGCGACGGATCTTGGACTTGGCCGAAGGCGTCTTGACGATCTTGAGCCAGTCGCGCGACGGCTTGGAACTCTTGTTGGTCAGAATCTCGACACGGTCGCCCGTCTTAATCTCGTGCGTGAGCGGGGCCACGGCACCGTTGATCTTGGCGCCCACGCAGTGGTTGCCAACCTCGGTGTGGACGGCGTAGGCAAAGTCGAGCGGGGTGGAGCCGGCACGGAGCGCCATGACCTCGCCCTTGGGCGTAAAGACAAAAATCTCCTGATCGAACAGATCAACCTTCAACGAGTGCAGATATTCCTTGGCGTCGGTGATCTCGTCGGAGGCGGCCCAATCGAGCGAGTGCTTGAGCCAGTTGATCTGGTCGTCCAAGCGCTGGGCGTCGTTGGTCTTGGAGGCAGACGATCCGCCCGACTTTTTATACAGCCAGTGGGCGGCAATGCCGTACTCGGCCTGCTCGTGCATCTCGTAGGTTCGAATCTGAATCTCGAGCGGACGGGCCGTGGGGCCGATAACCGTCGTATGGAGCGACTGGTAGTTATTGACCTTGGGCATGGCGATATAGTCTTTAAAGCGGCCGGGCATGGGATGCCACAGTGTATGCACCGCGCCGAGCGTGGAGTAGCAATCGCGCACCGAATGGGTAATGACGCGCAGCGCCACCAGGTCGTAGATCTCGGAGAACTCCTTGCCCTTGCGCTTCATCTTTTGGTAGATGGACCAATAGTGCTTGGAGCGGCCGTTGATCTGGAAGTCCTCCAGGCCAATGCGGTTGAGCTCGTCGGTGAGCGTCTTGATGGTCTCGGCCAGATAGCGCTCGCGAACCTCGCGCGACTCCGCCACCATGCGCGCGATGCGCTGGTAGGCGTCGGGCTCCAGATAGAAGAAGGACAGGTCCTCGAGCTCCCACTTAATGGAACTCATACCCAGACGATCGGCTAGGGGCGCATACACGTCCATGGTCTCGCGCGCCTTAAACAGGCGACGATCCTCGCGCAGGGCCGCCAGCGTACGCATATTATGCAGGCGGTCGGCAAGTTTGACGATGATAACGCGGATGTCCTTGGACATGGCAAGGAACATCTTGCGCAGCGTGAGCGCCTGCTTCTCGTCCATACTGTCGACTTCGATGTTGGTGAGCTTGGTCACGCCATCGACGAGCTCGGCCACCGTATCGCCAAACAGGCCGGAAACATCGGCAAGCGAGGTCTCGGTATCCTCGACGGTATCGTGCAGCAGCGCGGCGCACACCACATCGCAGTCCATCTTGAGATCGGCCAAAATGATGGCCACCTCGACGGGATGGTTGATGTACATCTCACCCGAGCGGCGCTTTTGGTTGCAGTGCTTCTCGGCAGCAAAGCAATAGGCCTGCTCCACCTTAGAAAAGTCGTCCTCATTCATATATTTGAGGCACAGGCGCTCCAGTTTGTCGTAGCTGTCCGCCATAATCTCGGGCGGCAACTCATCGGCATGCTTATAGTGCTCCATCTCCGAGAACGGCTGGAGGGTGGAATCATGGGCGGTACGGGCTGCGGCATCCATCGAGGTCCCCTTCCCCTAGGCCCGCGGTACGATCGGGCGGTTAACTTTGGCTAGCATATCAGAAGCGCACGAATCGAGCGCCCAGCTCCGGAAAGCCGAGAACTCCATGCGCGAGCGCAAGCCCTCCAAATAGCGAATTGACCTGCTCAATTGCACACGGCCGGGGTTTTCGGCCATCGCGATGCGACGGGTGTCGTCAAACCCCGAAACGCGACAGAAGCCAAGCTCTTCGAAGATTCCCAGGCCACTTTCCACCGAGCGCTCGTCAACTGGCGTGCGGGCATCGATGGCAAGGCACATCTGCGCGATGTCGATATCGCTCGCACTAAACGAGTCGTCCCCCGTCTTGCCGCGGTTGGAGCGCCACATAGTCTGCAGCGCGCGATAGAGCGTGACGAGCTCGTCGCGCTCGGGCGCATAGCAATCGAGCAGGCGCTCGTTGATGCGAGCGTCGCGCGACGAATAGAGCAGATGGATCACGGCGGGCTGGCCGTCGCGGCCGGCGCGTCCGCTCATCTGGTTGAACTCGATGGCGCCAAACGGCATGTGGTAAAGCACGACATGGCGGATATCGGGCAGGTTCACGCCCTCGCCAAAGGCCGATGTCGAAACGATGCAGCTGAGGCTTCCGTCTCGGAACGCCTCCTCCACGCGGCGGCGATCGGAGCGCGCAAGCCCGGCGTTATAGAACGCGATACGGGTCGCGCAATCGGGCACGCGCTTGCGCAGTGTCTTGGCAAGCGCCACGGACTGGTCGCGCGAGTTGACGTAGATGACGGTCTTCTCCCCCGTCGCCACAATGGACACCAGGCGGTTCTCGCGGCTCGCAAGATCGCGATCATCCTCGAGCTGCAGGTTCTCGCGCACCGTCTCGTCGACCACTGTGCGGGTAATCGGCAGCACGCGGGCGAGCTCGGCCACGACCGGAGTCGTCGCGGTGGCTGTCGCTGCCATAACGACCGGGTCGCCCAGGGCTTTAAGAATCTCGGGCATGTCGAGATAGGCGCTCCGGTCGCCGCCCTTGGCAAGACCGGCATGGTGCGCCTCATCGATAACAACGAAACCGATGCGCCCCGAACGCGCAAAGCGGTCGCGGTGAATGGACAGGAACTCGGGCGTCGTGAGCACGATGCCGGTGCGGCCCGAAGCCAAGCCGGCAAACACGTCATCGCGCGCCGCCTCCACGGTCTCGCCGGTCAGCACGCCTACGCCAATACCGAGCGCGGCCATCGTCGACGAGAGGTGATAGGCCTGGTCGGCAACGAGCGCACGCAGCGGATAGACAAAGATGCTCGCACGCCCACGAAGGACCGCCTCGCGCGCAGCGTGCACATGGAAGATAAGAGACTTTCCGCGCCCCGTTCCCATAACGGCCAGAACACTTTGGTGATCGGCCAAGGCATCGAGCGCCTCGACCTGCGCGCGGTGCGGCTGGTTCGAGCCGATAAAGCTATGGATAAGCGAGCGCGTGAGCTCGGTATAAGAAAGCTGGGCGAGCGTTTGGCGCTTGCGGGACTCCAGACGAAGACCGGCGTCCGCAGGCTCCACGCCGCGACGAAGCTCACATGCCGGATCGTCGATATTGGGCGCCGCGGTATCGCGCACCAAGACATCTTTGATCATGAGCTTGGGCTTTACGCGACCTTGCCAATGCTCGGCAACGGCCTCGAACACCAAATCGACGGCGCTATCGCAATTGATGAGCTTATCGATCTGCGGCACGCGGAACATAATGGCCGGCACACTCGCGGCGCCATCGGTCGCCACGAAGCGCATGTGCTCGCCGGTTTTGCCCACCACGGCGCGATCGCACATTGTTACGCCCTCGGCCGCCAACAGCGGCACCTTGTTGCCCTGGCCAAACGGCTCAAGACGGGAGATCTGCTCGATGGTCTCGATATTCAGCTCAGAGAGGTCGACGGTGGCGGCAACCTCGTCGGTGTCCTCAAAGTCCTCGGCGGGAAGTTCGGACAGCACGGCGGAAAGACGACGACGGAACTCGTCGAGCTTGGACGCCTCGATAGTCACGCCCACCGCGCCCGCATGTCCGCCGCGACGAATCAGCAGATCGGAGCAGCGTTCTACGGCGTCGAACAGGTTGACCTTGCCCACCGAGCGACCCGAACCGCGAGCGATACCGTCTTCGATCGAGAAGAGCAGCGCCGGCACGTGATAACGGTTGGTCAGACGGCTCGCTACGATACCCTTGACGCCCTCGTGCCAGCCCTCGCCACCCACGACGATTGCGCGCCCGCCATCATAGGTCTCCTCGACCTTTGCCATGGCATCGCGTGTGAGCTCCGCCTCGATCTCGCGACGCTGACGGTTGATCTCCTCGAGCTCGGCCGCCAGCGCGCTTGCCTCGATAGGATCGCGGGCAAGCAACAGGTCGAGCGCCAGCTTGGGATCGGCCATGCGGCCGGCAGCGTTTAAGCGGGGAATGAGCGAAAACGACAGGCCATCGGCCGTAATGCTAGAGAGGTCGGCCTTGGCGAGCGCGGCCAGCGCGATATAGCCGGGACGGGCCGTCACGCGCATCTGCTGGATGCCCTCGGCAACCAGCGCGCGGTTCTCGGGCGTCAGCGGCATCATGTCGGACACGGTACCAAGCGCCGCAACCTCGATCAGCGAACGCCAATACGACGGCTTGCCCAAACGCTCGCCCAGGACCTGCACCAGCTTGAGCGCCACGCCGGCACCGGCAAGCTCGCGCGAGGGACCCTCGTCCTCGAGCTTGGGGTCGGTCAGGGGCACGCCCTGCGGCACCTGATCGGAGGGCTCGTGATGGTCCGTGACCACCAAATCGATCCCCAGGCTCTCCAGATAGGAAACCTCTTCCTTGGCAGCAATGCCGTTATCGACAGTCACGATCAGCTGGGGGCGAGCGAGCTCGTTAACGCGGTCGAGCGCCGCGCGCGAAAGACCGTAGCCCTCGTCAAAGCGGTGTGGAATAAACGGCGTGACATCGGCACCAAACGTGCGCAGTGCCTCGGTCAACAGGCAGGTCGACGTAATACCGTCAACGTCAAAATCGCCAAAGACCGCGATGTGCTCGTGGTTGCGAATGGCACGCTCGACGCGGTCGGCAACGACCGACATGCCCGGGATAATGAGCGGGTCGGCCCAGTCGCGATCGAGCGAAGGCGTCAAAAACAGCTGGCCTTCTTCGATGGATGTAATGCCGTGCGCAACCATAATGCGCGCCACCAGCCCGGGTATGCCCAGGCCAGCCGAAAGCTCCTTTTCGAGCTCGGGGTTTTGCTGAGCGACCGCCCAGCGATGCGTCGTCTTAAGCGATGACATAGGCACCCACCCCCGATAGGGGCAGGTCGCCGCGATACCTCTCACGGTTCATAGCGATGAGTCCTCTGTGTATGCCCGCTTCGGCAGGCAGATCTGTTGAACGGATTTATTATACCGTGCAGCGCGGACTCCAATCGCCGCAGCACGCCGCGGTTTCGGTAAACGATGCCGGTAATAGCCTCGAAATAATCGAGCGTTTCTGACGCACGGACGCATGCGAGCGTCTAGCATATCCATTCAAAACGGATTCACGAGCAAGGGGAGTCACAAGAGCATATGAAGCAATGGGTTGGACTGGGTAAGTTTCTCGCGGGGCACATGCAGGTCATCGTTCCGATTTGCGTGACGCTCGGCGTGCTCTTTCCCCAGCAGATCGACGTGCTCAAGCCCATCGTTCCCACCTTGTTTGCCTTTATGACGTTTCAGAGTGCGCTCAGCAACACCTTTCACCAGGTAACTGAGGTATTCCGCCGTCCCCTGCATTTGATTTTGGCGCTGTTGGTCTCGGCGGTATTCATCCCCATCGCGGCGTATGCCATGGGTTCGTTGTTCTTTGGTTCCAATCCTAACCTCGTCTGCGGCATCGTGCTCGAGTACAGCGTGCCCGTAGCCGTCACCGCTTTTATGTGGATCAGCATGTTCGGCGGCAACGGCCCGCTCGCGCTCACCATCATCCTGACGTCCTCGGTCATCTCACCTGTGACGATTCCGCTCACGCTCAAGCTCCTGCTGGGCGCCACCGTCTCGATCGACGTGCCGAGCATGATGCAGAACATGGCCTTTATGATCGCCATCCCCGCCGTGCTCGGCATCGTGATCAACGAGCTCACGCGCGGATGGGGACACGAGAAACTCTCCCCCGCGCTTTCGCCCGCCTGCAAGTTCATGATGATGGGGGTCATCGCGTCCAACTCCACCGCCATGAGCGAGTACGTGCTGCACATGAATGTTGAGCGCTTGGAAGTCGCCCTCTTTATCCTTTCGTTCGCCATAAGTGGCTTTATCATCGGCATCCTGGTCGCACGTGCCCTGCAGTTGCCGTATAGCGAGACGACCACCATGTGCTTTACCTGCGGCATGCGCAATATCTCTTCGGGCGCCGTCATCGCCACACAGTATTTTCCCGGCGAGGTCGTGTTCCCCGTCATGTGCGGCACGCTGTTTCAGCAGGTGCTGGCCTCGATTATCGGAAATCTCTTTGAGCGCCTAACCGGCGAGGAGCGCGCCAAACAGCGCAAGCAGGTCAAGGCCGGCCGCGACGCGATGGCACGCTAGGCAGCACACTTTTCGCAGACGCTCGCCTTGCTACGCGAGCGTTTCCAGATGCGCACGCAGGCGCTCAGCATCGATATCGAGCGTCGTCTCGGCATTGACCTGGGCCAAACGATAGCCCACAAAGTAGGGCGAAACCACCCAACGTGGCAGCGCCTTGGCAATGGTCCGGCCGTCCATGTGGTAGAAGAACAAGTTGTACGACTCCGCGCGGCCGCCGTGGTGCTCGTGCAGGATATAGCGCAGGGCCACCTGAATCGCATCGGCAAACAGGTCCGCTTCGGCTTGGTCGCGGGCGTCGTCGCTGGCGGCGATTCCCTGTGGAGCCGAGACATTGACCTCAAAGAATCCCATGATCGGCTCGGTTGATATGTTGACCGAGATTCTCCCCTGCTGCCAGACATTGATGCCTTCGAAATTGGCGGAAGTCAGCGCCGCATAGCCGTCCTCCTGCTCCAAGCCCACAATCTGCATGTGTGGATGGACGAGGCTGCCGCCCGAAAGCGGGCCTTTGTTCTTGTACATGAGCACACTGAGGTACTGTCGGGAATCGATCATCTGCTGCCAACAACCCAGGGCAAACCGCATCACATGATGCAGCTCATCCGGTTCATAGGTCACCAGGTCGGCGTCGTGATTGGCCGACTCGATCAATACGGTCTGACGGGTGGCCCGCAAGGTCTTGAACTTATTTTCGAGCCAGATGCAGTCACCATCGCGCTCGATGATGTTGGCAAGCCCTTCCGTGTCGCAAAAGGGGCACGCGGTGCCAGGGCGACGATTATCGTCGGGCTTGCCGCTCGCCTGCTGAACGTCAAATACGAGCGCCACGGGTTATACCTCCAGTGGCACGATCTTGGTGCCATGGAGCTCGGAGACGCCGAGCGCCGCCGCGACCGCGTCGCGATTTGCCGTAGTGATGCCGCCGCCGGGAAGGATGGTCATACGATCGCCCGCATACTCGATTAAACGAGCCAGGTGATCGAAATTATCCTCGATCGACGTACCTGCCGCGCCGCCATGCGTGAGGATGCGCGTAACGCCGCAGTCGGCAAGTGTATCAATCGCATCGAGCTGAGCCTCGGGCGAGAGCTGGTCAAATGCCATGTGGAAGGTGATGCCAAGGGATTCGCGCTTGCACTCCTCGGTCGCGCAGCCCGCAGCCATCACGAGGGCGCCAAGCGTGAGTTCGTCGAGCGCCCAGCCGCCGGCACAGGGCTTGCAGCAGCCAAAGACCAGGCCGTCAACGCCGGCACTCACAGCAAGGCCCAGGTCCATCTCCATCATGCGCAGCTCGTCCTGGTTGTAATGAAAGTCGCCACCACGCGGACGAATCATGCACATCACTCGCGCGTCATGCTCGTGAGCGTAGCCGACCGCAGCGCTGATAACGCCAGCCGAGGGCGTAGTACCACCAACGGCAAGGTTGTCGCACAGCTCGATGCGCCCCGCACCGGCCTCGATGGCCGCCGGCACTCGCTCAAAGTTCTCGGCACAAAACTCGTACAGCATAGATAGGCCCCCAAAGACAGCAGATGTTTTCCGACGGGCATTGTCACACATCCCCATGAAGTTGCGGTGGAATAGGGACTGTTTTGGCCTCTGGAGCCCGTATTCAGTCCCTATTTCACCGCAACTTAGAATGATTCCTTGGGAACGGCGCGGCTTGCCGAAAAAAGGTTGCCGATGGTGAATGTTGCGCAACAAGATTTCGGAATCCCGATTAACCATGACAGTATCGACATTCATATTTAGAGGAAAGGATTGCCATGTTTAAGAGCATCCAAAAGAGCGGAAGGATCGCAGCAGTCGCCATCGGCCTGATCGCAGCCCTGTCTCCGCTCGCAGCCCCTCCTGCAGCATTAGCCGGCGGCAGCGTACCGACGCCTGAGCTTGAGAAGTCGTATAGCTTTAAGGTCAGCAGCGACGTCTCGCATATCAGCACGGGCGACGATTCGAAGTTCGGCTATTTATACGATTACGATTACGATGAGGATGACGGTTACAACTTAAAGAGCGTATCTCTCATCAATTTTAATGACGGTAGCGCATGCCCAATTGCCATCCCGGATAAAGGCCTTGAGTCAGGATGTCCCACATCCAACAATCAACTCTACTGGCGAGACGGCAATAATTTGGTCGCATTCTCGCCAGACAACCAAAGTCAAACAGTCCATCCCATCATTTCGACCAAATATGCCTACACCGAAGAAACCGTCTCTTACGACGGAAAAAGAGCCGCCGTGGAACATTATGATTATGAATACGAGCCCAAAAAGGTCGAAGTCTATGATCTAAAATCCGACAAACTGATCCAGACATATCAATCAAATAAAGATGACTCTTCGTACCGCTACTCAAAAGACATGAGCCGTCTGTATGCCCTACAGGACAATAGCAAAGACGGCGTTGTCGCGCTTAGGGTTTTCAATTGCGATACAGGGTCAACGGAATTGAAAACGGTTAACGTGAAAAAAGATGATAGGTCTTCGGATATCGACGACATCGTCACCAGCTCTTACTCGGACGATATTTATCTTCAGAGCGACACCGCATTAATAAAAGCGGACCGCGATGAAAATATGAGCGTTGTTTTCAACGATGACGACCACGCACCCGATTGGCCTTGTTCATACCCTTCGGCGGAGTTTTATGCCCTCTACACAAAGAAGGGATCGAACGATATTTTTGAAGAGGATGACGGGGATTACTATCTCAATGAAGAGGATGCGAATCTTAGTATTTATGACCTGAAAAGTGACAAGATCATCAGCTCAATTGCTTTTCCCTTCGGCGATGGATATCTCGGCGACATCTCGCATGATGGCGGAATCATGCTTGGGACGTACTCAGACGATGACAAGTCTTCGGCATGCCTAGTCGATGCAAAAACCGGGGCCAAGAGCGAGTTTGATTCTCATTGGTGCGGCCCTACTTTCATGAATGGCGATCGCGAGATTTGGACTGATTATTACGATGAAGACTCATCAACGCTTCACGTAAACATTTATAAATCGAATATCCCCCATTCGCTGCCTGAGGATGTTCTCTACTTTGTCCAGACTCACCTGCCGTTTGTTATTGGCGGTGGCGTGGCGATCGTCCTCATCATCGGTGGCGCGATTGTTGTCCTTTGTATCCGCAAGAAGCGCGCGAAGACCGCGAACGGTGCGACAGCCACAATGCCCAAGCCTCAGCGCAAGCAGCGTCGTCGTCAGAAGCGCGCCCAGCAGAACACCGCGGCACCCGCGACACCCGCGGCACCGGCAGCTCCGGCCGAGCCAGCCCGCTTCTGCCGTCACTGCGGGACCCCGCTCGTACCCGAAGCCCAGTTCTGCCCCACATGCGGACAAAAGGTAGACTAGCGAACAAAACCCAATAGACCCCAACCACCAAGGCCCCGTTCCAGCACACTCTAGAACGGGGCCTTGGCTTGGTGCAAGGGCGCTAATTTGGGACGGTCATCGTCGCACGCCCCAATGAAGTTGCGGTGGAATAGGGACTGTTTTGGCGTCTGGAACCCCCAATTAGTCCCTATTTCACCGCAACTTAAAAAAGGGGCGCTGACCGGGATAGTCAGCGCCCCTTTGTTGAATGGATTAACCACCAAGATAGGCCTTGCGGACGTTGTCGTCGTGCAGGAGCTCTTGGCCGGTGCCGGTCATGGTGATCTTGCCGGTCTCGA
>CABQJK010000025.1 GCA_902464495.1 uncultured Collinsella sp. | reverse complement strand
CGCACTTCTTTGACGAGTTCCTCGAGAAGTGGGACCGCGGCGAATACCATGACTAGCGGGTATCCGGCGTAATTTACTAGTCCGTTGACGGCTCGCGTTTCTGTGAGGGGGCGCGGGCCGGTTTTCTATCAGCCCTATTCACTCGGCGGGCTGGCGTAAGAAAGGGAAGGCTCCTATGGAGTTTGTTCTTGATAACGGTTCTGTTCGCGTGGCACTGAGCACGGCTGGCGGATCGTTCACTTCGATTAAAGCTAACGACCGCGAGTACCTGTGGCAGGGCGATCCTTCGGTCTGGTCGGGCCAGGCGCCCATTTGCTTTCCGATTTGCGGCGGCCTTCGTGACGGCCGCGCGATGACCATGGGCGGCCGCGAGGTCAAGCTTGCCCGCCACGGCTTTGCCCGCAAGCAGGAGTGGAAGCTCGAGGAGCAGGGCGACAACATGGTTGCGCTGAGCCTGAGCTCTGCCGACCATGCCGAACTGCTCGAGCAGTATCCGTATCCGTTTAAGATCGTTGCTCGTTACACGATTGATTCGGAAAAGGTGGTCGTGTCGTACGAGGCGACCAATGAGGGCACCGAGGATATGCCATTCTTTGTGGGTGGTCACCCCGGCTTTAAGTGCCCGCTCGACGAGGGCGAGTCCTATGACGATTATGAGCTTCGTTTTGAGCAGCGTGAGGCCACCGAGCTCTGTACTGCCGTTCCCTCGACGGGCCTGATTGATGTTGAGCATCGCAGCAAGAACCCCATGATCGGCCAGAACTTGCCGCTTACCCACGAACTCTTCGACTTCGCGGAGACCATCTTCGACGTGCTCGAGAGCCGCGTGGTTACGCTGACCAATAAAACCGAGGACAAGGGTGTGCGCCTGACGTTCCCCGATATGCCGTACCTGATTGTGTGGAGCAAGCCCGAGGGCGACTTTGTGGCTGTTGAACCGTGGGGTGGTCTGTCCACCTGCTCCGACGAGGACGATATTCTGGAGCACAAGCGTGGCTGCCTGGTGGCCAAGCCGGGAGAGACCGTTGCCCGCGGCTTTGAGATCGAGATCCTTTAACGAGTTATCGTATGTTTGGGGCGGGTCATGCCGCCCCGGAACAGGAGTTCAACATGATTCTGACCGTTACCATGAACCCGTCGATTGATACGCGCTATCAGCTCGACAAGCTGATCATCGACGATGTTAACCGTGTGACGCCCGAAAAGACCGCTGGCGGCAAGGGCCTCAACGTGAGCCGTGTTCTGCTGCAGCTGGGCGACGATGTACTTGCGACCGGCCTGCTTGGCGGCCACATGGGTGCCTATATGGCCGAGCTTATGGATGCCGACGGCGTCAAGAACGACTTTGTGCCCATCGCCGGTGAGACGCGCATTTGCCTGAATATTCTGCACGAGGGCAATCAGACCGAGCTGCTGGAGAGCGGCCCGCAGATTGCGCCTGCCGAGCTCGAGGCCTTTACGGCCAAGTTCGCCGAGCTTGCGGCGAAGGCGGACGTTGTGACGCTTTCGGGCTCGCTGCCGCGTGGCGTCGATGCCGGCTACTATGCCGAGCTCGTCAAGATCGCCGAGGGGGCGGGCGCCAAAGTGCTGCTCGACACCTCGGGTGCATCGCTGGAGGCCGCGCTGGAGTCCGACGCTAAGCCTGAGCTCGTAAAGCCCAACCTGACCGAGATTAACGGCCTGCTGGGTACGTCCTTTACGACCGATGATGTCGATGCCCTGCGCGAGGCGCTTGCCGCCGATGGCCGCTTTGCCGATATTCCCTGGGTTGTCGTTTCGATGGGCGCTGCCGGTTCGGTGGGCTTCCATGAGGGTCGCGCGTTCCGCGCCAAGACGCCCGCGATTGCGGCTGTGAACGCGACGGGTTCCGGTGACTCGACCATCGCCGGCTTTGCGCATGCCATTGCTGCTGGTGCCGACGACGTCACGGTGCTCAAGACCGCCAATACCTGTGGCAAGCTCAACGCCATGGATCCCAAGACCGGCCACCTGGTCATGGACCGCTGGGACGAGATCTACAACAGCGTTGTCGTGACTGAACTCTAGGAGTCGCGGCACCGAACACTCGAAAAGGCGCCCGTCGGCGATGTTGCCGGCGGGCGCCGTTGTCGTGTGAGCGGTTATGTCGTGGCCGCTGATGAGGCTCGAACTCGTATGCTACAGCGAGTCGATGAAGCGCTGTTGGGCGGCGCGGCCGGCTTCGTCCCACTTAAAGACGCCGGCGTTGTCGAGTACGTGGCCAAACACCACGCCGACCTCCTCGTGCAGGATATCGATGGCGTTGTCGGCCGTAAGCTCGTCGGCGCGGCGGGCAAAAACGTCCTCGGCCCATGCAGCGTGGCTGCGGCAAAGATCATCGCCCTCGAGCGCACCGGCGAGATCGTAGCTGGCATCGGCCTTGGCCGCCAGCAGGTGCTCGCGGACAGCGCCGAGCTCGGGAACCAAGCGCGGCGGCAAAATCGCCAGGCCCATGACCTCGATCAGGCCGATGTTCTCCTTCTTAATGTGGTGATACTCGGCATGCGGGTGGAACACACCCAGCGGATGCTCGTCGGTCGTGATGTTGCAGCGAAGCGCCAGGTAGGCCTCGTAGATTTCGCCGCCGGCATTGCCGCGGGAGTCGACGCGGCGGATGACGGGCGTCACGGTGTTGTGGGCCACGCCGTCGGCTGTGCGCGCGATGGCGCCAACCGACTCATCGGTCCACTCGCGCCAGGCGAGGATAATCTTCTCGGCGGCATCGAGCAGCTGAGCGCGGTCATGCGAGCGCAGGCGCAGCACCGAGAGCGGCCACTGCAGCACGCTACCGCTGACCTGGTCAAAACCGGGCACGCTAAACTGCGAGACCTCGGCGGCGTGCATCATGGGGAACTCGTGTGCGCCGCCCTGGAAGTGGTCGTGCGACAAGATCGAGCCGCCCACGATGGGCAGGTCGGCGTTGGAGCCGATGAAGTAATGCGGGAACAGGTCCACAAAGTCGAGCAGGCAGGTCAGGCCCTTGCGGTCGACGTGCATCGGACGATGCTCGGAGCTCATGGCAATGCAGTGCTCGTTAAAGTACGCGTACGGGCTGTACTGGAAGCCCCAGCGCTCGCCGTCGAGCTGGATCGGGATAACGCGCAGGTTCTGGCGAGCGGGATGAGCGCCACCGTCGGCTGCAGCGGATCGTCCGGGGTAGCCCTCGTTTTCGATGCAGAGCTGGCAGGCGGGATACTTCTCGCCCGTGTTCTTGGCAGCGCCGGCCGCGGCAATGTCGCGCGGGTCCTTCTCGGGCTTGGACAGGTTGATGGTGATCTCAAGATCGCCCCAGTTGGTGGGGGTGCTCCATTTGATGTTGCGCGCGATGGCGGCACGGCGCACGTAGCCGGCGTCGCAGCACAGGCCGTAGAACCAGTCGGTCGCGGCGCGGGGCTCGTTGACGCCCATACGTCCGTTGAACTCCTCGTTTACAACCGAAGGCCTCGGCATGAGCGCGCCCATGATGCGCATGGCGATGCGATCGCGGCCCGACGCCGTGTCCTCGGCGGCGCCGTTGGCAACGGCGGCCTCGGCAAGCGCGGCAAGCGTGCCTTCAAGGTCAAAGTCGGGCAGGGTATCGGGGTGCAAGAGCGAGAGTTTCTCAACCTGGAGCGCCCAGGCCATGTCGAGTGCCGGCCCCGTGGCGCCGATGCACTCGAGAACGGTGTTGTATGCCCAGATGCGATCGTCCTGGCCGATCATCGATCGGTGGATGGCATATTCGATGAGGCCCTGCGCGGCCTCGCGCACATCAGTCATTACAGCCATGCCGCGTAAGCCCCCTTGTCAGAAATCGCGTAGTGGCGGGCAGAGCCCTCGCCAAGCCAGCCGTTCATCTTGGCAATGAAGGTGTCGACCAGCTCGAGCGGCACGAAGGCCTGGATGGTACCGCCAAAGCCGCCGCCGTGGATACGAACGGCGCCACGGCCGTCGAGCACATGCTCGGCAAGAGCAAGCGCGTACATGGAAGGCTGCTCGGCACCCAGTTTGGCAACAACATTCTGCAGGTACATGGCGGAGCTGGCGCCGGACTCACGCGTCAGGACCAGGAACTGGTCAATGTCGCCGGCGTTCAGGGCCGCCCAGCGCTTGTCGACCAGGCCGTTCTCGTACCAGTAATGAACGGCGCGCAGGCAGGCGCGGTCGCCCAGCTTGGCGCGCAGCTCGGGGAGCTTAGCGTCAAAATCGGCAACGTCGACCTCGCACAGGCGTGCCTTGCCAAACTCGACAGCGACGTCTTGCATCTCGCGCGGAACGGCAGCGTAGTCGTCGGTGGCTGCCACGTGGTCGGCGCCGACCTTAACGAGCACGAGCGCATAGCCATGATCCTCAAAGTTGAGCTCGAGCTTCTGGGCCTTCGGCTGAGCCTGGTCCTCAAAGTCCATGTAGGCGAGGCCTCCCAGGCACACGGCGGCCTGGTCCATCAGACCGCAGGGCTTGCCGTAATAGTTGTTCTCGGTGCGCTGGCTCATCTGCGCAAGCGCGACGGGCTCAATGGTGGGCGCGCCCCAGAGTGTTTCCATGGCGCGGCCGTACGCGGCCTCGACGGCAGCGGAGCTGGAAAGGCCGCCACCCGAGGGAACGGAGCAGGTGAAGGCGAAGTCGAAGCCCTGGGGCTCAACATCAAGCGCTGCGACCTCATGGGCCATACCGCGCACGAGGCTTGCGGACGTGCCCTTCTCGGACTCCTGAATATCCAGCGTGTTGAGCGTGATCTCAAACGTAGGATAGCCCTCGTCGGCGACGCGAATCTTGTTGGAATCGGTTGCCACGGCGATGCCGTCAACGGCGACATCGAGCGAGCCGGCGATAACGTGACCGCCCTCGTGATCGGTGTGATTGCCGCTGATCTCGGAGCGGCCGGGCGCGTGCACGTAGAGCACCTGGCGGTCGCCGATGGGGCCAAACTCCTCCTCAAACAGCTTGGTGAGCGTGGCGAATGTCTTTTCGTCGGGGGTGGTCATGGGAGTCCTTTCCTTGGCGCGCACGGGTGAGTTTTGCGTCGTTATGAGTACGTTAACAACTTGAAGCGGCATGAATCACGTGTTCACGATGCCGCACGTTACGGGCTATGTTAACGTACTCATAACACATCGCTTGTCACTTTTTGAGAATCTGGTAATCGGTAGAAATGCAGCCGTGAACGGTACTGCCGTATGGACTTATAAAGCAGAAGAGATGCAGATAGAAAAAGTAGAGTACGTTAACATGCGTCCGACGATAGCGGGCTTCGGCGCGGGGTGTATTTCTGCCCGGGCCGGCATGCACGCTATTCAGATCTCGCAAGGGTGAAGGTGATCCTGTGGCAAGGCGCCCGTCCAACGATACAGGTACGCGTCCGGTCTCCATGGCCGACGTCGCCCGCGCTGCTGGCGTTTCGCAGCAGACGGTTTCGCGCGTCGCCAACGGCTTGCCCAACGTTAACGAGCAGACACGTCAGCGCGTGCAGGCCACTATGCAAGAACTCGGCTTCCGTCCGAGTTATGCCGGTCGCTCGCTGCGCGACGGCCGTTACCATTCGGTCGGTCTGTGTGTCAACGATGTCACCAAGTTTGGCAACCTCTCAATGATCGACGGCATCGCCAGCGCTGCTCGCGAGCATAATTGCGCCATCACGCTGGTCGAGATGTCCAAGACCGAGGAATTCTCGCTTGCCGAGGCCACGCGTCGTATGGCTGCCTTGCCGGTAGACGGCATCATCATCGGCATGAGCCGCATGGCGCCCGATTTTGAGTCCTTTGATCCGTTGCCGGGCATTGGCACGGTCATCGTTACCATGTACGCGCATCCGCGCGTGACCACGGTCGATTCCGACCATTACGGCTGCTCGCTGTTGCTCATGGATCATCTGTTTGAGCTGGGACACGAGCAGATTCGTTATATCGGCGGCCCGTCGTTCTCGGTCGATGAACAGTTTCGTCGCGCCGGCTGGCAGGACGCGCTCGAGCGTAGGCACATTAAGCCGCAGGCGCCGCTCGAGGGCGATTGGTCTGCCAATAGCGGTTACGAGGCCGGCAGGTACCTGGCCGAGCACGACCGCACCATGACGGCGATTTACGCGGCAAACGACCAGATGGCAAACGGGGCCATTGCCGCGCTGCGCGATAGCGGCCTACGCGTGCCCGAGGACGTGAGCGTGGTGGGCGTCGATGACTCGCTCGACGACTTTGTCGCACACAACGAGCTCACGACCGTGCGATTCGATCTGCATCAGCGCGGACGCGAGGTGTTTGAGCATGCGGTTCCCGAGGCGGGTACGGTGGGCAAAACCGTTGCTATTCGTATTCCCGGCCAACTCATCATTCGACATAGCACGGCGATACCGCACGCATAGTTTGTGCAGGTAAACGGCGATTCATCGCATTTCAATAACAATCGGTATGTATGCCGGCGGATAACAGTTGGGATACTGCCGAGTGCTATGATAGACGGGTTCTTTTGTCTATCTAGGAGGCTTTGCCTGATGGAGATCACCAAGGATATCCGCTACATTGGCGTCGACGATCACGACATTGACCTGTTCGAGGGCCAGTACGACGTGTCCGAGAATGGTATGGCATACAACAGCTACGTTATCTTGGGCGAGAAGATTGCCGTCGCCGATTCGGTCGATGGCGGCTTTGTCGATGAGTGGCTCGGTAACCTCGAATCCGTGCTCGATAGCCGTACGCCCGACTACCTGGTCGTCCATCACATGGAGCCCGATCACTCTGCTGGCATCGCCGCCTTTATGGAGCGCTATCCCCAAGCGCAGATTGTGGCCAGCATGGGCGCTTTCCGCATGATGGTCAACTACTTTGGCACCGACTTCCCCGAGCGCAAGATGGTCGTCAAAGAGGGCGACGTGCTCGATCTGGGCGGTCACAGCCTAACGTTTGTCGGCGCTCCCAACGTTCACTGGCCCGAGGTTATCTTCTCCTACGAGTCCGCCGACAAGGTGCTCTTTAGTGCCGACGGCTTTGGCAAGTTCGGCGCCAACGACATCGAGGACCCGGAAGGGTGGGCCTGCGAGGCGCGCCGTTATTACTTTGGCATCGTCGGCAAGTTCGGCAAGTTTGTGCAGGCCGTGCTCAAGAAGGCCGCCAATCTGGACATCCAGATCATCTGCCCGCTCCACGGTCCCGTTCTTACCGAGAACCTGGGCTATTACCTCGACACCTACAACACCTGGTCGAGCTATCAGCCCGAGGACGAGGGCATCACCATTGCCTACGCGAGCGTCTATGGCCACCTGAAGGCTGCCGTCGAGGAGCTCGCCGCAGCACTCGAGGCTCGCGGCCAGAAGGTCTCCGTCTTCGATCTGGCTCGCGACGATATGGCCGAGGCCGTTGAGGACGCGTTCCGCTACGACCGTCTGGTGCTTGCTTCCATCACCTACCAGGGCGAGATCTTCCCGTTCATGAGCACCTTCATCCACACGCTCGCCGAGCATGCCTACCAGAACCGTACCGTGGCGCTCGTCGAGGCCGGCTCCTGGGCGCCTGCCGCCGCCAAGGTCATGACCAAGGAGCTCGAAGGCATGAAGGACATCACCCTGGCGCAGAACAAGGTGACCGTCCTGGGCTCGCTCAACGACGCATCGCGCGCCCAAATCGAAGCCCTCGCCGACGAGCTTTCCAAGTAGCGATACGCTCGCTTCTGATATCAAAACCACCACAAAGGTGCCTGTCCCCTTTGTGGTGGTTTTTCCATTTCGGGACCCGATTGTCTCGATCTGTAACATCTGGAGGGCCAGGTTGTCTCTATCTGTTACAGATTTAGACAAAGCGTTGGGGTTGAACCGAACTATCTAAATCTGTAACACTAAGCGCTCAAATTGCCTGCTAAATGTTACAGATCAAGACAAACCGGCGAAAGTGCAGCGGCGCCGGCCAGAACCACCACAAAGGTGCCCGTTCCCTTTGTGGTGGTTTTTTCTTTTTAGGCGTTGGCGATGATGAGGGTTGGGGCGTCGATGTCGGTGGTCTCGGCGATTGAGGTGGCGACGGCGTGATCGGGGTCGCTGTCCATCACGATGGAGTCGACGTCGGCGAGTTCGGCAAAGCGGTACATGCCGCGTCCGTTGACCTTGCTTGCGTCCATCAGAGCAACGCCTTGACGGGCGGCGGAGATCATGGCTGTTTTGGTCTCGGCCATCTGCGGGAAGTCGGTGGTAAAGCCACAGCCCGGGACAAAGGCGCCGGGGCACATGATGGCGAGGTCGGCGTGAATCATCTGCAGCGCCTGCATGGTGAGCGGACCGTACAGATAGCGGTGGCCCTTGCGCAGCGCGCCGCCCAGCATGACGACGTCGACCGAGGGCATGCTCTCGTCGATGTAATCGGCGATGGTAATGTCGGCCGTGATGACGGTGATGCCGTCGCGTTGGTCGAGTAGGCGGACAAATTCGAGTGCCGTGGTGCCCGAGTCGACGAGCAGGGTGTCGCCGTCGCTGACGAGCTCAATAGCGCTTTGCGCGATGGCCTGTTTGGCGGCGACATTAACGTTGATGCGGCGATCCTGCGTGGAGACGGTTAGGCGCTTGTGGAGTGATACAGCGCCACCATGCGTGCGGCGCAGTTTGCCAGCCTCGGCGAGAGCGTCCAAGTCGGCGCGGGCCGTGACGGAGGACACGCCAAAAGTCTGGGCGATTTCTGCCACCTGTACCGAGGCATTGTGCTCGAGCATTTCCATGATGGCGGCACGGCGTTCGTCGGCAAAAGCTCGGGTTGCAACTTGGACCATGACTACTCCGTTCTCAGCCAAATTTGCAGGAATTGTGTTGAGTCCATTTTCGTTCATTTTCTTTTTGAGTAAGAAAACGCCTTTCGATTACTTATCTTTTCTATAAAAGAAAGACACTCAAGGCTCAAAACTCAATATCGAATGCATGCGCTCGGCACAAAACCCTTCCGTTTGCTTTTCAAAAATGAAGGCTCGACCTCGCGCGACGACAACATCTCGCACATGCATACCCGCCGAATTTCATACAATGAGCGCAGTAAAACGCAAGGTAAAACGCCTTGCGGACACGTACGCCCGATGTCCAGATGCGGGCGAGGGAGAGGAGCAAACGCTCATGGCACTTGTTACCACCGAAAAGATGCTCAAGGACGCTCAGGCCGGCCACTACGCCGTCGGCGCGTTCAACGTCGAGAACCTCGAGTTCGTTATGGCCGTTCTGGCCGCTGCCGAGGAGACCAAGTCCCCCGTCATCATGCAGACCACCCCGGGCACCATCAAGACCGCTGGTCTGGACTACTTCTACGGCATGGTCAAGGCCGCTGCCGAGCGCGCTTCCGTGCCCGTTGCCCTGCACCTCGATCACGGCGATGGCTATGACCGCTGCATGCAGGCTTTCCGCACGGGCTACACCTCCGTCATGATCGACGGTTCGCACGAGTCTTTCGAGGACAACATCGCTCTGACCAAGTCCGTCGCCGATGCTGGCCGCGCCATGGGCGTGCCCGTCGAGGCCGAGCTCGGTAAGGTTGGCGGCAAGGAGGACGACGGTCCCGCGGTTGAGGGCGAGAGCCCCTACACCGATCCTGCTGAGGCCAAGGAGTTCGTCGAGCGCACTGGCTGCACCTCCCTCGCAATTGGCGTTGGCACCAGCCACGGTGTGTACACGAGCGATCCGCACATCGAGCAGTCCGTGGTCAAGGCTATCCGCGACGCCGTCGACGTGCCGCTGGTTCTGCACGGCACCTCCGGTGTGCCCGATGAGCAGGTTGCCGAGGCTGTGAAGAACGGCATCTGCAAGGTTAACTACGCCACCGAGCTGCGTCAGGCCTACACCAAGGGCTTCATGGCCTACATGGCCGAGAACCCCGCCTGCTTCGACCCCAAGAAGCCGGCTAAGGAGGGTATGCGTGAGATCACCGAGCTGGTTAAGATTCGCATGACCAACCTCAACTCTGTGGGCAAAGCAGAGTAACAGCAAGGGTACTCTGATCCCACCGGACGGCTTGGGCGGGTCCCCGTACTTAGTTTCCAAAACGTCCTCGCGCATGAAGGCCCCCGTTGCCTCGCTTCTATGAAGCGTTGGCAACGGGGGCCTTCGCGCTGCGGAATGATTTTGGAAACTAAGTACGGGGACCCGCCCAAGCCGTCCTGCTCAATCGCCCTTGTGGCGTTGGGGCGGAAAGGGCGGGGCGCGCTGGGCGCTTTGTTGATGAGGGGCTAGTATGCCCGGGCTTGGTTGGGGAAGGTTTTGTCTAGGGATGCTTGGAGCTTATCGAAGGATGCTCGCAAGTTGAGGCTCTGGTCGGTTGAGCGTTTGGCTTTTGTGGTGGGGGAGTCGAGGAGGCTGTTTCTCTGTGTCGGGGGGAAGGAGAAAAGGTCTGCATGTTTTAGGGATGGCTGCTGTGCTGCGTCATTGGAAGAATGCATGCTTATGCGGCCTCCTCGATGTCCACCAAAAGGTTGCGCACGGGGTGTGCTGCTAGGTCCCGTGCGTTGGCAGTATTATGCCGCGGCTGCCGCAAAGAAGCGCTAAAGAAAGGCTTAACCTGGTTTGGTGTTACGATGAAACTGCAGGTCAGAGGTATCGAGTAACACTCTTGAAAGGTTTTGGGCTTAAGGGCTTTCTAAGGTTTGTGACGTGGATGTGGCGCGGACGTACGGAGCGTGTGAATGCACGCTGTTAGCGCTGCAGCTCTGCGGCGCGCACCTGCTCGATGACCTTTTCCATCGTGGCGTCGATGCGGTCTTTTTTGAGCTCGCATTCCCAGATGGTTATGGGTGTCCAGCCCATTTGAGTGAGTGCCGCCACGGCAGCGCGGTCGCGCTCGACGTTGCGACGGAACTTTGCCTCCCAAAAATCAACATTGCGCTTGGGCTGGCTCGGGTTGCACTTGGGGCAGCGGTGCCAAAAGCAGCCGTTGACGAAGATGGCGATCTTGCGCCCGGGAAAGGCGATGTCGGGCTTGCCGGGCACCTTCCATTCCAAACGATAGCCCGTGAGGCCGGCGGCCCGTAGGCGCTGGCGAACGAGCAGCTCGGGCTTGGTGTTGGCGCGTTTGTTGCCCTTCATGGACTTTTTTATAGCGGCGCGACGGCGGACCAGTTCGCGCTCGTCGGCGGAAAGGTCCGAGGTATCGATGCCGTCGAGCAGACCTGGTCTGGGGCGTTTTTTGCTCCGGCGCTTAGGTGCGCGCTTGGGTTTGGCGGTGGTTTTGTCGGCTGTGTTGGGCGCGGCGTCATCAGCGGAGCTTGCCTCAAGCCGGTCTTGCTTCAACTCAATCAGAGCATCGATAAGCCCTTTGTCGGCGGGCATCCACTCAACGGTGGCAAGTGAGGTGCGCGGAATCCAGCGAATATCGAGCTGACGGTCATGCTTTTGCGGCTCATCAGAATCGGTTGCCAGCGAGCAGTAGTAGCACTCCATGGAGAGATGGAAATCGGGGTAGTCGTACTCAACGGTGTAGAAGTCACGCAGGTTGGTGACCTTCACCTGCAGCTCTTCCATGAGCTCGCGGCGCACGGCGTCCTCGGGCGTCTCGCCGCGCATGAGCTTGCCGCCTGGGAACTCCCAAAGTCCCTGCATGTCGCCATAGCCGCGCTGCACGGCAAGCAGCTCGTCAGATCCTTCCTTGCGAATGATCCCAGCGGCAACATGAACAGTCTTCAACAGGAGTCCTCTCTCAACATCAACAAGTGACAGGCTAGCTACCCGTACCTTACACAACGGTAAGGCAAGCGTAAGCCATATCGATGGTAGCCGACTCGGCTTCTTGCGACTATAGATGCCGTAGACTAATCGCAAGAAAGGACTCGGTATGCAAACCACGCACATGGCGGCCCCGGTACTGGAGGTCGCGCATCTCGAAAAGGTATATGGAGCGCTGGGCAACGTGACCCGTGCGCTCAACGACGTCAGCTTTACCGTCAATCGCGGCGAATTCGTTGGCATCATGGGCGCTTCGGGCTCGGGCAAGTCGACGTTGCTCAACTGCGTGTCGACCATCGATAGCGCCACGAGCGGCACGATCCGCATCAACGGCCAGGACGTGACGCGCATGAAGCAGGCCAAGCTTTCGCAGTTCCGCCGCGAGGAGCTCGGCTTTATCTTCCAGGATTCCAACCTGCTCGATACGCTCACGGCACGCGAGAACATCGCCCTGCCGCTCACCATCGCCCGCACAAACTCGGCAGAGATCTCGACCCGCGTGCAGGATGTGGCAGCGCGCCTGTCTATTAGCCAGGTGCTCGACAAGTACCCCTACCAGATGTCCGGCGGTCAGCAGCAGCGCGTTGCCGCGGCTCGCGCGCTCGTCACTGACCCCACCATGATCATGGCCGACGAGCCCACCGGCGCCCTCGATTCCAAGAGCGCCCGTCTGCTGCTCGAGAGCCTGGAGGCCCTGAATCGCCGCCTGCGCGCCACGGTGCTCATGGTCACGCACGACAGCTTTGCCGCCAGCTATACGAGCCGTGTGCTGTTTATTCGTGACGGCAAGATCTTCACCGAGCTGCGCCGCGGCGACACCGACCGCCGAGAGTTCTTCGACCGCATTATGGAGGTCGTTGCCATGATGGGCGGTGAGGGCTCCGATGCTCTGTAAACTCGCTTGGGGCAACGTCCGCCGCGCCGGCCGCGACTACCTCGTCTACCTTTTGACGCTCACCCTGGGCGTCACGGTCTTCTATGCCTTTAACACCATTTCGATGCAGGTCGACATCGCCGGCATCGATGAAGAGGGCTTGGCGCAGGTTATGGGCAGCATGCTCGGCTACCTGACGTACTTTTTGGCCGGTGTCATGGCCTTTTTGATGGTGTACGCCAATAACTTCATCATGAAACGCCGCAAAAAGGAGTTTGGCCTGTACCAGGTGCTCGGCATGGGCCGCGGGCGCGTCGCCACGATCATGGCGCTCGAGACGGTGATCGTCTCGGTCGTGGCCTTTGTCGCCGGCATTGTGCTGGGTGTGGGACTTTCCCAGCTCATGACATTCTTTACGGCCTCGCTCTTTAAGACACAGATCGCCAATTTTCACTTCTTCTTCTCAGTGCATGCGTTCAACCTGACCCTTGCCTGCATGCTCGTGATGTTCGTACTCACGTTACTGCTGAACCTGCGCGCCGTTCGTCGCACTAAGCTCATCGAGCTTATGGGTGCCGAGCGTCGCAACGAGAGCATCAAGACACGCAACCCCTGGATCGCGATTGCCATCTTTGCCGTGGGCGTGGCGCTTGTGGGCGTGGCCTATTACCGTCTGCTACGTGATGGGCTCCCGCTAACCGCGACGGACAGCAAGCTGCAAGAGGCCATGAGTCAGTTCGGCATTACGACCGCTATGGTTACAGTGGGCACCTTTGCCCTGTTCTGGGGACTCTCGGGCATGCTTATCAAGCTGTTGCAGAGCCTGCGCAGCGTGTATTGGCGCGGCCTCAATATGTTTACCGTGCGTCAGCTTTCGGCCAAGGTCAATACGGTGTGCTTTTCGATGGGCGTCATCGCGATGATTCTGTTTTTGGCCATTACCTCGGTGACCTGCGGTATGTCGATTGCCAACGTGATGAACGAGAATCTGGAGCGCTATAACCCTGTTGACGTGTCTCAGACGTATGTCTATTACACGCCCGAAACGCTCGACTACTACAAGGAGTATGTCAATCCGTCTGAGGCCGATCGCATGGTGCTGGCCGATGCAACGGTCGATTTGTACGCTGCATGGCATGGCGATCGTAAAGATCCCGATAACGTTGCAGATGGTATTAAGGGCAAGTCGGCGGACAACAACGACGAGACCGGCAAGAAGGTCAATATCGCCGATGTTGCCGGTGAGCATGTGCAGATCGATTCGTATCTGAGTTATCCGCTTGGCGGCTCGGGCCCCTCGGTGGTGGCGGGTGAGATGTGCAAGGCCATGGGCGAAAAGCTTCCCAAGGCGCTCGAGGGAAGCAACGCCGATGCGATGGGTCTGTATGTGACGCCGGCGAGCCAGTACAACAAACTGCGCCAGATGATGGGCGAGGAGCCGGTGAGCATTGGCCGCGACCAGTATCTGCTCACGTGTGATATGGGCGGTGAGCTGGGCGACCTGTACACCAAGTATATGGCTGGCGGCCATGCCCTAACCTTGGGCGGGCATACGCTCAAGCCCGCAACCGATAAGTCGGACGAGGACACGGCGGCCATCGCCAACTCGGCGATGGGCAGCAATCCCGGTACCGTGGTCGTAGCCGATGAGCTGCTGTCCCAGCTTAATCTGCAACCGTATTCCAGTAATCTGCTCGTTAATTACAAACAGGGTATGGATACGACCGAGGCAGACGAGAGCATTAAATACACCTTGCTCGACAATCTGCTCGTTGACGGCAAGGAGCCGGGGTCGTGGGGAGTCTTCATCACGCGTTCCGAGATGTACACGCAAGCAGCGCAGATGAACGGAATGATTAGCTATCTGGCCATCTACATTGGCTTTGTACTGGTCGTTGCGTGCGCGGCGATACTGTCGATCCAGCAGCTCTCCAATGTGGCCGACGGCAGCCGCAGCTATCGTGTGCTGGCACAGATCGGCTGTGACGACCGCCAGATCCGGCATTCGGTGATGGCGCAGCAAGCGGTGTTCTTCCTGTTCCCGCTGGCAGTGGGCTTGGCGCACTCCTTTGTGGCGCTCAAGGTGATCATCGAGCTGGTGAGCGTATTCGGCGATATGAGCATCGCCGGCACCGTGGGCCTCACCTGCGCGATTTTCCTGGCGGCCTACGGCGGCTACTTCTTGGTAACGTACCTCATGAGCACCGGCATGGTACAAGCCGCCATCGCCACCCGCTACAGCGAGTAACAAGCGGGCAAAACCGTCGCAAAATCAGAGCGAATAACCGCCGCGAAGGGAGTCCAGCCCCCCTTCGCGGCGTTTTTTTGTCTGACTGATGAGTCTCAAGGCCAAGTGAGTAGACTTTTTTGGATCTGTCGAGCACATCGCGGCAAGTGCTCAATAAAATCGCAGGTCAGGGCTGTGGCGTTTTGAGGTGTGCCCGGCATCCCGCCAAAAGCCTACTCACTTGGTTTTACTGCTAGAAAACCGCCGCGAGGGAAAGTAGCTCCCTCGCGGCGGTTTTTGGCGTTTGCCCAGATAAAACCTACCTAAATAAACTTGTCCCTTTTTGGCAGGTTATCGCTTCCAAAAGTGGAGGATGAGCGTCGTGCGGTTTTGCTGTTCGGTTTTGACCAGGATGTTGTGGATGTGGGTCTTGACGGTGCCCACGGCAAGGAATAGCTCGTCAGCGATCTCTTGGTTCGATTTGCCCAGTACGACCAGACGCATAACTTCGGTCTCACGGTTGGAGAGCTTGTAGGCGTTGCGATAGAAGGGCATCTGCTCTTCGATGTGTCGATCAAGATCACTGACGTTCTTTTCCTCGGGCGCCTCCTGCATGCGGATTGAAAGCACGTGGTAGGAGTAGATGATCAGCAGAATCGCAAAGTAGCAGGCAAAGACGTTTTCGCTAAAGTTGCGCTCGGACAGATATAGTTGCAGCCAAGAGGGCGCCAGACTCATGGGGACAATCAGAATGTTGTAGAAATCCTCGGCAACGATGCAACCGACCAGAATAGCGCCGATAATCAGGTGCTTTCGTTGGTTGTTAACGCGTGCCTTCAGCTCGACTTGCGTGCTCTTGCGTGCCGTCCAAAAGATATATAGCCCCACGAAAACAAGGAATACCTGACGCATCGTGTAGTAGAGCCATTGATGAATGGGGCCGTAGGGGACAGCGACGATAATCAGCAGCTCGCTCAGCAAGAACGTTGCGACGGGAATGACAAACTGCTTTTTTGAATGCTTGTCGAGCAAATCCATGGCAATGAGCCAAATAAAAGCCTGCGAAGCGGTCGCCACAAAGGTCCGCAACACAGGCATGGTAATTGAGTAATAGTCGCTGGCTGGAAAACTCTGGTTTTGCAGCGTGTATTCAAAAAAGAAAATCTCGGTCATCTCGATGGCATAGCAGATAAATACGCCGCTGCCATAGATAAAGAAGCGTCGACGAGATGAGGCATAGGCGGCAAGCGAGAGCACCGCCGTCACAATACAGATCACGAGTATCGCTAGGGTATAGAAGAACATCAGGGTGTTCATCTGCCACCGTCCCATCTCATTTATTCTATGGCCGAGCTCTGTATACCTTGTGGGATATAGACGTCTCAACCCTTCGTTTCATTGCGGATTAGGCGCCGAGATACAGCATAGCCGTATACCGTTCGCGGTTCTAGATGGTAAACCCCCTGTAAACTCTTGACCTGCGGGTTTATATTGGTTTAGAGGGGGTGTAACTCCGTGAACGGTCTTTAATCCCGAATAAACTAGGTAAAAATTGCATACGGGTGAATGATGGTCTTGTCAACACGAGGCGTGATGTTCGAGCGCCTCATAGTAATAGTCGGCAAGACCGGCGGAAAGGAAATCGACATGGCACTGCCTAAGGATTTCATCGACACCAACGACTTCACCAAAGAGCAGATCCTGGCTATCGAGGATCTTGGCCTGGCAATGAAGAAGGCCATCAAGGTTGACGGTTATTATCCGCACCTGCTCCGCAACAAGAGCCTTGGCATGATCTTCCAGCAGGTCTCCACCCGCACTCGTCTTTCCTTCGAGACCGCTATGACCGACCTCGGCGGCCATGCTCAGTTCTATGGCCCTGGCACCATCCAGCTCGGCGGTCACGAGTCCCTGGGCGACACCGCTCGCGTTATGGGCTCGCTGCTCGACATCATGATGGCTCGCGTTGACCGTCACAAGGACGTCGTCGGCCTCGCCGAGGGCTCTGCTGTGCCCGTCATCAACGGCATGTCCGAGTTCAACCACCCCACGCAGGAGATGGGCGACCTCATGACCATGCTCGAGAACCTCCCCGAGGGCAAGAAGATCGAGGACTGCACCCTGGCCTTCATCGGCGACGCCACCCAGGTCTGCGTCTCCCTCATGTTCATCGCCTCCAAGGTCGGCATGAAGTTCGTCCAGTTTGGACCTAAGGGCCACCAGATCCCCGACGGCGGCCTGCACGTCGGCACCGTCGAGGAGCGCGCCGAGTTCGGCAAGCAGATGATGGCCATTGCCGAGGAGAACTGCAAGGTCTCCGGCGGCTCGGTCGTCATCTCCGACGACATCGAGTGCATCAAGGGCGCCGACTTCATCTACACCGACGTGTGGTATGGCCTGTACGACGAGGAGGTCTCGGGCGAGAACTACATGGACGTGTTCTATCCCAAGTATCAGGTCACCATGGACATGATGAACTTCGCCGGTCCCAACTCCAAGTTCATGCACTGCCTGCCGGCCACCCGCAACGAGGAGGTCGTCGACGAGGTCATGGACGATCCCGAGCGCTCCCTGTGCTGGGTCGAGGCCGAGAACCGCAAGCACTCCATCCGTGCTCTCCTTGCCGCCCTGGGCAAGCGCACCCCGCTCAACGACGAGGGCGTCGAGTACTCCGCCAAGGCTGAGCTCCACGCCGCTCTCGAGGCTCTCGAGCAGCTCTAAGCCTCAAGGCTTCTAAAAGCACGTTTGCGGGCGGCGGATGCTCGTCTCCTGTCGCCCGCTCACCGAGGCCCAAGCAATTGCCTTAATACCTTAGGGCCTCGGATCTGTCCAAGACTGAGCGAAGGAGCTCATCATGAGCGACGGAAAGAAAAAGCTTTCCTTCTTGACGGTCATTTCGACCATCATCTGCGTCGTCTTCGTTTGCGAGGCCGCCGCTCCTGCTGCTGCCATTGGCAACCAGCAGTTCTTCTGGTGGATCTTCCTGATCCTGACCTTCCTGCTTCCCTACGGCATGGTTGTCGCCGAGCTCGGTACCACCTATGACGGCGAGGGCGGCATTTACGACTGGGTACGCGATGGCCTGGGCGACAAATGGGGCGCCCGCATCTCGTACTACTACTGGGTCAACTACCCGCTGTGGATCGCCTCGCTGGCTACCATGTTCCCCGACATTTTGGGCATGGTCTTTGGCGTCGAGTTCAACTTGATCGCCAAGATGGGTATCGATCTTGCCTTTGTGTGGATCGTCTACCTCATGGGTCGCTCCAAGGCGGCCGACTCCGAGTGGGTCCTTAACGGTGGCGCCATCATCAAGGTCGCCGTCGCCGTTATCGTTGGCGCTTTGGGCATTTGGTATGCCATGGAGAACGGTTTTGCGAACGACATGTCCGCTGCCACCTTCCTGCCCGAGCTCACCAACACCAACGCTCTCGGCTACCTGTCGATCATCATCTTTAACTTCATGGGCTTCGAGGTCATCTGCACCATGACCGACGACATGGCCGATCCCGCTCGCGATATCCCCAAGGCTATCATCGTCGGTGGCCTGTCCATCGCCGTGATCTACCTGTTCGCTGGCTTTGGCATCGGCGCTGCGGTGCCGGCCGATTCCATCGACCCCGACTACGGCATGATCGTCGCAGTCCAGACCATGGTGGGCGACTCCATGATCTTTAAGGTCATCTGCATCGCCTTCCTGATCACCCTGTTCGCCAACATGGCCGCTTGGTCCTTCGGCGTTAACTCCGTTGCTCGCTACGCTGCCGAGCACGGCAACATGCCCAAGGTCTTCGCCTCGATGATCTCGGATGACGACATGCCCAACGGCGCCAACCTGGTCAACGCCGTCGTTGCCTCCCTGGTGCTGTGCCTGCAGCTCGTTCCCATCGACGCCATCTCCAACGGTGTCTTCTGGATGCTCTTCGGCACCTCCGTCGTCTTCCTGCTGCTGACCTACATCCCGATGTTCCCGGCGTTCCTCAACCTTCGTAAGAACGACCCCAACCGCGAGCGTATCTTCACGTTCCCGTTTAAGGGCGCCATGATGAAGGTCATGCTGGCCATCCCCTGCATCGAGCTGGTCCTGGCCATCGTTGCAACGCTGGTGCCGTTCTCCGCCGCTGAAATTGGCGACAAGCTCCCGATGATCGTTATCTTCATCGTGCTCGTGCTCATCGGCGAGGTCGTCCGCGTCGTCAGCGCTAAGGGCCGCAAGGAAGAGTACAAGGGTCTGACCCCTGAGCTCGCAGCCCAGCGTCTCGCTGAGGAGGCCGCCGAGGCCGAGGAGAACTAGAGCACCCGGTTCTGGGGCTCCAACCCTCATCATCTTCTAACCATTCCCCCGGGGTGGGTGTGAGCGATAGCTCCGGTAACCACCGCCCACCCCAATCTCTCTTCCGTATCCTTCGTGCGTTTTGTCTCCGCGCACTTGGTTACGTCGTCGCTTGCCGGTGCGATTCCGTGAAAACCGGTACCGGGCGCCCCGACCTTTGCCGGGGAACGGGCGCCTACCATCTCTTGGTTTTAGGCTGCGGGTAACCCGCCCGCAGCAAGCGATCGTTCGATTTGGAGGAAATCTTATGCGTACGATCACCGAGTCCGAGTCCACCCCCAAGGCCGACGGCTTCTTTATGCCCGCTGAGTTCGCCCCGCAGGATCGCGTGTGGATGGGCTGGCCCCACCGCACCGACACCTGGGCCCACGGCGCCAAGCCGGCTCAGAAGCAGTATGCCGCCATCGCCCGCGCCATCTCCGAGTTCACCCCGGTCTATATGTGCGCCAACCAGGTCGACTACGCCAACTGCAAGGCCGTCTTCGAGAACGACGAGAACGTCACCGTCATCGAGATGACCACCGACGACGCCTGGTTCCGCGACACCGCCGCCACCTACGTCATCAACGGCAAGGGCGAGAAGCGCGCCAACCACTGGCACTTCAACGCCTACGGCGGCCTCGTCGACGGCCTGTACTTCCCGTGGGACAAGGACGAGCAGATCGCCCTCAAGATGGCTGAGCTCTCCGGCTGCCGCCGCTATCGTCCCGACGACATGATCCTCGAGGGCGGCTCCATCACCGTCGACGGCGAGGGCACCCTTGTCGTGACCGACCAGTGCCTGCTTTCCCCGGGCCGCACCTGCTCTGCGGTGCTCGAGGAGGAAGAGGATCCCGAGTCCATCTGGCCCAAGTACCACAAGAAGTTTGAGCCCTGGAGCGAGGAGCTCCGCGCCTACATGGACGAGCACCTCAAGGATTACCTGGGTGTCGAGAAGGTCATCTGGGTCAAGGAGGGCATCGACCCCGAGGAGACCAACGGCCATATCGACGACGTCGCCACGTTCATCGCGCCGGGCGTCATGGCCTGCATTTGGACCGACGATCCCGAGTATCCGTTCTACGAGCAGTGCCACGCTGCCTACGAGACCCTCTCCAACGCCGTCGACGCCAAGGGCCGCAAGATGAAGGTCTACAAGCTCTGCATGCCCGTGAACCCGCTGTTCATGGACCAGGCTTCCTGCGACACCATCGACGCCGACGAGAACGCCGAGCCGCGCGTCCCCGACGAGCCGCTGATCGCCTCCTACATGAACTACCTCGTGACCAACCACGGCGTTATCGTCCCGCAGTACGGCGACGAGAACGACCAGCTGGCCGTCGACACGCTCCAGAAGATCTACGACGAGGTCTGGGGCGAGGGCGTCTACAAGTGCGTCGGCGTTCAGTCCGAGCAGGTCGTCTTCGGTGGCGGCAACATCCACTGCATTACTCAGCAGGAGCCGTCCGCGTAATTGTCTGTCTTCCCGAGGCACGGCACCTTGCCCTTCAATCGTCGGGCATGACCCTTAAGGTCTATGCCCTCCTCTTTCAGGGCAATCTGCCGCACCTCGGAAACCCAGCCAATCACGCAGACGCTTAATCGTCTGGCTTCCTGAGCCGTGATGCTTCGGGAACCCAGCCGATCAATCGGACGGTCGGTGAATCGGACCATCTCGGGGCATTGATGGTCGGTTTATTCGATGTCTTGGTCGGCTGGGTTTTTCTTTGGGCACTCCGTTGCCTCCACTTCGGAGTGCCCGCCTCTTTGATTGAGTACGCGTCTGATCTGGGATTTATTGCGGGTTAGGCCAATTGTTCGCTTGAATATCCCAGGTCAGACGCGTACCCAATTGCCGAAAGTTTCCGGGCGCAAACGCGACCGTTTTGATCGGAGTATCTATGTACCAGCGTATCGTTATCTACACGCGCCTGTTCCGCGAGCGTTGGTCCAACAATTGCATCCTCTCTTCTCTTTGGGATGGCACCTGCACCGGTGACGCGGCCTGCAACCCTACCTTGGGCTGCGCCTTCGGTACAGATGCCATCCTTTTTGCTGTAGGGGGAGCGTGTCGTGGCAGGTAAAAAGTTCTCCCTGTTCGAGGTCATCCTCTCGGTTATCTGCGTTGTCTTTACCATCGAGGCGGCCGCTCCGGCATCTGCCATGGGTAACGTGCAGTTCTTCTGGTGGATCTTCCTCATCATTACGTTTTTGCTTCCCTATGGCCTGGTGGTGGCCGAGCTCGGTACGGCGTTCGATTCCGAGGGCGGCCTGTACGATTGGGTTCGCCTGGGCTTGGGCGACCGTTGGGGCGCCCGCTGCTCCTGGTGCTATTGGGTCAACTTTCCACTGTGGGTGGCAAGTATCGCCTGCATGTTCCCCAGTGTCATCAATGCGGTATGGGGCATCGAATTTTCGCTTGGGGTCCGAATTGCCATCGAGCTTGCCTTTGTGTGGGGCGTCACGGTCATGGCAATGCAGCCGGTGGCCGAGGCCGATTGGGTCATGGATGGCGGCGCCGTCATCAAGGTGCTCATTACCGCCGTGGTGGGAATCATCGGCATCTGGTTTGCCTGCAACAACGGCTTTGCCAACGATATGTCGTTTAAGACATTTGTCCCCGATCTGGGAGACACTAACTCACTGACGTATCTTTCAATCATCCTATTCAACTTTATGGGCTTTGAGGTGGTTGCGACCTTTGCCAGTACGATGAAGAACCCATCGCGCGATATCCCCAAGGCGGTTATCGCCGGTGGCGTTGCCATCGCGGCGATCTACATTATCTGTGGCATCGGTATTGGAGCCGCGGTTCCCACCGAGCAGCTTTCACTCGATTCGGGCATTGTGGACGCGGTTGCCGCCATGGTGGGGCGCGCTCACCCGCTGACGATGGTCGTGGGCGTGGCCTTTCTGGTAACGCTGTTTGCCAACATGATCTGTTGGAGCTTTGGCGTCAACAACGTGGCGAGCTATGCCGCGCGCCATGGCAACATGCCGCGTCCCTTTGCGCTGGTGTCCAAGAAGACCGGCATGCCCAACGGCTCAGCACTCATTAACGGTTGTTTTGCCAGCTTGGTGCTGCTACTTCAGATTCCGCTGGGCGAAGGTTCCGACGTCTTTTGGGTCTTCTTCTCGATGAACGTCGTCTTTCTGCTCATGAGCTATATCCCGATGTTCCCGGCGTTTTGGCGCCTGCGTAAATACGACGACCGCCCCCGTGTATTCCGCGCGCCCTTCGAGGGCAAGGTGCTTGCGGTAGCGCTTGCGGTGCCGGTGGTAGAACTCGTGCTTTCGATTGTTGCGACAACCGTGCCGCTTAACAGCTCGCCCGCCGAGATGTCAAAGTTGCCGATCCTCATGGGTGTGGTGATCGGCGTGTTGCTGGGCGAGGTTTCGCGCCTCATATCGCGCCGCGGCCGCAGCATCGACAATCCCGGCGTTGGCGCAAGGGGGACAGGTCGCTTTGCACCAAAACAGTAGCGCCGCGAGTTGTGCGGTGCTAGATGCATCTTGGATTACTGCTCACGCTGCTCGGGATCAGATGTGAGCTTGGGTGCAAAGTAGGGGACGTGGCCCAGGTAGGGGCAGCTGTCCTCGCGTGATTCGACGACGCAGGGGATATCTTCGTAGGTGAGTGAGTCGCTCAGGCGGGCGATGGTCTTGGCGGCAGGAGCGACGAGCATCTTGAGCGGTGCGATAGGCGCCATGGCATCTCCTTTCTTGCATGCGACCCGTGTTTTGGCGCGAATGTATACGCCGCCAGTCTAGCATTCCGCCGAGGAGAGCTCCAAACCACCACAAAGGGGATGGGCAGATGCAAGTGAGTAGACTTATTTGGATATGCCGAGCACATCGCAACAAATACTCAATAAAACCGCAGGTCAGAGCTGTGGCGTTTTGGGGCGTGCTTGACCTCCTGCAAAAAGCCTACTCACTTGGTTTTTCTGCTAGAAGACCGCCGCGAGGGAAGGCAGCTCCCTCGCGGCGGCTGACATTTGCCCAGATAAAACCTGCCAAAATAAACCTGTCTACTCTTTGAGCCAGAGCCGACACTAATTCAAATGGCGAAATCAAAGGGCGTTCTCTGCATGGAGGGCGCCCTTTTTTATCGCGGGATGTTTTGCGTGGCAGTCATGAGGCCCAGGCGGTTGCTGACGCCGAGCTTGCGATAGATGGCGTTGACATGCTTCTTGACGGTTGACTCGCTTATGAATAGCTCGTTTGCCATCTGTTTGTTCGTTTTGCCGTCGAGCATGAGCCGCATGACTTCGGCTTCGCGCGGTTGGATATTGTGTTCTGTAATGAAAGCATTTAGCTGGTTTGTGTCTTCTGTCTGGGTGAGTTTAATGCCCCGAGGATAGAGGTTGGCGAGCGCGAGGCTCGCGTGCCGAGCAACTTCGAGCAGGATTGCGAGCTCGGTGTCGGTGAAGTCTCCGGCCGTGCGTTCACGAAACAGGGTGATGCTTCCTAGCGGGCTGTCGTTGTGCGCGAGCGTGGCCGTACAGCCAAAGTAGACGCCCTGCGGTTCCATCCATTTGCGATAGATGGGCGTGGCATCGCGTCGCTCGACGTCGACGAGGTCGAGGTCGCGGTAGACGCCGACCTTATGTAAGTCAAAGCTCCATGTTGTATAGTCCATCGCGGCGTAGCGGTTGTAGTAGTCGCTCAGTGCGCGGTCGTCCATTCCGCTGCTTGCGGGGTGGACGTAGCGTGGGGCATCACTGCCCGCCGCCTCGATCAGGTCGAACATGGCGATCAGATGGGGAACGAGCCCTGTCGTTCCCTCGAGGGTCTCCTTTTGCAGCTTATCGACACCGTGTGATGCGTGGATTGCAAGCGCGAGCTCGTTGAGAGCAGTCCAGGTCGTACTGTCCAACTCAATAGTCTGCTGTTTATTGCATGGGGGCATAGGGCATCCTTTCCATTGTGGAACCCAGTATGTCATGTTCTCGGCCTGAATAGAACTTTAGGTCAGCGAATGGTATACCGTCGGTCGCTGAAAGGGGCTCGAGGGACCATTGAGAACATCTCGGTGCGGCCGCATCATGGTCTCGTCAAGCAAAAGCACCGAGATTTAGGAGCTTGAAATGAAGACCATCTACGAGAGTGAGTCCACACCTAAGAAGGACGGGTTCTATATGCCCGGCGAGTACGAGGAGCAGGAGCGCACCTGGATTTTGTGGCCGCATCGTTCGGATGTGTGGCGCTGCGGTGCCAAGCCGGCGCAAAAGGTCTTCACCGAGATTATTAAGACCGTTGCGCGCTTCCAACCCATCACCGTTGGTGTCAATGCCGAGGATTTCCCTGCGGTGTGTGAGATCTTCGATGGCGTTGAGAACGTGCGCGTTATCCACATGGAGTACAACGACAGCTGGATTCGCGACCCCGGCCCGGCGTTCCTTGTTAATGACAATGGTGAGGTTGCTCTTTCGCACTTCCACTTTAATGCTTACGGCGGTTTCATTGACGGCCTGTATTTCCCGTGGGACAAGGACGCTTCCATTGGCCTGCAGGTGGCACAGCTCGAGCAGGTTAACCGCTATCGTCCCGAGGATTATATCCTCGAGGGTGGCTCGTTTAACTGCGACGGCCAGGGCACCGTGGTGACCACCGAGATGTGCCTGCTCAATGAGGACCGCAACCCCCAGTACACCAAGGAGCAGATCGAGGAGAAGCTTGCCGAGTACCTGGGCATCGAGAAGGTCATTTGGATCAAGGATGGCATCGACCCGTTTGAGACCAACGGGCACGTGGACGACGTCGCATGCTTTAGTGCGCCCGGCGAGGTCTGCTGCATGTGGACCGATGATCCCAACCATAAGTTCTACAAGGAGTGCCAAGAGGCGCATAAGACGCTTTCCGAGACGACGGATGCCCGTGGCCGCAAGCTCAAGATCCACAAGGTGATTATGCCTGCGACCTCGGTATATATGACCGAGGAGGAGGCATCGACCATCGATCCGGTCGAGGGTGTGCTGCCGCGTACTCCCGAGGACGCCTTTGAGCCCAGCTACCTCAACTTCTTGCCCATCAACGGGGCGGTGCTGGTGCCACAGTTTGGCGACCCCAACGATGCCCAGGCACTCAAGGATATCCAAGCCGCCTATCCGGATCGCGAGGTCATCGGCATCATGACGCGCGAGGTCATCTATGGTGGCGGCAACATCCACTGCATCACCCAGCAGCAGCCCAAGGCGCGCTGTAAATAGCAGTTCCATGGTGAACAGTGCTTGATTGTCCGCACGCGAAAGTCCGCCGACTTCAATGGTCGGCGGACTTTTTGTGTGGTGGTTTCAGCTGAACGGCGGGCCGTGCGGCTTGGGTGTGCGGGCACACAATCTGGGGAAACCAAACAGATTGGGGCCTTATATGATCGACTCGAAGGGAAACGTGCGACCCGAGGGCATGTTTAACAGGGCGTACCTGGCCCCCGAAGCCCAGCGCGCATACGATACGCTGCTCGAGTGCGTGCTCAACGGGCAGAAGGGTTGCGAGGCTTCGGCGCATGCGGGCATGGATACCATCAAGGCGCTCGTATAGCTTTACGCTTTCGGATGTGACACATAGGACTGCGTGCGCCGCTCCCGGCTATATTGCCCCCGAGGTGCTTCAACTCATGGAGATAGCCGGCATCAGCGATTTCGAGAGCTTGGCAGCGTCCACGAATGCCCCCGTGTTTACGCCACAGACGGATGACTTTGGACTCGCGGTCCATATCTTTAAGATGCTTAACCGCGGAATACACCCATACGCTTCTGGTGAGCTGGACTTGGACATATTTGACCTGGACGACGATGACATTCCGCCTGCACCATTGATAAACAGCTGCGTGTGTAATGGGCACAGCCCGTTTGTGGGGACGTTGGTCGGATACGTTGTCCCAAAGTACGCTCTTGAGCTCGATGATTTTAGCGGCATTATGGGCGAGGCACTCCGTCGATCGCTGTATGGCAGGGCGGAGGAGCGTCTTGACGCACGCACATGGGCGCGCCTGCTCGACCGCTATCTATCCGAGACAGTTGTGTGCAAGCGTGGCCATCTCCACCACTCGTTACAGCACGAATGCCCTTGCTGCCGAGGAGAGCGCGCCTTGTTGACTCGTCTTGGTTGATGGTTTGGGCCGTCTTGTAGAAAGCCCGTGAGGCGACATGCAAGTTAATCCTGCGTGTCGCCTCCGTACATATAGACGATAAATCCGTCGCCGGTGTCCTGGCTGTGATCCTCCAAGATGCGCTTCATGTTGAGGTGCTCGTAGAACTGCCAGTCGGAGTTGCAGTCGCTCATCAGGAAGAATTTGGTGCACCCGGCTTTGGCGAGTTCGGCGCGCGCAAGGTCGATGAGCGCACGGCCGAGCCCCTTGCCCTGCCATTCGGGCACGATGATGATCAGGTTGAGCTGGCCCTGGGCATATTCGTTGCCCGTGGCGGCAAAGCGGTCGGCTGTTGCCTTCTCGCGGCTATCGCCAAAGAGCGAGCCTTCGAGCTTGGCATCGGCGGTCTTTGCCATCTCGGTTGCCTGGACGAACATCTCGTTGTAGCAGGGCTCCCACGTGGGATTGGTGCGTGGTTTGCCGTCTTCGAAGATACCGATGCAGCAAGCGGCGATGATGCGGCCTTCAGCTTCGGCAACGAGCGCGATGGGGGAGCGCTGCAGCTGCATGGCGATGTTAAAGCGCGCACAGAAATCGGCGGCTTCGACGTCGCCTCGGTTGCGCAGCGTGTTGCACCACAGCTGGTTGTAGATGGCGGCGATGCCGGCCAGGTCATCGAGCGTGGCGGCACGCAGAGTTACGTTGTCAAGGCTCATGGGGGCTCCTTCCAAGTTGGGTCAGGCCACCCCTGAGTGTGACATGGACGCAGGACGGCCGCATCGACCATTCGGCAGGCGAGCCTCGAATCCTCGGGGACGGAGGGTCCTAAGAAGGAATGAGGGCGGATTTTCGGACACTTGCTCGATGAGAGTGGATAATCTCCTACTTTTAGCGCTGGTATAGGCCAAAAACGGGAGATTATCCACTCTCATTCTGGGTAGTCGTTGGGGACGTTCTTAAACGACCAGTCATTAAAGAACGTCCCCAATGACTACCCCAAGGAACATCCCAGACTGCCGGCAGAAAAGGAACGTCCCTAACTGCCGCATCCGGAGTAAGACAACGCCGCAGGTAGAGGACGGACAGCGAGCGGGCCGCATTTGAGACAAGGTGACGTGAAACGAAAGGGCGCTGACCTTCTGGTCGCGCCCTTGAAGTTGAACGTCAGATTGTCCAAATGCGGCCCGCGTAACTAAACCCGCTCCGCGATCTCGTGGATGAGGTAGTCGGTCTTTTCCCAGCCCAGGCACGGGTCGGTGATCGACTTACCAAAGACACCGCCATCGACCGGCTGGTTGCCGTCCTCAAGGTAAGACTCGATCATAAAGCCCTTGACCAGCTTGGAGATGGACTCGTTGCGGCGGCAGCTGTCGAGCACCTCCTTGCAAATGCGGTACTGCTCCAGCGGGCGCTTGCCCGAGTTGTCGTGGTTGCAGTCGATGACCGCCGCCGGGTTGGCGTAACCGGCATGCTCGGTATAGCGCTCGGCCAGGCGCTCCAGGTGCTCGTAGTGGTAATTGGGGTAGGTGCGACCGTCGAGACCGATGTAGCCACGCATGACGGCGTGCGCGAGCGGGTTGCCGTCGCACTCAACCTCCCAGTTGCGGAAGATAAAGCTCTGATGTGCCTGGGCGGCGTAGATGGAGTTGAGCATGACGGTGGTGGAACCGGCGGTGGGGTTCTTCATGCCCACAGGCACCGAAATGCCGCTCGACACCAGGCGGTGCTCCTGGTTTTCGACCGAGCGTGCACCCACGGCAACGTAGCTCAGCAGGTCGACGAGGTACTGGTAGTTGGACGGGTAGAGCATCTCATCGGCGGTAAAGAAGCCGGTCTCCTCGATGACGCGCAGGTGCATGTGGCGGATTGCCTTGACGCCTTCGAGCAGGTCATCGGGCGCCTCGGGGTCGGGGTTGTGCAGCAGACCCTTGTAGCCAGTGCCCTTGGTGCGCGGCTTGTTGGTGTAGACGCGCGGAATGACGATGAGCTTGTCCTTGACCTCCTCGGCGGTCTTGGCCAGTCGGTTCATGTACTCA
>CABQJK010000024.1 GCA_902464495.1 uncultured Collinsella sp. | reverse complement strand
CCGCATCCTCTTGGCCCATCGTCTCATCTTTCATATATCCCCCAAGCTCAATATCGGGACAACAATGTACCCAAAAACGGGGCTCCATAGAGCCGCCGCATGATTTGAAATCCGATTTTATATATGCGCGTGTTTTTGAATAGATGAATAGAGGCGCAACGACAAAAAGCCCCCGGAAAGCGAGCGAAACGCTTTTCGGGGGCTCTGCGAGACATTGGATTGAAAGGCCTGGTGAGCGGGCCTATGCCCAAGTGCCAACAACGGCCAACATGTTACTCGGCGTGCGCGTAATCAACCTTGGCGCGGCGGGCGGTTGCCTTCTCCCAATCGCTGGTGCCCTCAAAGACATCCTGCTTGTAGGGATTGCGGCCGAGCTTCTTGGCGCGGTAAGCGATGTAGATGATCGCGGCGACGTTGGCGACCAGTGCGGCGATCGAGACCGCGGTAGCGGCGCCGGGGTCGAGCGTGGAGTGGGTCACAAAGATGGACTCCTCCTGGAAGTACGGGAACACCTGGGCAAACATGCACCAAATAGCAAGCGTAAAGGCGCGGTTCTGGATCCAGCCGCCCTTGTTCCAGATAAAGGCGGCGACGGTGGGCGCCAGCAGCAGCGCAAAGCCGCAGAACCAGGAGTGGGTGGGCAGGCAGTTGTAGGTGTAGCAGAAGTTCCAGATATCGTAGGCGATGATGTAGACCCAGGTCATGTCGGGCCACAGCATGTCGGTCTTGTCCTCGGAGGCGTAGACGCTCCACCAACCGGTCATGCAGAAGATGTTGATGATACCGGCGATGCCGTTGAACACGTTGTTCCAGCCGGCCAGCTGCGTGGCGCCCTCGGAGGTGACCCAAGTGGACTGGCCCAGGACAAAGAAGTGATAGGCGCTCTCGAAGTCGGACACGACGGCGATCATGATGTTGATGGCGACGATCACAAACGGCCATGCGCGGAACCAGTGCGCCTTGCCGATCTTGCCCCACTGATACTTAATGGCGATGAAGCCCCAGCAACCGGCCAACGCCGCGTAGACCTTGGCGTAGTGGAACCAGCTGTTCTGGTACACATGGGTGGGGTTGGTGAGCGCCCACTCGGCACCCTGCGAAACGCCGACGGCGATGGCGACGCAGTAGATGGTCATGGCCAGCGGAGCCACGCCAAAGATGATGGCCGCGCCGAGCTTGGTGCGGCGGCCGACCTCGTTGAGCACGATCAGGCCGATAAAGACCATGGCCCAGCCGGCCCAGTGGATAAGGGTATCGCTACCCCAAACATCGAACAGCATGCTGCTCTCCTTTCACAAGCCCGCGGCCCCTCTTCCGATCGCGGGCAGTTTGACCAAATGTCGTCAGTTCTGGGGCTTGCGCTCCGGATACTTGGCGGTATAGCCCTCGATGTGGAGTGTCGAGGCGATGATTTCCTTGACCGTCTCGTCGGGCACATCGGGGTGCGTGCGGATATACATCAACAACCCCATGATGAGGGTGTAGAACGTCTCGTAGACATGGTCGATGCGTAGCTCATGATGGGCGACAAAATCCACCACGGTGGTGTCGCAGATATACTGCGCCACGCGTTGGACCACGTTGTGCAAAAAGCCGCCGTAGAGCGCGCCGCTGCTGGAGGTCAGGGTGCTCGGCAGTTCGTGGCCGCTGGCGACCAGGCGCTTAAAGAGCGGGGCGACGGTGTCGAGCGCCCCCTCGATGTCGCCAACCGTGCGGCCGGCGTTCCACTGCTCGAGCTCGGAGATAAAGCCGTCGATCGCCTCGTCCATAACAGCGGTGACGGCGGCGTCCATATCGGCAAAGTAGTGGTAGAACAATGAACGCGTGCAGCCGGCTCGCTTGGTCACGGCCGATACCGATAGGTGGGACACGCCCAGCTCGGAGCTTACGGTGCGCACGGCATCGAGGATCTCGCGACGGCGTTCGTCGCCCGTCAGGCGCTTTGCCGCACTATCGGATGCGGGGACGGCATCGACCACAGAGGTATCTGCTGTTTTGCCGCCCATGTTTTGCCGCCTTCCATCCTCTTTTGCCTGACCGTTCGCCTAACAGTCTTGAATATTGTTGACGGTTCGTCAATACTATTTTTGACACAATGTCAACTAATGGCGGGTGAACGGCATGGGGGCATGTCCGGCCTGCAAAAAAGAGGGGCGCTGCGGCCTCGTCGGGCTGCGGCAAGAGAAGGGACAACCATGATTCTCAACGGACCGGGAATTAGCTACACCGAGCCCGATATCGGCGCGGAGTTCGTGCCGCCGCTGCCGGAGCATCCGCGCGAGGCCATCGTCAAGCTGTGCGAGCACTGCACCAACCGTCTGCTGCATCGCGACGAGCTGCTGGGCTACGAGTACTGGTCGTTTGCCGAGGCCGCAACCGACGAGCAGGCCGAGGTACTCTGCAAGATGAAGATGCGCCGTCCCTATACGCTGCCCGAGATGGTCAAGCTCACCGGCATGCCCGAGGCCGATATCGAGAAGATGCTCGACGACATGAGCTACACGGGTCTGCTCGAGTACAACTGGGAAAATCCCGAGCGCGCCAAGCAGTGGGTGCTGCCCATGCTGGTGCCGGGTTCCGCCGAGTTCCTCAACATGCGCGTGAGCCAGCTCGAGGAGCACCCGGTCTATGCCAAGTTCTTTGAGCAAGCGTCCAAGGGACCGCTGTCCAAGGCCACGCCGATGGTGCCGCCCGGAGGCGCCGGTATCGGCATGCACGTCATTCCGGTCGAGAAGGCCATCGATGCCGCGAGCACGTCGGTGCCGATCGAGCATATCGAGCATTGGCTCGACAAATACGAGGGTAAGTATGCCGCTAGCACCTGCAGCTGCCGCGCGAGCCGTCGCGTGATGGGTGAGGGCTGCGCCGACGACCCGGCCGATTGGTGCATCGCCGTGGGCGATATGGCCGACTACGTGGTCGAGACCGACCGCGGCCATTACGTGACGCGCGACGAGGTCTACGACATTTTGCGCCAGGCCGAGGACAACGGCTTTGTGCACCAGATCACCAACATCGACGGCGAGAACAAGATCTTCGCCATCTGCAACTGCAACGTTAACGTGTGCTACGCCCTGCGTACCTCGCAGCTGTTCAACACGCCCAACCTGTCGCGCTCGGCCTATGTCGCCAAGGTCGAGAAGGACAAGTGCGTGGCCTGCGGCCGCTGCGTTGAGGTGTGCCCGGCCGGCGCCGCCAAGCTGGGCCAGAAGCTCTGCAGCAAAAAGGCCGGCGGGCGTGTGCCCGAGTACCCGCGCCAGGAGCTGCCCGACGCCACCAAGTGGGATCACACCAAGTGGTCACCCAACTACCGCAACGACAACCGTATCGAGACGCACGAGTCCGGCACGGCGCCCTGCAAGACGGCCTGCCCTGCGCATGTCGCCGTTCAGGGTTATTTGAAGCTCGCGGCCCAGGGCCGCTATGACGAGGCCCTTGCGCTCATCAAGCGCGAGAACCCGCTGCCCGCTATCTGTGGCCGTGTGTGCAATCGCCGCTGCGAGGACGCCTGCACCCGCGGTCGCGTGGACGCCGCCGTGGCTATCGACGAGGTCAAGAAGTTCATCGCCCAGCGCGATCTGGATGCCGCGACCCGCTATGTCCCGCCCGTGGTGACTCCGACGCGCGCCGGCGGCTTCGATCAGAAGATCGCCATCATCGGCGCCGGTCCGGCTGGTCTGTCCTGCGCCTTCTACCTGGCCGAGAAGGGCTACAAGCCCGTCGTGTTCGAGAAGAACGAGCGCCCGGGCGGCATGCTCACCTACGGTATTCCCAGCTTTAAGCTGCAGAAGGATGTTATCGAGGCCGAGGTCGAGGTCATTCGCCTGATGGGCGCCGAGTTCCGCTACGGCGTGGAGGTCGGCCGCGATGTGACGCTCGACGAGCTGCGCGCGCAGGGCTTTAAGGCCTTCTACGTTGCCATTGGCTGCCAGGGCGGCCGCCTTGCCAGTATTCCGGGCGAGGATGCCGAGGATGTGACCGTGGCCGTCGACTTCTTGCGCGAGGTTAACAGTGGCAAGATCGATACCCTGTCCGGCCGCACCATCGTGGTGGGCGGCGGCAACGTGGCTATCGACGTCGCGCGCAACGCCTGCCGTCTGGGCTCTGAGCATGTTGAGATGTTCTGCCTGGAGAGCGAGGCCCAGATGCCCGCCAGCGAGGAGGAGCGTCGCGAGGCCATCGAGGACGGCGCGCACATCAGCTGCGGTTGGGGCCCCAAGGAGGTTCACCTGGACGAGGCCGGTCATGTGCGCGGCATCACCTTCAAGCGCTGCACGCGTGTCTTTGACGACGAGGGCCGTTTTGCGCCCGAGTACGACGAGAACGACCTGCGCCGCGTCGATGCCGACCGCGTGGTCATGTCCATCGGCCAGTCCATTGTGTGGGGCGACCTGCTGGCTGGCTCCAAGGTGGAGCTTGGCCGCGGTCAGGGTGCCCTTGCCGATCCTCAGACCTACCAGACCGCCGAGCCAGACATCTTTGTGGGCGGCGACGTCTACACCGGTCCGAGTTTTGCCATCGATGCCATCGCCGCCGGCCACGAGGCCGCCGTGTCCATCCATCGCTTTGTGCAGCCGGGGTCCACGCTCACCATCGGCCGCAACCAGCGCCGCTACACCGCGCTCGACCGCGACGATGTCGTGATTGAGAGCTACGACAACGCGAGCCGCGAGGTTGCCCACGTGGACCGCGAGCGCGAGAAGGCCGCGCCGTTTAGCGAGTACGTCGAGACCTTTACCGAAGAGCAGGTGCGCGCCGAGACCGCCCGCTGCCTGGGCTGCGGCGCCTCGATCGTCGACCCCAACAAGTGCATCGGCTGTGGCCTGTGCACCACCAAGTGCGCGTTTGACGCCATCCATCTGGATCGCGACCGCCCCGAGTGCTCAACGATGGTCAAATACGAGCAAAAGCTCCCCAGCCTGGGCAAGTACGCACTCAAGCGTGCCATTAAGATCAAATTTGGGAAGTAGTAAGAAACGCAACAAGCAGGAGAACGGCGCAGAGAGCGGTTGGACAGCGAGCGAGTCCCAGGCGTGGCGAGGTGCCTTGAAAGAGGAGGGCATAGGGCTTTTGCCCATGCCCGACGATTGAAAGGCAGATCGCCCGTCTGGGGCTCGCGCAGCGTCAAGCCGACCGCCGTTCGTTAGAACGGCGGGAGAAAAAATGCACGAGCTCGGAATCGTCTATCACATCATTCGCGATGTTGAGAATGTGGCTCGCGCCAATGGCGTGCGTCGCGTTTCGAGCGTGACGTTGCTGCTGGGCGAGGTCTCGGGCGTCGTTCCCGACTTGCTGCTCGACGCTTGGCGCTGGGCAGCAGATAAAAAGCCTATCACCGAGGGCTCGGAGCTTATCGTGGAGCCCGTTGAGGCCGTGACACATTGCGAGGCGTGCGGCCGCGACTACGCGACGGTCGAGTACGGAAAGACCTGTCCCCATTGCGGTAGCGGCGAGACTTATCTGCTGCAGGGCCAGGATGTCATGATCAAGCAGATCGAGACCCCCGACGAGAACCTGGCAGACGCTACCCCTGATGGTCCCGCTGCTCCTGACGCCGTCGACGCCGCCAACCCCCTCCACATCGCCTAACTTAGTCATTGGGGACGTTCTTAAACGACTAGTCATTAAAGAACGTCCCCAATGACTATTCTTTTTTGACGGTTTGCTAGAGCATAACTAACGAAATTAGTCAAGTCACGTCTGTTTAAACAAAATATCGAAGAGTCAAGCAGGTTCTTATCCGATTTAAATCGGTATTAGTGAATGCTGTGCCTGTATCTGTTTTCTAAGATGGTCAAACTAATTATGTTTAGCGAGGAATAGCTGAAAACCAGCGATGTAACCAACTTGTAACAAAAGCATGACGTTTAAACAAATAATCCAACCATTCACATTTTTTCCTATAATTTTGCCACACTTGCGGCTATACTCTTTTTTGTCGTGTAGGAAATACGTAGACAAAAAGGAGGTTATGTGATGGTAAGTATTGTTCTTGCTAGCCATGGTGACTTGGCGGCTGGAATCAAGCAGACGGGCTCGATGGTCTTTGGCGATCAGCCGTCTGTAGCCGTGGTCTCGCTCGAGCCGAGCATGGGCCCCGACGACTTCCGTGCCAAGGTCGAGGAAGCAGTCGCTTCCTTCGAGGACCAGGAGCAGGTGCTCTTCCTCGTTGATCTGTGGGGCGGTACGCCGTTCAACCAGATCAGCGGGCTCATCGAGGGCCACGATTCCTGGGCTATCGTCACCGGTGTCAACCTGCCTATGCTCATCGAGGCATATTCGCAGCGCTTTGACGCAAAGAACACTGCACATGCGATCGCAAAACATCTCGTGACTGAGGCTAAGGCTGGCGTGCGCGTCAAGCCCGAGTCTCTGGAGCCCGAGGAGAAGAAGCCGGCTGCGTCCGCCGCTGCTCCTGCAGGCGCCATCCCTCCGGGAACGGTCATCGGCGACGGGCACATCAAGATCGCCCACGTCCGTATCGACACCCGTCTGCTTCATGGTCAGGTGGCCACCACGTGGACCAAGCAGATCAACCCCAACCGCATCATCGTGGTCTCCGACGGCGTTGCTCACGACGAGCTCCGCAAGACCATGATCGAGCAGGCTGCCCCTCCGGGAGTCCATGCCAACGTCGTGCCCATCAAGAAGATGGCCGAGGTCGTCAAGGACACGCGCTTTGGTGACACCAAGGCCATGCTGCTCTTCGAGAACCCGCAGGATCTGCTCAAGGCCATCGAGGCCGGCGTCGACATCAAGGAAGTCAACATCGGTTCCATGGCTCACTCCAAGGGCAAGGTCGTCGTCACCAACGCCGTCGCTATGGGCGATGACGACGTTAAGACTCTCGAGGCCCTCAAGGCCAAGGGCGTCAAGTTCGAGGTCCGCAAGGTTCCTTCGGATTCCTCCGAGGATCTCGACGCCATGTTGAAGAAAGCTAAGGCCGAACTGGCCGCTCAAGCATAGTAAAGGAGGGTCCGATACATGTCTGCAATCACTATTCTGCTTGTTGCGATTGTCGCGTTGCTTGCCGGTATGGAAGGCATTCTGGATGAGTTCCAGTTCCATCAGCCGCTCGTGGCATGCACGCTTATCGGTCTCGTAACCGGTCACCTTCAGGAGGGCATCCTCCTGGGCGGTTCGCTCCAGATGATGGCCCTTGGCTGGGCTAACGTCGGCGCCGCCGTCGCGCCTGACGCCGCCCTGGCCTCGGTCGCTTCTTCGATCATCATGGTGCTTGCCCTCAACGGTGGCGCCACTGATTCGGCCAAGGCCGTTACCGCCGCTATCGCCGTCGCCGTGCCTCTGTCGGTCGCTGGTCTGTTCCTGACCATGATCTGCCGTACCCTGGCTACCGCTATCGCTCACGCCATGGACGGTTGCGCCGAGAAGGGCGACTTCGCCGGCATCGAGCGCTGGCAGTACGCTGCTATCCTCATGCAGGGCCTTCGTATCGCCATCCCGGCAGTGCTTCTGTGCATCATCCCGGCCGAGGCTGTTACCAACGCGCTTAACGCTATGCCCGACTGGCTGTCCGGCGGCATGGCTGTCGGCGGCGGCATGGTCGCTTCCGTCGGTTACGCCATGGTCATCAACATGATGGCCACCAAGGAGACCTGGCCGTTCTTCATCCTCGGCTTTGTCCTTGCTGCCATCCCTCAGCTCACGCTGATCGCCCTTGGCCTCATCGGCATCTCCCTTGCCCTTATCTACCTTGGCCTTAAGGATCTGGCCAAGCAGGGTGGCGGCATGGGCGGTGGCTCCGGCGACCCGCTCGGCGACATTCTGAACGATTACGAGTAGGAGGGGAGTGATACATATGGCAGAGAACAAGATTCAGCTCACCAAGGCTGACCGCAAGAAGGTTTGCTTCCGTCATCAGTTCCTTCAGGGCTCGTGGAACTACGAGCGTATGCAGAACGGCGGCTGGTGCTTCGCAATGATCCCTGCGATCAAGAAGCTCTACACCAGCAAGGATGACCAGATTGCCGCTCTTAAGCGTCACCTGGAGTTCTATAACACCCACCCTTATGTTTCCGCCCCCGTCATTGGCGTTACCCTCGCTCTCGAGGAGGAGCGCGCCAACGGTGCTCCGATTGACGACGTCGCCATTCAGGGCGTCAAGGTCGGTATGATGGGCCCGCTCGCCGGCGTCGGCGACCCCGCCTTCTGGTTCACCCTTCGCCCGATTCTGGGCGCTCTGGGCGCTTCCTTGGCCCTGTCCGGCAGCATCGCCGGTCCGCTGCTGTTCTTCTTCGCGTGGAACATCATCCGTTACGCTTTCCTGTGGTACACGCAGGAGTTTGGCTACAAGGTCGGCTCCTCCATCGCCAAGGACCTCTCCGGCGGTCTGATGGGCAAGGTCACCGAGGGTGCTTCCATCCTTGGTATGTTCATCATCGGCGCCCTGGTCGAGCGCTGGGTGTCCATCTCCTTCACCCCGGTCGTCTCCAAGGTCACGCAGTCTGCTGGCGCCTTTATCGACTGGGCTAACCTGCCCTCCGGTTCTGAGGGTGTCAAGGAAGCACTGACGATGTATAACTCCATCGGTGCTAACGCCCTTGATCAGGTGAAGGTCACCACGCTTCAGGCCAACCTCGATCAGCTCATCCCCGGCCTTGCCGCCGTGTGCCTGACCCTGCTGGTCTGCAAGCTCCTCAAGAAGAAGGTCAGCCCGATCGTCATCATCCTGGCTCTCTTCGCCATCGGCATCATCGGTCGCGTCTGCGGCTTCATGTAAGCACGTTTCGGCTTAAGACCGAGAATTGCTAGGCAAGGGCTTTTGAGCCATTGAAACGGACCGCACCCGGTGGGTACACTGGATGCGGTCCGATTGTTTTATTTGGAGGGCGAGGCGCGCATGGCGCAATCTCAGAACAGCACGGTCGATCTGGCAACGCCGGCAACCTGCCTGATGGGGCTTACCAGTCACGGTAATGTAATGGTGGGCAATAAGGCGTTTGAGTACTATAACGAGCGCAATCCCGAGGATTATATTCAAATCCCGTGGGATGAGGTCGACTATATTGCCGCTGAGGTTTTGCGCGGCACCAAGAAGATTACGCGTTTTGCTATCTTCACCAAGGACAATGGTCACTTTACGTTTTCGACGCGCGACGACAAAGAGACGCTTCGCGCGGTCCGCAAGTACGTTGACGAGGATAAGCTCGTGCGTTCGCCTGACTTTATCGATGTGACGGCCAAGGGCGCCAAGAGCATCCCCTCCGTTATCAAAAACCTCTTCCACAAAGGCAACTAGTCGTTGGGTAGTCATTGGGGACGTTCTTAAACAACTAGTCATTGAAAGAACGTCGCGGATGACTATCTCGAAGGGCGGCTATGCGCTGCATGGTGGTGGCGCAAATCTGCTACACTAATACAACATGCCTCCGTAGCTCAGGGGATAGAGCACCGCTCTCCTAAAGCGGGTGTCGACGGTTCGAATCCGCCCGGGGGCACCAGAAGATTATGACGGCGTCGCGAGAGCGGCGCCGTTTCTGGTTTGTGGGAGCTGACGGCGGATTCGGACCGCCGACACCTGCGTCACCAATTTTCCCGCGGGGGGAGTTTTCGAATCCGCCCGGGGGCACCAGAGATTTGCCGAGCCCGGTACCACCACGGTGCCGGGCTCTTCTGGTTTAAAGGTATGCCGTGGTTTTCGCTACTTCAGATGAAGAAAGCGCCCGTTTGCAGGGGGAGCAAACGGGCGCAATTGAGCGAATGTATTTGCGTCAGCAGCCGCTGTGGGCAACGTCTTGATGACTAGTTGGTCGTACCGGAATCGTCGCCTGAATCAGTACCAGAGCCAGAAATCGAAACCGTCAACGTGATTGTGTTGTCGGTGGACTGCTTACCGGTGGGGGAGACGCCCGTAACGGTGGCGTTTTCGTTGCCGCTCACGGGGTTGCCGTTCTGGTCGCAGAACGCGATGTTGTAGAACCCGGCGTTGTTGAGCGCGGTGACGGCGGCGGAGATGCTCTTGCCGTACAGGTTACCCGGAACGCTGGCCTTGCCGGACTTCTTGGCAATGACGACGGTAATCGTGGCGCCGGGCTTCTGCTTACCGCTGGGGTTCCAGCTGATCACGGTGCCCTCGGTAACCGAGTCGTTCTCCTGGTAGCTCACGTCGACGCCAAAGCCTGCCATATCGAGGGCGTTGCGCGCCTGGGCCTCGGTCATGTCGGTCAGGTCGGGGACGGACGTGGTATCCGGGCCGCTCGAGACCTTGTATGAGATGGTCGTGCCCTTCGCGACTTCCTTACCGGCTTCGGTGCCCTGCTCAAAGACCTGGCCCTCATCGGCCTCGTTGGCCTCCTCGGAAGCGTTGCCCTTCAGGCCAACGCTTGCCAGCGCGGCTTCTGCCTGGTCCTTGGTCAGGCCGACAAGCCGGGGAACCTCAACCTTCTCGGAGGGCTTGGGGCCCTTGGAGATTACCAGGTTCACCTTAGTGCCCTTGGCCTTCTTGGTGTTGCCGTTGGGCGTCTGCTCGGCGACCTTGCCCTCGTCGACATCGTCGTTGTAGCTTTGGTCGATGGTGCCGACCTCGAGGCCGGCTTCCTTGATCAGCTCGACGGCAGTCTGCTGGTCCTTGCCCAGTACATCGGGAACGGTGACCTGCTCGCCGCCAAAGAGTCCTGTGGCAAAGGCCACCACGATGCCGATGACGGCAACGGCCGCCACCACGGCGGCGATGATCTTGTTCTTGTTGGATTTGGGCTTTTCGACCTCGTAGGAGCCGGTGGAGCCCGAAACCGAGCTACGGGCGGTATTCTGGCCGCTCACGCCCGAGACGGGACGCACCATGGCGCGCGTCTGATCGGAAAGCTCGCGAGTCTTGGTGGCGCCCAACTCACCGGGGGCACCGATGATGCGTGTGGGCTCCGAGATGTTTACGGCACGGCCCGACAGGTAGCTGTTGAGCACCTGACGAAGCTCGTCGGCGGTCTGGAAGCGGTTTGCCGGGTCCTTCTCCATGCACTTGAGGATGATGCGCTCAAGGTCGGCGTCGACACCGGAGTTGATCTGGCTCGGTGGAATAGGCAGCTCGTTGACCTGCTTGAGTGCGACCGAGATAGCGTCGTCACCGTCAAAGGGAACGCGGCCGGTGGCGCACTCATACATCACGACGCCCAGCGAGTAGATATCCGAGGTGGGGCCGAGGTCCTGACCACGGGTCTGCTCGGGGCTGACGTAGTGGGCGGTTCCCAGCACGTTGTTGTCTTGCGTGAGGTGGCTGTTCTTGGCGCGCGCGATACCAAAGTCCATCACCTTGATGTTGCCGTCGGGCAGCACCATGATGTTCTGCGGCTTAATGTCGCGGTGGATGATCTCGTGCTTGTGAGCGACCGAAAGCGCGGAGCTGATCTGCGAGCCGATCTGGGCAACCTTCTTGGGGTCGAGGGCGCCGTGGCTCTTGATGCCGCTCTTAAGGTCGGTACCGCGCAGGTACTCCATGACGATGTAATAGGTGTCGCCGTCCTTGCCCCAATCGTAGACGCCTACGATATAGGGGGAGGAGAGACCGGCTGCTGCCTGGGCCTCCTGCTTAAAGCGTGCGGCGAAGGTTGCGTCGCCAGCATACTGCGGCAGCATGATCTTGACGGCAACCGTGCGGTCGAGGACCTGGTCCTGTGCACGGTAGACGGTCGCCATGCCGCCTGTCCCCACCTTATCCTTGAGGAGGTATCTTCCCCCGAGGACCCTCTGTTCCATTCCTGCTCCTAACATAACTATTCGCTCAACGATGTGTGTAGTACCTACGATGTGGCCGCTGGGGCCGTGTGGCGCGTTGCCGCTAACTCTTCGGCCGCGGCGCGCCTCGGGTGTCCGATTCAATCATGGGCATCACGCTCCCTGTGCGGCGAGCGCCGCGGTCAGGACGATGCCGGCAATCTTGGCCGCCTTGACGTCGTGTTTGTCGTAATCCTCCAAGGCCACCGAGATGGCGACCGTGGGTGAATCGTAAGGTGCAAAGCCAACGAACATCGAGTTGACGTTGGTGCCGCCGGTCTCGGCCGAGCCGGTCTTGCCGGCGACCTTGACGCCGGGGACCTGGGCATCGGTGCCGGTACCGGACTGGACGACGGCGAGCATGGCCTGCTTGACCTGGTCGGCCGTGGCGGAGCTGACGGCCTGACCCAGCGAGCGGGACTGCGTGGTCTTGACCACAGTTCCGTCCGGGGCGAGTACCTGGGCTACAAAGTACGGGTCCATGACCACGCCACTGTTAGCGATGGCGGCGGCAATCACGGCGTTTTGCATGACGGTGGTCTGCGGCCCGGGCGTGTGGTCCATGCCGACAGGCTGGCCGGCGCCGGCCCAGGCGGTCTCCCACTCGGTCATGAGCGACGGGTCGGCCATGATGGAGGCCGCGGAGGTCAGGTCCTGGCCGAGCTTTTGGCCGTAGCCAAAGGCGTTGGCAAACTGCACGAGCGTGTTTGCGCCAACTTCGGTTGCCACCTGGCCAAAGACGACGTTGGAGGACACGGCAAAGGCCTGCTGCAGGCTGATGGTGCCGTAGCTCTCGTTGGCATAGTTGGTGACCGGTGCGTTGCCGATGTCCATGGAGCCGGGCGCCTGGTAGGTGCTGGTAAGGCTGGCGGTACCGGTCTCGAGTGCCGCGGAAAGCGTAACGACCTTAAACGTGGAGCCCGGCGTGTACAGCGCGTCCATAGCGCGATTGTACATAGAGCCGTCCTCGCCGCCGCCCGCCTGCAGCAGGGCGTCGATGTTGGTGTTGTCGTAGGTGGGCGAGCTGGCACATGCGAGCACCGCGCCGGTACGCGGGTCGATGACCACTACAGCGCCCTTAAAGCCCTTGAGCGCCTGTTCGGCCGCCGTCTGGATACGCGAGTCGATGGTGAGCTTGGCGGTGTTGCCCGGCTGGGTCTGGCCCGCGAGCGACGCGATGGCGTTGTTCCAGCTGGAGTAATCCTTAGAGCCGGTGAGCGTGTCGTTCATGACGCTCTCGATGGCAGTGGTGCCATACTGCTGGCTCACGTAGCCAACCACGTGCGCTGCCAGGTTGCCGTTGGGGTAGGAGCGTACGTAGGTGCCGTCCTCCTGCTGCAGCGACTCGGCCAGCGTCACGCCGTCGGACGTGATGATGGAGCCGCGCTGGATGTACTTGGAGCGGGCGATGGTGTGGTTGTTGGTCGGCATATCCTGATAGTCCTTGGCCTTGATGACCTGGACATAGGTGAGGTTGCCGATAAGGATGGCGAACAGCGCCGTAAAGGCGAGCACCGCACGGGTTAGACGGTTGGCGAGTGCGACGCGGCCGAGCACGCCGGATTCAGGCGTGTCGAGCAGGCGACGGCGCATGCGCGAGCCGACGGAATGGCTGCCGCTGCCGTAGGAAGACGCGGCGGCAAAGCGCGTGCCCGACGGGGCGGCGGCAGATGCGACCTGATCATCGGTGATGGCGGCCATGGTGCCGGTGCCGGTAAGCTCGGCCTCGCGTCCGGTCGCTTCGTCACCGGCGCGCAACAGGAGCGCGACGATGATAAAGCTCGCCAGCAGCGAGGAGCCGCCCTGGCTCATAAAGGGCAGGGTGACGCCGGTCAGCGGGATCAGGCGGGTTACGCCGCCAACGATCAAAAAGGCCTGGAAGCTGATGGCGGCCGTAAGGCCTGTGGCGCTAAAGGCGGCGAGGTCGGATTTAGCGCGGGCAGCCGTGGTGAGGCCACGCACGGCAAAGAGCATAAACAGGATGAGCACGGCGCCGCCGCCCAAAAGGCCCATCTCCTCGCCGATGGCAGAGAAGATAAAGTCGGACTCGACGACAGGGATGTTGTTGGCCATGCCGTTGCCGATACCAACACCGACCAGACCGCCATCGGCAAGCGAGAAGAGCGACTGGACGATCTGGTAGCCCTGGCCCTGGGCGTCCTTAAACGGATCGACCCAAACTTGGAAGCGCACCTGAACGTGCGACAGGAACTTGTAGGCGCCCACGGCGCCGACGGCCAAGAGCGCAAGGCCGATAACGACATACGAGAATCGACCCGTGGCAACGTAGAGCATCAGCAAGAAGATGGTGTAGAACAGCACGGCCGAACCCAGGTCGCGTTCGAAGACGACGACGAGCAGGCACACACCCCACACGGCAAACAACGGCAGCAGCAGTCGCAGGCGAGGGATCTTAAAGCCCAAGATCTTGCGGTTGGAGATGGAGAGCAGCTCGCGGTTCTCGGCCAGGTACCCGGCCAGGAACAGCACGATAAAGACCTTGGCGAACTCGCCAGGCTGGATGGTAAAGCCCGCGATGCGAATCCACAGCTTGGAGCCCGAGATCGTGGTGCCGATAAAGATGGGCAGCATCAGCAGGATGATGCCGATAATGCCAAAGGTGTACTTGTAGCGCATGACCACGTCGAGGTTCTTAACCAACGCGAGCGTTCCCACCATCAGGGCCACCGAGACAAACAGGATGATGAGCTGTGAGATCGCGAGAGCGGGTGCGAGACGCGTCACGAACGTGATACCGATGCCCGAAAGCACAAAGACAATGGGCAGGATGGCGGGGTCGGCACCGGGCGCCAAGATGCGCACGGCAATGTGGGCCGCGGCAAAGGCGGCAAAGAGGCCGATCGGTACGGCGAGCGTCTCAAAGGAGATGGCAGCGCCCGCGGTGAGCACGTACATCGCATACAGCAGGATGACGGGGAACGCCGAGGCGATGAGCAAGAGCAGCTCGGTGTTGCGGCGACTCATAAGCGGCACTCCCTTTCTAATTCTTATCGGAGGCTTCGGCCTCGGCGGACTGTTCGGCGGTTTTCTCGGAATCTGATTCGGAGGTCGATCCCTGATTGGTGTTGTCGCGAATCGTTTGCGCGTCGATCACCTGGCGGGTTTGCTCCTCGTCGATCTGGTGGCGGTACTTGGATATCGTGTCCTGCGCATCGTCGACACTTGTTTGCGGAATGCCCGCCTTGAGGCGGTTTTGCGTGTCTTCGGGCAGGTCGGACAGCTTGATGCTGGTTTCGCTTTCGAGCCAGTGGAGCTTGAGTCCGAGCGGCTTGCCGGGCAGGCCGCGCCAGACGGCGACATTGCCCTGGTAGGTACCCAGGTAGTACGAGCCGGTGACACCCGTGTAGGCCCAGATGCCAGCTGCCAGCACAAAGACGAGGGCCAGGATGGCGGCGATAGTAATGTTGCGGCGACGCACGCGTTGCGCCTCGCGCATAACGCCATCGTCAACCAGGTCAACGACTACTACGGTCACGTTGTCGTGGCCGCCGGCGGCAAGCGCCGCGTCCACTAGGTTGTCGACGCAGATTTGCGCGGTTGAGGACTGCGTGGCGATGTTCTCGATATCGCTATCGGGAATCATGCTCGAAAGGCCGTCAGAGCAAAGGATCAGGCGGTCGCCTTCCTCGATATGCAGAGTGAAGTGGTCGGCATACATGGCGGGGTCCGAGCCCAGCGCACGGGTGATGACCGAGCGGTTGGGGTGGACGCGAGCCTCGTCTGCCGTAATCTCGCCGGCGTCCACGAGCTCCTCCACGTAGGAGTGGTCGCGGGTCACGCGGATGAGCGTGCCCTCGTGGAGCAGGTAGGCGCGAGAGTCACCCACGTGGGCGATGGCGAGCGTGTCGTTTTCGATATAGGCGCAGGTGGCTGTGCAGCCCATGCCGGGCTTGCCCAGGCCGTTCAGGGCCGCCTCGATTACGGCGGCGTTGGCTGCCTCGACGGCTGCGGCCAGGCGTGCTGCGTCGGCGGACTGCGGGGCCGTCTTGGCAATAGTCTCGACGGCGATGGAAGAGGCTACCTCGCCGGCGGCGTGACCGCCCATGCCGTCGCATACGCAAAAGAGCGGCGACTGCACCAGGTAGGAATCCTCATTGTGCGGGCGCACACAGCCAACGTCGGAGCGGGCGCCCCACATGAGTTGCGTGGTGGTGCCGGCATCATAGGTCGAGTCGGTCTCGATGCGCTCCTCGGTCAGGGGCTCAAAGCTCATGGTCGAGCCGGGGTCTTTGAGCTTGGCCTCAACGGCGGCAACGTCGATCTCGGCTGTGTCACCGGGAGAGACGGTGTCGGTCTCGGCGCTTGATTCGGAATCGCCGGTGTCCGGGGAGCCGGGCTCCTCGGACGCGCGGGCGGTCGACTCGTCGTCTTGCGGGCTGACGTCTATAGGCTCGGGTGTCGCAAAGTGCGACGGCGCGGGCGTGCTTTGCGACTGGGCGGCGGGCTCGGCCACGGTATCGGACTCGCTTGCGGGCGCAGGCTGCGGGGCCTTGGGTGCAGGGCCGTTCTCGGGGGATGGCCCCGCTTCGGGCGCCGGCGTAGACACGGGCGCAACCTCGGATGCCGGGGCTATGGGAAACGCCGGCGCGGCGGGCTCGGGTGCCGCAAACACCGCAGCGCTCTCGTTGATTGCCGCGGCGACGGGCTCTGCAAAGTGAGCTGGCGCCGAGGTTGCTTCGGGCGCTGTGGGCTGTTCCGCAGCATGTGCGCCGATGGGCGCCGCTACGGCATCCTCTTCGTCCTCGTTATCGGCGAGATCCGAAATATCATGCGTTACATGCGAAAGAGGCAGGGAGAACACGGTGTCCTCGGGTTCCACGGGTGCGGAGCCCGCCGGAGCGGCGTGGGCCGGCGCAGCTGTGGCGGCAGCCGGTGCCTCGGTCATAGTCGCGGACTTGTTCTCCTCGTCGATCATCGACGGTTCACCTTCATGACCACATCGCCGATCTGGACTTCGTCGCCCTCGCGCAGCGTTGCGGGCTCCACAAGCTGGCGGCCGTTGACGAGCGTGCCGTTAAGCGAGTTGAGGTCCTCGATGATGAGCGCCGGGCCCTGCAGCGAAAAGCGCGCATGCGAGGCCGAGACGAATGGTTCGTTGATGCAGATGTCCGAAGATGGCGAGCGACCGACGATGACGGGGCCGAGCATGTCTACGTGGATGCCGCGGATACCGCGCGGGCCCTTGTCTACATCGATCGTCCAGATAGCCGAGTCGCGGCGCTGTCCGCGCACAAGTCCCACGCCGGTCTTCATGACGGCGAACAGGAAGATATAGAGCAGGGCGACCAGGACGATGCGGCCTGCAAAAAGGACGATATCGATGTTCATAAGCGACTATCCCCTAAATTCAAAGGTGCTCAGGCCAAACGTCAGCAGATCGCCGTTGCGCAGCGGGCAGCGCGTAATGCGGCGGTTGTTGACGAGTGTGCCGTTGGTGGAATTGAGGTCCTCGATCGACCAATCCGAGCCCGTAAAGGTGAGCTGGGCGTGGCGGCGCGACACGTTGGGGTCGCGCAGGGCAATGTCGGAAACTGAGCGCTCGCGACCGATGGTCACCTGTGCGGAGGTGATGCTATGGCTCTCGCCGCTCACGACGTCGACGAGCTGGGCGAGCGGGCGCTGTGGGGCGCGAGTGCTCGCCATGTTGGAGGCGATGCCGGCTGCGGCGCCTAGGCCCACGGCGGCACCGGTCGCGGCGGCTCCGCCCATGCCGGCAAGCGCGTCGCGCGAGACGGTCTGCGGCACCGGGATGGGTGCGGCGGCGGGGTCGGGGACGCTAGGCGCGAAGGGGTCTGCCACGGCAAGCGGGTCGGGAGCGGCGGCGCGAGGCGTCGGCTGCTGCTGGGGCATGGCGGCGGGGCGCTGCTGCTGCGGGGCAGCAAACTGCTGCTGGCCGGCGCGCGGGGCGCTGGCGGCACGGCTTGCCGCGGAGTTGTTCTGGCCCAGGCCGTTTTGATAGGCGCGCTCTTCTTCGTACAGGCGGCCGAGCGTGGGGGCATCGACGTTCTCGGCAAAGACCGAGAACTTGCCGGCGCGCAGCTGCGGATCGATCATAAAGCGCACGAGGGGCTCGCCGACAAAGACATAGCGGCGCTTTTCGGCCTGCGCTTTCACAAACTCGCGGACCTCGCGCGAAAGCTCGGGGTAGAACGGGGCGAGCATGGGATCGTCGTCGGCGGCGATCAGGATGGTATAGAGTGCCGGCGCCGTGTTGACGCCGTTGATCACCAGAGTCTGATCCTCCATGTCGCGAGCGGCCTGCTTGGCAAGCTTCTTAAAGGAGAACGGGGCACGGGTGGCACCGAAGATGCCGGCCACGTGGTCCTCGAAGATGTTCAGGAAGTTCACGAAAGATCACTCTCCGTATAGGTTCTTTGGTATCCGAGCAAATATAGGCATATCCCAACGATTATAGAGGATAGGGTTCCCGCAACCGCCGCCTTGGCGGCGACCGCGGCTGCAAGGCTGGCAATTTCCATATGGTGTGCAAGACAGGATGCCGCTGCGCAGCCGATGCCGGTGACAGCGATGGCGGCGATTGCAGCAAGGTTTGAGCCCTGATCGGCACGCTTGGCATGGGCATTGAGCAGTGCAGATGACGCCGCGGCAGTTGTCGCGACCAGCACAAAGGCAGCCCAAAGGAGCGGGTCTTCCAGCGCTGCGGCAACGTTACCGAGCCCCAGCACGCCTCCGGCTGAAAGCGCGACCGTGGCCAGACGGGCAAAAAGCACGCCCATGCCCGTTGCCGCGGCGGCGCTTGCCGGGCCGAGCCAAAATGACGCGACGCCGGCGGCGACCCCAGCTGCCAGGAAGGTATTGCCAGTCAGACAGCCAAGCGCGAGTGCACAGGTGAGCGCGGCGCTCGCGGCAGCCTCGGTGCGACCCCAGGCGATCCACCAACCGGACATGGCGGCGGCAAAGATCACCGCGACGGGCAACATCGACAGGATGCCCTGCGCCTGCATGGTGGCGTTGGCCATGAGCACCAAAAAGCCCACAGCCGAGATGGCCGAGCCGATCTGGGGGGCCAGGCCAGCCGCCGCTCCGATCGCGATAGCCGCAATGACCAGGCCGGGAAGCGCCGCGACCCCGGCCGTTTGCATCAGCAAAAAGCTAAAGGCGCCGCACGTTAGCGCCGAGATAGCGTGCATGGTGTAGTCGCGCGCATGGCTCCAGCGCGTGCCCGCCCAGCCGAGCGCGGGGTCGACCTCGATGGCGTCGTCCTCGTAGTACGACGGCTCGATATCGTCGAGCTCCTGCTCGTCATCCGAAAGCTCGCCAACCATTTGCTCCAGACTGCGACGGCCCTCGCGCACGCTGCCCAGACCGGCAAGGAGTTGGTCGCAAAATGCCTCGATGCTGTTGGGGCGGTCCTGCGGCATGGGGGAGAGCGCGCTCATGAGCGCGGCCTCGGCTCCCGGGGGAAAGTGTGGTATCAGCTCGCTGGGATAGGTGGCGCCGCCGATGATGCTGTCGAGCGAGTCGGCGGGCGTGGCCGCCATAAAGGGAGCGCTGCCGCACAAGCCCTCATAGATAACGCAGGCAAGGGCGAAGACATCGGCGCGTTCGTCGACCGTGCCGGTCTCGATATCGAGCTGCTCGGGCGGCATGTAGCCGATGGTGCCGCCGCGCGAGCCGCCAAAGCCACCGGCGGACGACAGTCGCGCCATGCCAAAGTCGGTGAGCTTTACATTGCCCGAGTGGTCGATGAGCACGTTGGCGGGCTTAATGTCCAGGTGGAGTACGCCATTGCTATGGGCGAAGGTGAGCGCCTGGCCCAGGGTATCGGCAATGGCCGCGGCCTCGTCAAAGGTGAGCGAGTGGCCGTCCACGCGATGCAAAAACTCGGCCAGTGACATACCGTCGACATACTCCATGACCAGGTAGGCATAGGCGGTGTCATGCGTAAAGTCGATGACCTGCACGATATTGGGATGTTGAAGCATGGCGGCAGTGTGCGCCTCGCGCAGGACATCCATGATGTCGCTGGCGGGCATGCCGGCGCCGTTGATAAGGGGGATGCGCTTAATGGCGACGCGGCGGCGCAGGTGCGTGTCGCGGCAAATCTCGATGGAGCCAAAACCGCCGGTCGCAAGTGTCTCGAGCGGCTGGTACCGCTTGAGCAGCTCGCGAGAGCTGGTGCCCTCCAAAGGAACGTCCGGCGAGAACCGGGCGGTATGTTGCGAGAAAAGCGGCATGGCCAACCCTCGTGCGTTTAAAGTTCGTTTGCGAGTGGCGGGCGCGGAGCCGAGCCGTTCGCGGTGGCATAGATGCTGCTAGTGTAGCACGCTCGGGCGGATGGCGAGGATAACGGGATGTGAGGCTGCCTGTCTGGCTTGGCCTTAGCGCTTCTTCTTGTTCTTCTTCTGCTTGCGCTGCTTGCCTTTGGTCTCCTGGGGCTTGTCGCCCTGCTTGGCCTCGGCGGCGGCCTTCTCGGCCTTCATTTTCTTCCTCTTGGTCTCGATGCGGAGCTTTTTGTTGATACGGGCCTTGAGGAAGGGACCGAACTGCTCGGCATCGCCACGGACGAAGGTGTCCTTGGGGATCGTCACGCCCTGGTCGGCGAACATGGCCACAAAGATGCGCTCGCCGTCGAGTACGTGGTCGAGCTTCTCAAACGGGAAGAACTGCGACTTGCCGCTCTTGCCCCAGACCATCAGGCCGTCCTCGTTGGCGGCGACGCGGCGATAGCGGCCACCCATGGACTCGTCGGCCTCGACGGCGTCGATAAAGTCGCGGGCGAGCGTGTGGTGCAGGTTCTTGCTCCACCAGGCCAAAAAGGCGCCGAACACGATCAGCACGACGCCGAACTTGATCCAGCTGCCGCCGGCCACCAGCATGCCGATGCCGATGAGCGCGGCAATCGCGGCGGCGACGTACAGGGAGCCACGGCGCCTGGGCGAGGCGACCAGGCGCGCAAAGTCGGTGACGAGGTCGTTTTCGTACTGATACTCGTTGAGGTACAGGATGCCGTCGTCGGCTGCTGCCTGCGTCTCGAGCGCGACCTCGACCTGGTCGGCTGCTTCGGAGGGAACGAGGTTGCTCTCTGCGTCTGCCATGCTCTTTGGACTCCTATCGCGGCGGGCTCGCCGTACGGGTTATTATGAATGCAGCATGCCGTGCGACCGCATGGCCGTCGCGGCAACAAGTCTCAGTATACCCGGGGGAGCACCCATGGAATCGTTGTACCGAAAGTATCGCCCGCTCACCTTCGACTCCGTTGTGGGCCAGCAGCATATCGTCTCGACGCTCGAGCACGCTATCACCGAGGGACGCCTGTCCCACGCCTACCTGTTCTGCGGACCGCGCGGCACGGGCAAGACCACCATGGCGCGCATCCTTGCCAAGGCGCTGCTGTGCCGCAATGCCGAGGCGGCGCGCGCCGAGGGTGCAAGCGGCTGCATGCCCGACGGTACTTGCGAGGAGTGCGAGCTCATTGCCGAGGGCAACCACCCCGATGTCTACGAGCTCGATGCCGCAAGCCGTACCGGCGTGGACAACGTGCGCGAGGAGATCATCAACTCCGTCAACTTTGCCCCGGTGCGCGGCAAGTACAAGATCTATATCATCGACGAGGTCCACATGCTCACGACGGCGGCGTTCAACGCGCTGCTCAAGACGCTTGAGGAGCCGCCGGCACACGTGATCTTTGTGCTGTGCACCACCGACCCGCAAAAGATTCTGGAGACCATCCTCTCGCGCTGCCAGCGTTTCGATTTCCATCGCATCGGCAACGAGGATATTGAGCATCGCCTGGCATACGTATGCGAGCAGGAGGGCTTCGATTACGACGACGAGGCGCTCGCCATCGTGGCGCGCCATGCCAAGGGCGGCATGCGCGACGCGCTCTCCACGCTGGAGCAGCTGAGCGTTTTTGGCAACGGTTCTGTGCATGCGGACGATGCCCGCTCGCTTTTGGGCGAGGTTTCGGACCAGATTCTGGGCGAGTTTTCCCGCGCCATTGCCGATCGCGATGTTGCCGAGCTCTATGGACTGATCCGTGCGCAGGTCGAGGAAGGAAACGACCTGCTGGAGCTGACGCGCGACCTGGTAGCGCATGTGCGCGACGTGTACGTTGCCTGCGTTGCCGGTGCCCGTGCCGAGCTGTTTGAGGGCGGCTCCGAGCAGGCCGAGGCGCTTGCTGCCGAGGCCGCTGCCTTTGGCGAGCATCCTGCCGACCGCCTGGCCCGCGTGCTGACGGTGCTCGACGATGCCGCACTGGAGATGAGGGGCGCGAGCGACGTGCGCCTGGTGCTCGAGATTGCCTGTACGCGTCTGGCACGTCCCGAGGCTGATTTAACGATTGAGGCATTGGCCGAGCGCGTGGCGCGTCTGGAGGCCATGGTTGCCAACGGCGCCGTGCCGGCGAGCGTGGCTGCTGCTCAGGCCACCGCGCCTGCAGCATCCGTACCCGCTGCTGCCCAGCAGCCGACGCTGATCTCGGGTGCCCGAGCCGCTACTCCGGCGGCATCTGCTACCACCGCTGATACGTCCGCGCGCCAGGGCGGTATGCCTTGGGACCGTGGTGCTGCCGCTCCGGCGGCTCAGCCTGCGCCCCGTTCTGCGTCCGTGTCGGCTTCCAAGCCTGCAGCGTCTGCACCTCAGTCTGCGCCGGCTCCGACGCCTCAGCCCGTTGCAGCCCCCGCGCCTGCCACCGCTCCGGCACCTAAGCCCCAGCCCAACACCGCCGCCCAGGTTGCTGCCGCTGGTGCCGCCGAGACCCCCGCGGTCGAGGATGCCGGTGAGCTCCAGCGCAAATGGGCCGAGGTCGTCGAACGCGTCAAGGCTCGTCAGGCCTCCTACGCAGGGCTTTTGCTCAATGCCCGCGCCACAGCAGACGACGGCTCCAAGCTCACGGTCTCGTTCCCCGCGGGCTCGACCTTTGCCATCAAGATGCTCGGACGCGCCGACACGCAGTCGGTGGTCCTGCCGACAGTCAGTGCGGTCTTCGGTCGTCGCACCGTCGACTACGTCCTGGATGGAGGTGGCACGCTGGCTCCTCAACATGAGGAGCATTCTCCATCTGCACGGGCTGCGGCATCTGCGGACCCGCAACCCGTGTCCTCGGCGGCCCCTGCATCCTCGAACGTCAGCGCGACGCAGCCAAAAGCGGCACCGGTAGCGGCACCGACCCCGTCGGCGCCTGAACCCGCTGCGCCCAAACAGGCTGCTCCGGTCCCCGCGCCCAAGCCCGCCGCCGCGCCTGCGCCCAAGTCATCCGACCTGGGCAAAGCCCCCTGGCTGCGCTCCGACAACCCCGCTGGCGCTCCTGCCACGGGCAAGCTCCCGACCGAGCCCGCACCCCGAGCGCCCGAGCGCGCGTCCGCTCCCAAGGCTCAGCCGTCTGCGCAGTCTGCACCGTGGGAATCCGAGCAGGTGCCCTACGATGACGCCATGGTCGGCGGCTTTGCAGGCGATGCGAGCGGGGACGATCTGCCTCCGTTCGACGTGCCGGGTGCGACGCCCGCGCCCAAGCCCGCTGCAACTGCCCCCAAAGAGGAGGACGCTCCTGCAGCTCCCTGGGAGTCCAACCCCGGCGCGGGCAGTCCCTTCGGCCATCAGGGCGCAGCCCCAAGCATCCCGCAGACCGAGGACGAGGCCAAAGCCCTCATCCGCAGCGTCTTCGGTCAGTCCACCATCTTCAAACCGGTGGAGTAGCTGTACAGGCGGGTATACTGCTCAAGAAAAGGCGTCTTTGTCCGGGTGCATTTGAATTTCGGACATGTGTAGCGTGGTGCCGCGTGTCTCGCATTGGAGCAGGCAGATGCGTGACGGTCGGCCTAGGGTGCTGAGGTCGACACGATACGTCGCGCGGCTGTCCGTGTACTCGACTTGCTCGGCGTCGAGGGTTGCTCCGATTGTCAAGAAAGCGCCTGGTTCGGCACCGACAATCTTGGAGTCCTTTATCTTGACCTTGAACTCTTGGTAGAGGGACGGGCTGTTGTAGTAAATGGTTCGGGTTCCATCGGTGCACTCATCGGTCGCTTCCCATTTGACGGTGGGCTGGTCCGAGCTGGTTATCAGCAGTTCTGCTCCAAAGGCTATAGCATGGGTGATGACAACCAGCAATGCCCAGCCGACAAAGAGATAGAGAACCACATATGCAACGGGGTGTTTTGAGCGGATGTTTTGGAGCGCGTCGGGGGCATTCATGGGGGCACCTCCAAATTGCTGTCTGTGACAATCAAATTATACCCTGCTGCCATGTGCTCCGCCTCGAGCAGCGGTTCGGCATTTAGCTATTTAGTGGCACACATGAAATGCCGGATTCGGCTCTACTAGATTGAGTATGCGATATTATGCAACCTTGCATAATTCGACCTTGCATAATCTTTGCGCGTGGTTTGTATTGGAGGACATGTATATCGACTGAGGTAGCGTGTCCGCCCCGCTTGCTTGCCCCGCGCCGTGGTACGATTTTTGAGTTTGAAAGTCCCGCCGTGCTCCGGCTGCCCTTGCAGCTCGGCGCGCGGCCGCACGTAAAGGAGCCATCATGGCCGGTATGAACATGCAGCAGATGATGAAGCAGGCCCGCAAGATGCAGGAGCAGCTTGCCGCCGCGCAGGAGAACCTCAAGTCCCAGACCGTCGACGCCTCTGCCGGCGGCGGTATGGTCAAGGTGACCGTTAACGGCGAGATGGAGCTCGTCAACCTTACCATCGACCCCGATGCCCTCGATCCCGAGGACGTCGATATGCTGCAGGACATGATCATGGCTGCCGTCAACGAGGCCGTCCGCGGCGTCAACGAGCTCGCCAACAAGCAAATGGGCGCCATCACCGGCGGCCTCAACATCCCGGGCATGCCGTTCTAAGACACGCATATATATGAGTGCGAATCACAGTCTGCAAAAACTGCTCGATGAGCTGGGCCGCCTGCCGGGCATTGGTCCCAAGTCAGCTCAGCGCATCGCCTATTACCTGTTGGAGGCTGACGCCGAGGAGGCGCGCCGCCTGGCCGAGGCCATCCTGGAGGTTAAGCAGGAGGTTCACTTTTGCAGCCGCTGCTTTAACTACGCCACGGCCGACGAGTGCTCCATCTGCCAGGATTCGATGCGCGACACCACTCGCATTTGCGTGGTGGGCGAGCCGCGCGACGTCCAGGCGATCGAGCGCACGGGCAGCTACCACGGTCTCTACCACGTATTGGGCGGCGTGATCAGCCCCATGGACAAGATTGGCCCCGAGCAGCTGCACATTCGCGAGCTGCTGGCACGCTTGGGTCACGAGGACATCCACGAGGTCATCATCGCCACCAACCCCAATATTGAGGGCGAGACCACGGCGAGCTACCTGGCCCGCACTATCAAGCCGCTGGGCGTCGAGGTGTCGCGTCTGGCGAGTGGTCTGCCCGTGGGCGGCGACCTGGAGTATGCCGACGAGCTTACGCTCGGGCGCGCCATCGAGGCCCGTCGCACGATTTAGGTGGCGAGCCTGCTCCTGCCGTATGTTTTCCTCGCGACGCACGGGGTAGTCATAATTTCCCCGTGCGACTGTAGGTTTGTTGTGCAACAAAGATGCTTTGTATCCGCTTATCGCATGGATGCTTCCGCTCATATCCTTAATTTGCCCATTCGTTGCGCAACCTTTTGGGTTCGCTGATACACTCAAATATGGATTCGAATGAATGCGCCGCTCCCGAGCGGCGTGTTTTTGTTGGAGGAGAACGCATGCGGCCCGGTGGCACTCAGACAAAGCGCGGCACCGCGGTGCGCATGCGACGCCGACTGGGCTTGGCGCCGCGGGCGTACGCACTGCTGTCTTGCTCGCTGGTGCTGGTCATAGCTGGCGTTTCTGCCTATGGCATGACCGTGCCGTCCATGATGCAGGCACATGCCGCACGCGAACCGCGCGTGGGGCATGAGGTCAAAAGTGATCTGGGCACCACGACTGGATATGCTTGGGCAAGTGTGGTCGCGCATATTGTGTTTGGCGCCGACGACGCGGACGGCGCCGAGGCCCCGGACAACGAAGTCACGCTTGCCAATGGCAAAACCATCGTGCTCACCAACACCAAGATCATCGATCGGTTGTCCAACAATAGCGTGGCGGCAACGGTGAATAAGGTCGAGCGGCAGAAGGAGCAGGACGCCCAGCAGTCCGGAAAGCCCGGTAGCTCGGATACTTCTGGCTCCGGCTCGGATTCGTCGAGTTCGGGCGGCGGCTCTGGGTCGGGTTCCTCTGCCGGAGGGTCTGGAAACGGCGGCTCGACGGGCGGCAACGCTGACAACGATGCAAACTCCGGTGGCCTTTCCGCTGCTGAGGAAGAGAGCATTCACAGTTGGCTTGTGACCAAGTACAACATGCTCGACGGCTATGTTTCTCGTGCCAATGACGTGGTCTCGACCTATAACTCTACGGGAGATCCCAGGCCGTGCGACAGCCTGGTCGGGGAGATGTTTGTCATTCGAGCCGAGTTCGGTCGTCAGACATTCTCGCCCCGGTCAAAGTGGTATCAGCAGTATGCCAATCTGTGGGGTTGTTACACCAACCTATGTCAATGGGTCGGCCATTACGGCGATGATGACGTCGCGCTCGGTAACTTCAACAATAACGTGGCGGCGCTTGCCCTATGATGACCGATCTTGCATCCACCACACCACAATCGCTCGGTCGCGATCCCATGGTCGGCCTGCGCCTGGCGCGTGTCGACGGGTTTGAGCCGGCCATTGCGCTCGGTCAGGACGAACTGCCTGCCTATCTGCGTCGTTTTACGATACTGTTTGCCGACGATGCCACCATGCGCCGTGGCGGTATCGGCCGCGTGACGCGTGCCGTCAACGCCCAAGGCGAGGCCGTAGCACTCAAACAGCTCATCTTGCCGACGCGCGATGAGTTTGACGACGATGCCGCCCATGAGGCGCTGGTCGCCAAGTTCAAAGCGGCATTTCGCGAGGAATATGAATGCCATCGCTCCCTTTCGGGCCTTAAGGGCTTTCCCCGCCTCTATGGCTGGGGCGAGGTTGACGGTGTGCCTGCAATTGTCATGGAATGGGTCGAGGGCGAGACGCTCGCCCGCTTGCGCTCGCGCTTTGCCGTGGACGATGCCGGCCGCCTATCGCCGCTTGTGGCGGCGCGCTTGGGGCGCGACCTGTTCGACCTGCTCTGCCGCATGAGCCTGGTGGGGGAGGGCTTTGTCCATCGCGATATCTCGCCCGCTAATATTATGGTGCGTACGGCGCGTTTACCGCTTGACCGGCAGCTTGCCGAGGGCACCTTTGACCTGTGCCTGATCGACTTTGGCTCGTCGCTGGCGCTTGAGCCTGCGTCGGCCGTGGCCGGTACCGGCGGCAAGGCGTCGTTTACGGAGCGTTATGCCACGCTGCGTCGCGCGACGGTTGCCTATGCCCCGCCCGAGATGCTCACCGACGATATTCCCGACCTGCGCGCTTTGCGTATGTCGCCGGCGATCGACGTCTATGCCGCAGCAAGCACGGTTTACGAGCTCATTGCCGGCGCCGCGCCATACGAAGCCGCGCCGAGCACTTCGGGCACCTCGGGTTCGCGCAAAAAGACGCGCGACATCGCCAGCCCCTACCGTCTCAAGATGGACACGCTGCCCGACTATCCCATTGGTGCCCATGCGCCCGGTTGCGATTTGACTCAGCTGCTTCGTCGTGAGCCCGATGTAGCGCTCGCTGCGGCCGAGCAGGCCCAGCAGCTGGGGCTTGAGCCGGATTCCGAGGAGCTACGCGATGCGCTGGCGTTTGTCGATGCCCAGCTGTTCAACGTGGTGATGGCCTGTCTGTCCAGCCATCAAAAAGATCGTCCCGAGCCGGCGGCGGTCGAGGCGGCGCTCTCGGCGTTTTGCGACCACTATGCGCAAAATGTCGGTCGTTCGCTCCGCGGCGAGCCGCTCACGCCGTGTCCCATGGATGCGTCCGGCCGCGCGGTTCGTCGCGCGCTGATGGTCGGCGCGGCGGTCGTCTGCGGCGTGGTTTGGGCTGTGGTCGTGGTTTCGGCCGCGCTGCTGGCGTCGGGCGCTCGCGTGACGGCGACTTTGGGATCGCTCGTGTGGTCTGGGCCGCTACCGGGTATTATTGCCGCACTGGCGTTGGCGCTGCCAGGCATAGCCGGCGTTGCCGCGGGGGCACTTGCGCGCGATCGGCGCTCGGGGTTCCTGCAGGGTGTGCTTGCGCTTTCTGCCTGCGAGGTTCCGGTACTGGTTGTGACTGCATGTAGCGTATTTTCCCAACGCGCCGTGATGGGCGGCCTTGTTGCCGCTCTGGTTGCAACCTATACGCTTACGTGGTTTTTGCTTGCGATGGGCTTTGCCTTTGAACTTCCCGTTTCGGCACCGCGACGTACAAAAGCCCAGATGGCGACTCCGCTTGCCGGTGGAGCCGCGGCTGCCCGTACTTTTGGCGGACCTGTCGAAGTATCGTCCGGTTCTATTTCTACGACCAAGGAGGCCTAGGTCATGGCATCTCAAGTTGAGCTCACCCCATGCGGGGCCATGTTTGACATCTTTAAGCGCGCGGCGCATCTGAGCCATATCGAGCTGTGCGGCTTGGTGCTTTCGTCCCGTCCGCTCGCAGACGGCCGCAGCCCGCAGAGCCGAGCCGCCGATCGCTCTTGGGTTTCCCGCTTTATCGTTCGCGCGCCGGTCGGCACGCTTCAGCAGCGCTACTTTGCCGAATACGGTACCTCGGCTGCGCGTATTATGTCGCAGCTGGCCCTGCGCCAGCGCAATCCCATGGACTCCACGGCTGTGATCAATATGGTGTGCGGCCCTGCAGGTGAACCGATGGTACGCGCGCTCGAAGAGTGTCACCAGGACACAAATCTCTATCGCAACGCGCTCGATCGCCTGTCCCAGGCGGCGGAGCTCATGCCCGCCGAGCGCGCCGAGGCCGTGCTGGTGCTGTTTGTCGCCGTCGGTTGTTCGGCGGATGTGCGGTCCTCGGTGAACTATGCCATCGACTACGCGAACGCGACCTGTGGCGGAGGCACATCCACGCCGCGTTCGCTTGGCATGTCGATGACCGCGGGCGAACGCGAACCCGCCCCGGCGCACCCCTTGGGCTTGCTGCGTATACAAAACAGTTTTGTCGTGAGCGCCCCGCACTGGATTCAGCCGAGTGAGCAGGGTGTTGAGATTGGCGCGCTGGCCACTGGTGAGGGCGATATTACCGACGTCGGCGACGATGTCTCGGCCCGCCATGCCCATATCTGGTGCGACGATTCTGGCACATGGTTTGTCGAGGACCTGTCGT
>CABQJK010000023.1 GCA_902464495.1 uncultured Collinsella sp. | reverse complement strand
ATCGTGTTCTTCATGTTGGTGGCTCCTTTCGTGATGCCGTGGCGCGGTCGCACCTAGTTGCTGTTGCGCTGCACTATAGCACAGCAAAGTGTGTGCGGGGAAATCTTTTTTGAAAAGATTTCAGCGGTGTTTCCCGGTGTTTCCCGCTGGTCAAAAAGCGGGCGGGACGAACCGTGCCATCTCGCCCGCACCAGTGAGGGATTACTCCTTGTTGCGGCGATAGAGGATATAACCGCCTGCGGAGATGACGGCAACGCCGGCGATGGCGAATGCGGCCACCATGCGGCCATCAAAACGATCGCCAGTGGTGGGCAGGCCGCCCTTGGTGTTCGTCTTATTGGTGGTTACCGTGGTCGTGGTGTTGTCCGACTTGCCGGGCTTCTCAGGCTTGGCAGCGGGCTGCTCGGGCTTAGCGGGCTGCTCAGGCTTCTCGGGGGTGCTGGGCTGTTCGGGCTTGCCGGGCTGCTCGGGAGTGCCGGGCTGATCCGGGGTGACCGGGTCGGTGGCAAGTGCGTCCTTGGCGTAGGTGATGGACTCCTTGAGGCCGTTGGCCTCAGCGTTCAGGTCGCTCGGGGTGAAGGGCTGGTCAAAGTTTCCTGCCTTCTGATAGGCGCGCATCTCCTGGAGCAGGGCCTTGCACTTCTTGTAGGTGTTCTCGGTGGCAGCCTTGCCAGCCTTGTTAGCCAGAGCGGTGCGGCCCTCGGTGGTCGTCTCGGCCAGCATGGCGGCGTCAACTTCCTTGTTCTGCTCGATGAGTTCGTTCTGGAGCGCATCGAGGTAGGCGCGGACGTTGATACCAAGGGTGTCGGGATTCTCAAAGCAGAGCGAGCTGATGTCCATCAGGACGTAGTTGATGGAGTTCTCGGGCTCCTCGTTGTTCACGATATCGGTTTCTTTGCAGTGGTCGAAGGAGACAGTCTGATCGCTGAAGTACGGGCTGACCTCAGTCATCAGAGCGGAGTACAGCGGGATGGCGACGGAGTATCCGGCGCGGGAGAGCATCTCCCACTGGATGGTGGCGACTTCGGGATCAAGGCCGCGACGAATCTGGAAGAGGTTGATCTCGGTGTTGCGCTCGGTGCCGATGGCGTAGGCGCCATCTTTGTTGGCGTTAAGGCCAGGGACGTTCTCGCCACGGTTACCAAAGGCGCGAATCAGCTCAAAGGTGCTCCAGCCAGACTTACCAGGCTTGAAGAACAAGGGCTGGATCTCGCTGACGGCTGCGCCGACGCTGCCGTCGTTGACGATGGTGTAATCGGCGTCCTTAGTAAGCGGCTTCATGAAGTAATCTCGACCCTGGATATAGCGGGTCCACTGATGCCTGCCAGTCTTATCGAGCCTCTCGCCATACGTCTGGGCGACATCGAATTTGCCGTCAGCGGAGTACTTGGCGATACCCTTATCTTCGGGCATAGACTGGATTTTCTCAGAGTGGAGGCAATTCTCGGTATCATTGAGGTCGACATCGTAGCTGAGGTTGCCGATATTGGGGTTGAGCGACGCGACGTCGTCAGCGAGTTTCATGGCAATCCACTGATGGCCGGAAAGCGCGGCGAACAGCCAGGTCTCATTGTTGTCGGCGATGACAATCTGGTCGTTGGAGCAGACGCCCTGCGCGTCGATCAGACTGCCGATAAGCTTGACGCCCTCGCGGGCCGAGGCGCTTTCGCCCAAGATGACGCTGGCGTAGCTGTACTCGCCAATGCCAGTGCCGGTCAGGGGGTCCACGGCTTTGACATCTTCATTCATGCTCGTGCTTAGCGTGGCAGAGCAGGATACACCCTTCTCATTGATGCCTGCCTCGGAGTAGGCGTCCCAACGCTCATCCCACTGCGAGGGGTGATCGCGCACGTAACTGTAGCGGTACGTGGTTTTGTTCGAGGTGTAAACGAATCCAGACTCATCGGAGCTGTAGGTGAAGCCGGGGGCGTGCGATTCTTCGATTCCGTAGTGCTTGAGGTAGCGCTTGGCATAGTCCTCGGCGCGGCCGTAATACGTGTTGCCGTCGGCCGTTAGGTTTTTGCCCATGTAGATCTGCGTGCAGGCGAGCGCGGAGGTCGGTATGGACATGATGGTTGCAGCTCCAAAGGCGAGGCCTATGCCAAGCTTTTTGAGCGCGTTGACGGGGTGAGTTTTCCTCATAATCCCTCCCAGCGTGCGAAAGCCCTCTGTCGCCAGAGGGCTTCAGCCAATAAAGACACCCCATTAGCGTAACGAACCGGAAACAATATTCACGTGTGAAAGAAACTTACTCGATAAGCGTAGCGAAATATGCGATGAGCGGTTAATAATACTCAGTTTGTAGCTTTAGTTTAATAAAGGCGCCCTGCAATTACTTTGGCTGAATAAAGCGGTTGGAAATACCGGAATGAAAATCCCCCGCTGTTTAGCAAATGCATAAACAGCGGGGGATTCAAATACTGGATGAATATCATACCAATTTGGGAACTACTTCTTGCGGCGGTGAATCACGTTGATCGCATAGCCGACGAGCATGGCCAGAACAATGACGATAAAGCCGAGCAGGGGATTGTCGTTCATGGGGTCCTCCTATTTACCGAGCGGTGAGAATTCGTCGACGATCAGGTCGAGGCATTGCGGAAGCGCGCGGGCGCCAAAGACGCCCGAATTGCTGGAGATGATTTCGCCATCGAACTGCATGCCCAGCGACGGTGTACAGGTAATCTTAGCTTCCTTGGTCTGGATGATCTTGAACTGCGGGCGACCGAGCACCTTGCCGGCGGGGTCGAGCGCAGCGGTGATCACGGTGGGCAGCAACTGCACGGTTTTTACGGGCTCGATGACCGCGATGTCGACCATGCCGTCGTTCATGCGGCAGTCTGGGAACAGGTTGATATCGTTTTGGATGACCGAAGTGTTGCCTGCCATGCAGCAGATGCCGTCGAGTTCCTCGACAATGCCGTCGTGCTCAATCGTAAAATGCGCCACCGTGGGATTGGGCGTGGCAAGCGCCGACAGGAAGTAGGCGATCTCACCGATGTCGTTTTTGCTGGGGGCGGCCTTCATCATAATCTCGGCATCGTAGCCCGAGCCGGCGATGATGATAAAGCCATGGCGCTTCTCGTTGCCGTCCTCGTCGAGCCAAAAGAGTTCTCCCATGTCCGCCTTGACGGTGCGGCCGTCGCGGCAGGCCTTGGCAAGCGCCGCCGCCTCGGGGGCATTGCCGATGTTGTTGAAGAACAGGCATGCCGTGCCAGAGGGGAAGACGAGTGTGGGGACGCCGCATCCGCGCATCTGGTCGAGCACGTTGGAGACGGTGCCGTCGCCGCCCGAGACCACCACGCGATCGAACTCGCGCACGTCCGCCACGGCGTCCTCGGGCTCCATGCCATCGCCGATAAAGCGCATCACGACCTCGTCGCCGCCCTGCGCGAGGGCGTGCGTGAATGCGAAGATTTCATCTGAGCTGGGGCCCGATGCCGGGTTGTGGATGATAAGGCAGCGCATACTTACGTTCCCGTTCTGTGACTAACCGAGTATAGTTGTAAGACAATGCCGATATCCTACCCGTGTTTTTCGGGCCTAACCTTATTCGATGGGTTGATATGTACATTTCCACACATCAGGCTCTACTCGACTTTTGCCAGCGCGCCCGCGAGTTCGACGCGATTGCCGTCGATACCGAGTTTTTGCGCGAGCGCACGTTCCATCCGCGTCTGTGCCTGGTTCAGATTGCCACCCCTGCCGAGAGCGTCGCGGTCGACCCCCTGGTGATCGACGATCTGTCGCCGCTCGCCGAGCTTATGGCCGATGAGAGCGTAACCAAGGTGTTCCACGCCTGCTCGCAGGATATGGAGGTCATGCTCCATACTGTGGGCGTGCTGCCGCGTCCTATTTTTGATACGCAGGTGGCCGCCGCCTTTTTGGGCGAGCGCCAGCAGATTTCCTACGGCGCGCTCGTGCAGACGTTTTGCGGCGTATCGCTGCCCAAGACCGAGTCGCTGACCGATTGGTCGCGCCGTCCGCTGACCGACAAGCAGATTGAGTACGCGATCGATGACGTCAAGTACTTAATCGTGGCCTATACCGAGATGATGAGCCGTCTGCGTGAGCTGGGCCGCGTGGACTGGGTGCTCGACGAGCTACGCCCGTTGGCCGACGAGTCGCACTATCGCACCGACCGTCACGAGGCATTCCGTAAGGTCAAGCGCATCAACTCCTGCAGCCGCCATCAGCTGGGTATCGCGCGCGAGCTTGCCGCTTGGCGCGAGGACCGTGCCGAGCGCCGCAACATCCCGCGCAAGTGGGTCATGTCCGACGATACGCTGCTGGCGCTCGTCAAGCGCAATCCCGTGCGCGTCGAGGAGTTCCGCAGTATCCGTGGTACCGACCAGCTGGGGGAGCGCGACGTGGACGGCGCGCTCATGGCCATCAAGCGCGGCGCGAGCTGCCCTCACGATCGCCTGCCGCTCATGGTGCGCGGGCATCGCCAGATCTCGCCGGAGCTCGAGAGCGTGACGGACCTGATGTATGCGCTCATTCGCCTGGTTGCCGAGCGCTCGGGCGTGGCGACCTCGGTCATTGCCTCGCGCGATGACTTGGCCGACTACATTGAGCATCCCGAGCAGAGCCCCTTGCGCGAAGGCTGGCGCTTTGAGCTCGTGGGCTCGCGCCTGGACGATTTGCTTTCGGGCAACATGGGGTTGACGGTCAAAGACGGCAAAATCGAGCTTTTATAGTTACGCGGTTTTACCAAACCGCGTAACAGCTCGACGCTGCAAACGGCCGAGAGCGGCAATCTGACGTTCAATCGTCGCTCGCGTACCAAAGTACGCGTCGCTTCTCTTTCACGTCACCTTGCTCGCTCTCGGCCGTTTTCGCTGACGGTGCCAAAACATAGATGCTGATTTGCCTGCTGGGCGAGTGGGTAGAATGCCTCCAACGTGTAACTCGATTCGGAGGAATTCGTATGCCTTATTACTATGGATACGGCTTTGGCATCGACCCGCTGTACCTGCTGGTTGTTCTTGTCTGTACGGTGCTTGGCCTTGCCGCGCAGAGCTATATCAACTCGACGTACAAGACGTGGTCCAAGGTGCGCTCGGACGGCGACACGGGCACTGCGGTTGCTCGCCGCATGCTCGACGCCAACGGTTGCAACGCCGTGGGTATCAAGGGCGTTGCCGGCGAGCTCACCGACCATTACAACCCGCAGGACAACAACCTGTATCTGTCGGACGCCAACCGTTCGGGTGGGTCGGTCGCAAGCGTTGCCGTTGCCTGCCACGAGGCGGGCCATGCCGCCCAGCGTCAAAGCGGCTACGCCATGATGAAGGTGCGCACCGCTTTGGTCCCCGTCGTCAACTTTACCCAGAACACCTGGACAATCGTGCTGCTTATGGGCCTGTTCATGAACATCGCGGGACTCACGACCCTCGCATTGATCTTCTTTTCGTTTAGCGTGCTGTTCCAGCTGGTTACGCTTCCGGTCGAGATAGATGCCAGCCGCCGCGCTGTGGCCTACATTGAGCAGTCGGGCATGAGCTCCAAGCAGGTCAACGGTGCCAAGAAGGTGCTGACGGCAGCCGCGCTTACCTATGTGGCAGCCGCGCTCACCTCGATCATTCAGCTGCTCTACCTTATGGCTCGTTACAACAGAAACTCCAACCGATAAGAACTTGGAGTGACAGGCGCCGCGGGGATTTGTGTCCCCGCGGCGCTGTACTATGTGTGGGACTTGAATTTGCGCAGGGCCGGAGCCCGTGTGCACAATGACGAAAGGAGGCTGCGTGGCAGGCTGGAATCTAACCGGCAATGCCGTTTCCGCCGAGTTTGACGGGTCGGACGAGCAGGAGCGTAAAGAGCTCAGCGTGAGCCAGGCGGTGGAGATCGCCGCCGGCGCGCTCGATGCGATTCCGCAGCTGAACGTCCTGGGCGAGGTCACCGGCTTTCGTGGCCCCAATGCCCGAAGCGGCCACTGTTACTTCCAGATCAAGGACGACTCGGCCGCCGTCGACTGCATCATCTGGAAGGGTGCCTATCTTAAGCGCACCTTCGATTTGCGCGATGGTATGCAGGTGAGCTTTAAGGGCAGCTTCAATCTTTATAAGCCCACGGGCCGTATGAGCTTTGTCGCTCGCTCGTTCTCGCTGGCGGGGGAGGGTCTGCTGCGTCAACAAGTGGCGCAACTGGCCGAAAAGCTACGCCGCGAGGGCCTGATGGACGAAGCGCGCAAGCGCCGCATCCCGGTGTTTTGCTCGCGCGTGGCGGTCGTCACCTCGCTTTCGGGTGCCGTAATCGACGACGTCAAGCGTACATTGCGTCGTCGCAACCCGCTCGTCGAGCTCGTTTGCGTGGGCGCCAAGGTTCAAGGCGAGGGTGCGCCGGCCGAGCTCATTGAGGGCTTGCGCCGCGCCGCTTCCATTACGCCGGCGCCCGACTGTATTTTGCTGGTGCGTGGCGGCGGTTCCTTTGAGGACCTCATGACCTTTAATGACGAGGAGCTTGCCCGCGCGGTGGCGGCTTGTCCTGTGCCCGTGGTGACCGGCATTGGCCATGAGCCCGATACCTCGATTTGCGACATGGTGAGCGACCGACGCGCCTCCACGCCCACGGCGGCGGCAGAATCGGTGGCGCCGGCTATGACGGAGTTGGCCGATGTGCTCGAGGCGCGCCATCAGCGTCTGGGTGCCGCGATGGCATCGATGATTGGGTCGGCCCAGGTCGACCTGGAGATGCTCGATCAGCGCGGTCGCCGTGCCTGGGATACCTATACGGCTCGCTTGGGTGATGCGCTCGATGCCGCTGCGTGTCGCCCGTGCCTCAACGACCCCACATTTATGGTCGAGCGTCGCGAATCGGAGCTTGCGCTGACTGCCGATCGCCTGTCGGGCGCCATAGTACGCTCGGTCGGGACATTCCGCTCCAACTTTGAGCGCTTGCCCGAGCGTCTGATTACAAGCACCTCGGGGCTCGATGGTAAGCGCCATGCGCTCACGCTTGCGAGTTCCCGCCTGGAGCATCATGGACGTTCGATGCTCAGCAAACCCGCGTCCGACCTGGGCAGAGCTGCCGCGTCGCTCGATGCCCTGTCGCCGCTCAAAGTGCTTGCTCGCGGCTATTCCATCGCGTACAGCGATGATGGTGTGGCTACGAGTGCCAAGACCTTTAAGCCTGGCGACGCCATTCGCGTGCGCATGGCAGACGGCAACGTGGCAGCAACGGTCGATACGGTCGAGTAGACCGCGTTTCGCAGTGATAGACCCTTAGGAAAGGAAACAGATATGGCAGAGAAGACCCCGGTAGAGCAGCTTACGTACAAGCAGGCCTCGCAGGAGCTGGAGCTCATCATCCGCAGCCTTGAGTCGGGCGATATGGAGCTCGAGGAGTCGCTCGAGAGCTACACCCGCGGCGTCGAGCTCCTCAAAAGCCTGCGCACCCGCCTGTCCGATGCCGAGCAGAAGGTCTCGGTGCTCCTTAAGGACGTCGACGGCAACGACGTGCTCGCCGACGGCGAAGCCGCCAACACCGATGACAACCTCTCGTTCTAACCATTCCGACCAAATATAATTACCTTGGTCTGTAAGAAAGGAACCAGCCATGTGTGATTGCATCTTCTGCAAAATTGCCAACCACGAGATCCCCTCGACCGTTGTCTTTGAGGACGACCAAGTTATCGCCTTCGACGACCTCAACCCCCAGGCGCCGGTCCACACGCTCGTGATCCCCAAGAAGCACTACAGCGACATCGCCGACAACGTGCCTGCCGAGACCATGGGCGCCATGGCCCACGCCATCCAAGAGGTCGCCAAGGCCAAGGGTTTGGAGGACGGTTTCCGCGTCATCTCCAACAAGGGCGTCAACGCCGGCCAGACCGTCATGCACTTCCACATGCACGTCCTCGGCGGCAAAAACCTGGGCGAGAACCTCATCTGAGGGCGCGTAGCCTGTCGACTTGGCTGCCTTTGGAGTAATCTATGCAGCTTTCTCAACTCGAATACCTTCAAGCGGTAGCGAACTATGGCGGCGTGCGCAAAGCAGCTCGCGCCGTTCATGTGAGTCCGCAGGCCGTTTCGTCGGCAATCAAAAAGTTGGAATCTGAGTATCAGATTGTTTTGCTTGACCGATCGGCGGGGGAGGCTGTTTTGTCTCCGGCGGGCAGAGAATTTGCGCGACGTGCACGCGTGATCCTGGCACAAGTCGACGATCTCAAAAAGTACGCTCAATCGAGGGGCGACGGCGTTTCGCCCGATGGTCACTTTCGTCTTTACGCCCCCTGCCTTCATGGGCGGGGGCGCCTTTTTGCCGAAAACTGGTATGACTCGTTTGAACGCTCGCACCCTCAGATTCATCTTGATGTGTGGCATCAGCCAACGGCAACATGCTTTGAATCACTTGTGCTTGGCATTTCGGATGCGGCCATCTCATTTGAGGAACCAAGGGACAGTGTCCTTTCTTCGAAATACTTGGGTGAAAAGGAGCTCAAGGTTCTTTCGTGCCCAGCGGGTCATCAATCTGTTGACGCTATGACCGTTCGTGAGTTACTGGGCGGCAGGCTCGCTGTCCCCATTAATTTGTCGCCCTGTCTCAATGCAATCAATCAATGCCCCGAAGCTCAGTTGGTTAATTTCCGTTTCCGCGATGTCGAATACGGAAACAGGGCGCAGACTGAGTTTCTTCAAGCCGGGGGATTGATATTGAGTTTGTCTGGGTCCTCTCTCGCATCGGATGGGTCAGAAGTGAGTGAGTGCTCCATTGAAGGTTCGCGTGATGTAACCTTGCCTATCTACTTTTGCTATCGGCAAAATTCCTGGACTGATCGACACCAGACGGTTTTTCTGCACCTATTGCGTCATCTTGCTTCGTGAGATTAATTGGCTTCGAGACGTCAAATGATTATTGACGCCTTGTAACACATAGCTGACAGCTTTGCCCTCATGCTTTTCCAAGATTCCGATTTAGATTGCTGGCTCTTGGAGGGCGGAGCATGAAAAACCGTACGGTTTTGCTTTATATGACGTTCGTTTTTCTGTCGAACTTCAGCACCATCTTGTATTTTCTAACTGTCTACCTTGAGTTCGTCGGACTTTCGATGGTATCGATTTCCAGCATGATGATTGCATATCAAGTGAGCAAGTTCATCCTTGAAGTTCCCACTGGCTATATTGCTGATAGGTTTGGACGAAAGACAAGCGGTCTCGTTGGCGTCGTGGGAATGCTTGGATACTACGCCGCCCTGCTTCTCGTCCGTTCTCCCCTGCTTTTAATCGGTGCGTTCGCTCTCAAGGGTTTTGCCGTTGCGTGTGTGAGCGGATCCATCGAAGCGATTTACATTGACAGCGTCTCTCAGGACCAGCTCGTAAGACTTAATGTCGTTGAGCGATTTGTTTTCTATGCCTCTTATGCCATCTCCGCTTGCGTGGGCGGTTTCATTTCGTCCGTCGGTGCATATCTCATTGGTCTTTCGGCAGATATCATCGCAATGGTGTTGACGTTGGTTGTCGTTGTCTGCATTCCTGAGATGCGAAGAGGGGGCACTGCGACGACACCTGAACATGGGATTAGCCCGAAGATGATCGGTGCCGCTATTGCGGGTAATGGCATTCTTCGTTCAGCGTTCATCATGGACTGTTCTCAGGCATTTGCTTTTGTCGCCCTGGAAGACTTTTTCTCACTGCTGCTTGCGGGTCGCGGAATGAATGCCGTCGCTTCGGGTGTGACCATTGCGGTCCAGCTCCTTGCCTCGGCCTCCATGGGACTTATTGTGCCCTGTGCGATTGCTCATGTCGACAAGGGCCGCTTTGCGCGTATTTGCGGCATCGTGCGCCTTTTCCTGACAGCTTTGTTTTTGATTCCCCTTACTCCGGCTAATTTGCTGCCCGTGTTCTATGTGCTGCAGACGGTTGCGTACTCGTTATTTGCTCCAATTAAATACTCAATTTTTCAAAAAGCAGCCGATTCTTCGATGCGCTGTTCACTGATTTCGGTTCAAAGCCAGATGGTGGCGGTGGGCGCCATCCTTTTCTATCTGTTCAATGCTGCGTTGAGCAGCATCGCGGGCATTCGAGTCATATTGCTTGTCGCACTCGGAATCTCTTCTTTGGTGTATATCCCCGCGCTCTTTCGTCTTACAAGCCAAAGGACATGAGTATTTGGGCGCCGATAACTTATATATCAACGCAATAAACCCGAGCGCGAGGGCGTTTGGGTTTATTATTGAAGCGTATGTAACCTGGCGGCGCCACACCGCCTGTTAGTAGGGAGACACATGAACGTTCTGGTCGTCAACGCAGGATCTTCGACCCTTAAGTATCAGGTCATCGATACCAAGTCCCACAAGGTGTCCGCAAAGGGCTCCTGCGAGCGCGTCTGCTTTACCGGCGGCACCTTCACCCACGCTGCCAACGGCTCCAAGAAGGTGACCGAGAACATCGAGTTCCCCGACCACAAGGTCGCCATCGAGGTCGTCCTGAAGGACCTTGAGGCCAACGGCGTCAAGATCGAGGGTATCGGCCACCGTATCGTTCAGGGCGGTTGGTACTTCGGTGATTCCTCCCTCGTCGACGAGGACGTCCTCGCCAAGATCCGCGAGGTCGCTCCGCTCGCCCCGCTGCACAATAACCCCGAGGCCAACGTTATCGAGTACTGCCTGGAGCAGTATCCCGACCTGCCCAACGTCACGGTCTATGACACCGCTTTCCACTTCAACATGCCCGAGGTCGCCAAGACCTACGCTCTGCCCAAGGATGTTTGCGACAAGCTGCACATCCGTAAGTACGGCGCCCACGGCACCAGCTACCGCTACATCTCCAAGAAGGTCGCCGAGATGACCAACGGCGGGGCCCGCAAGGTCGTCGTGTGCCATATCGGCTCCGGCGCTTCCCTGTGCGCCATCGAGGACGGCAAGTGCATGGACACCACCATGGGCTTGACGCCGCTCGACGGCGTCATGATGGGCACCCGCTGCGGCTCCATCGACCCGGCTACCGTGTGCTACCTGCAGCGCGAGGGCGGCTACACCTTCGACGAGGTCGACGAGATGATGAACAAGAAGTCCGGCCTTTTGGCTGTGACCGGCGGCAAGACCAACGATTGCCGCAACGTCGAGGAGCTCGCTGCCGCTGGCGACCCCGAGGCTCAGCTCGCCTTCGACATGTTTGTCTACAAGATTGCCGCCAAGGCTGCCGAGATGGCCACTTCTATGTGCGGTATGGACACCCTGGTCTTTACCGCCGGCATCGGCGAGCACGCTCCGGCCGTCCGCGCCGGCGTTGCCGACCGTCTGGCCTTTATGGGCGTCAAGATGGATCATGCCCGCAACGCCCTGCGTGGTGACGGCGCTTGGTGCCTGTCTGCCAAGGATTCCAAGGTTAAGATTTTCGTTATCCCCACGGACGAGGAGTTCATGATCGCTTCCGACGTCGAGCGCATCGTCAACGGCAAGTAATTGCAAAAGGGGAGGGGCTGGACGACCGAGCGCCGTTCGGCCCCTCTTTTGTGCTCGTTGGGCGATATGCCTGATAGTTATTTATTAAGTTGTGATAACTTCTTATTAACATGCGGCCGCCTTAAGGGGTCTGCGCCGACCGTATCGCACTGCAAAGGAGTCTCATGAACGTACTTGTTGTCAACGCCGGTAGCTCAAGCCTTAAATATCAGCTTTTGGATACCGATACCCGCGAGGTTTTCGCCAAGGGCAACTGCGAACGTATCGGTTCGGACGTGGGCATCTTTGGCCACTCCGAGAACGGTGGCGCCAAGCAAACCGAGGAGGCCCCCTTCCCGGATCACCGTTCGGCTATCGCACGCGTGCTCGAAGAGCTCGAGAAGACCGACTTTACGATCGATGGCATTGGGCATCGTATTGTTCAGGGTGGCTGGTACTTTGACGATTCCGCGGTCGTTGACGATGAGGTCATGGCAAAGATCCTCGAGGTGGCACCGCTTGCCCCGCTACACAACTACGGCGAGGCAGCGGCAATCGAGTATTGTCGCGAGAAGTATCCGGAGCTGCCCAACGTGGCCGTCTTCGACACCTCGTTCCACATGACTATGCCCGAGGTCGCCTACACCTACGCCCTGCCCAAGGACGTGCGTGACAAGTATCACGTGCGCAAGTACGGCGCCCACGGCACAAGCCACCGCTATGAGTGGATGATGGCCAAGGAGATCCTGGGTTCGCGCTGCCACCGTCTGCTTTCGTGTCATCTGGGCAACGGCGCTTCGCTCGCCGCCATCGAGGACGGTGTATGCCGCGATACCACGATGGGCCTCACGCCGCTCGACGGCCTGATGATGGGCACCCGTTGTGGTTCCATTGACCCGGCTACCGTGTGCTACCTGCAGCGCGAGGGCGGCTACAGCTACCAGGAAGTCGATGACATGATGAACAAGCAGTCTGGTCTGCTTGCCATCTCGGGCATCTCCAACGACGCCCGTGACATCCGTACGCGCGCCTCCGAGGGCGACGAGCGCTGCCTGCTCGCCTTCGATATGTTCGCCTACAAGGCCATGCAGCAGGCCGGCTCCATGATCGCTTCCATGGCGGGCGTGGACACCATTACCTTTACCGCCGGCATTGGCGAGAACGACTGGTCGATCCGCAAGGCTTTCTGCGACTGCTTCGAGTGGCTGGGCGTGCGCATCGACAACAACAAGAACCGCGAGGCCGTGGGTAACGGCCCGCAGGTCATCAGCGCCGCCGGCTCTTCCGTCACGGTCATGGTCATCCCCACCGACGAGGAATACATGATCGCCCACGACGTCGAGCGTCTGACCAAGAACAACTAACGCATTCGTCTGTAATTGACAAAAAGGCCTCCAGAGCAACAGCCCGGAGGCCTTTTTACTAGCAGGCGGAAATTCCAGTTCCAAAGTGATCATCGCCGGCAACGCCTGCGCTCCCAGCAACGTCACCCATTCGTTCAGATCCTCAGCCCCAGCTCGTAGCCAAGCCGCCGCCCACTCCAGATTCCCTGACTGCTGCGTGACGGCAGAGACCCTGCAGGGCAAAGCTCTGAAAACATTCCGCAGGACGCAAAGAGGCTCCGCCGCGCGAAGCGCGCAGCGGAGCCTCTTTGCATGTCCGAGGACGTTTTCAGAGCTTTGCCCTGCAGGGTCCCGAGGGGATATGTAAGCTATTCAGCCATCTGAGCCTGGACGGCGGTGATGGCCACGACACCCACGATGTCGTCGGCAGAGCAGCCGCGCGAAAGGTCATTGACCGGCTTGGCGATGCCCTGCAGGATGGGGCCGTAAGCGTCGGCGCCAGCGAAGCGCTGGACCAGCTTGTAGCCGATGTTGCCGGCCTCGAGGTCGGGGAACACGAGCACGTTGGCCTTGCCGGCGACAGAGGAGCCGGGAGCCTTGAGCTGGGCGACGGTGGGGACGATAGCGGCGTCGAGCTGCAGGTCGCCATCGATGGCGAGCTCGGGAGCCTTCTCCTTGCAGAACTTCACGGCCTCTTGGACCTTCTTGGCGACCTCGCCGCCGGCGGAGCCCATGGTGGAGTAGGAGAGCATGGCCACGTGCGGCTCAACGTTGCCCATGAAGGTGGACCAGGAGTGAGCGGAGGCGATGGCGATCTCGGAGAGCTCGTCGGAGGACGGGTTGATGTTGAGGCCGCAGTCGGCGAAGATCAGCGTGCCGTCGGTGCCGAACTGCGGGGTGTCGGTGCACATCACGAAGAAGGCCGAGACCAGCTTGGTGCCCGGGGCGGTCTTGAGGATCTGAAGCGCGGGGCGCAGGGTGTCGGCGGTGGAGTGGCAGGCGCCGGAGACCAGGCCGTCGGCGTCGCCCATCTTGACCATCATGGTGCCAAAGTAGGTGGCGTCCATCACCTGGGCGCGAGCCTGCTCGATGGTAACGCCCTTCTTGGCGCGGAGCTCGGCAAACTTCTGTGCGTACTCCTCGTGCTTCTCGGCATTGCGCGGGTCGATGACGGTGGCGCCGGGAACGTTGATCTCGTTGGGATCGCCCAGGATGACGATGTTGGCCAGGCCTTCCTCGATGATCTTGTTGGCCGCGACGATGGTGCGCGGATCCTCGCCCTCGGGCAGGACGATGGTCTTAAGGTCGGCCTTGGCGGCAGACTTCATACGGTTTAGGAAATCGCTCATGTTACTCCTTGCAAGCGTTTCGCTAAGCTCCAGGCGCCCGGCTGTTCACGAATAAACCCGCTGCTAGCGGGTCTACCTTTCAATTATGTTCGCCGCTGTGCTTGAGCTTTCCTTGTGTGGCAAGCTCATTATAGGACGCATTAGCGCTATAATCGCTCTGATAAATATGTCTCGAAGAATGTTCGAGAAAAGCCCAGCTAACGAGCCCGTGGCTTTTGACAAGGAGTATCGATGCAGATTACCTCAGGCCTGCCTGAAGGCTTTAACGCCGGCGCGTACGACATGATTGTCGTCGGTGCTGGATATGCCGGTGCCGTTTGCGCCCGCCGTCTTGCCGAGACTATCGGCTATCGTGTTGCCGTTTTGGAGCGCCGTAGCCACATTGCGGGCAATGCCTATGACTGCACTGACGAGGCCGGAATCCTGATCCACGAGTACGGTCCGCATATCTATCACACCTTTAACGAGCGCGTGCACAATTTCCTGTCGCGCTTTACCAAGTGGACGGATTATCAGCACAAGGTGCTCGCCAACATCAACGGTACTCTTATGCCCGTGCCCTTCAACCATGCGAGTCTCAAGCTCGCCTTTGGTGATGAGCGCGGCGAGGAGCTGTATCAGAAGCTCGTGGAGACCTTTGGCAAGGATGTCAAGGTGCCCATTATGGAGCTGCGTAAGAAGAACGACCCCGACTTGGCCGAGGTCGCCGATTACGTCTACGAGAACGTCTTTTTGCATTACACCATGAAGCAGTGGGGCCAGACGCCCGACCAGATCGATCCCTCGATCACCGGTCGCGTTCCCGTCTTTGTGGGCGACGATGACCGCTATTTCCCGCAGGCTCCCTTCCAGGGTATGCCGCAGGACGGCTACACGGCGCTGTTCGAGCATATGCTCGACCACGACCTGATCGACGTGTTCTGCGACGTGGACGCCCGCGATCTCTTTGAGATCGACGAGACCACCGTCAAGATCGGTGGTAAGGTCTACGGCGGCGAGATCGTCTATACCGGTCCGCTCGATGAGCTGTTCGACCTTGACCTGGGCGCTCTTCCGTACCGTACGCTCGACATGAAGTTCGAGACGCTCGATATGGATCAGTTCCAGCCCGTGGGCACCGTCAACTACACCACGAGCGAGGACTACACGCGCATTACCGAGTTCAAGAACATGACTGGTCAGGTCCTGCCCGGCAAGACCACCATCATGAAGGAGTACTCCAAGGCCTATACGCCCGGCTCGGGTGAGACGCCGTATTACGCCATTCTTGAGCCCGAGAACCGTGAGCTCTATGAGCGCTATCTTGAGCGCGTCCAGAACCTGACAAACTTCCACCCGGTGGGTCGTCTGGCCGAGTATCGTTACTACGATATGGATGCCGTGACCAATTCCGCCCTCGATCTTTCGGATGAGATTATCGCCTGCCATGCATAAAGTCATAACATTCGGTATTCCCTCGTATAACGCCGCTAAGGACATGGACCATTGCATCACCTCCATCTTGGAGGGGAGCAATTATGCCACCGATATCGAGATTATCGTGGTGGACGACGGCTCCAAGGATGAGACGGCCGCCAAGGCCGACGAGTGGGAGGCCCGTTATCCTGGAATCATCCGCGCGGTGCACCAGGAGAATGGCGGCCACGGTATTGCCGTCCTTTCGGGTCTGCGCGAGGCGCAGGGCACCTACTACAAGGTTGTCGACTCGGACGACTGGCTTGACGGCGCTGCCCTTTCGACCATGCTGTCGATTCTGCGCGGCTTTGAAGAGCGCGACCAGCGCGTTGACCTGTTTATCTCGAACTACGTGTACGAGAAGGTTTACGAGGGTACGCATACGGCCATTGGTTACAAGTTTGCCCTGCCTCGAAAAAAGATCTTTACCTGGGACCAGATCGGCCATTTCCGCCTGGACCAGAATCTGCTCATGCACAGCCTGTGCTATCGCACGGATGTGCTGCGCGAGTCCAACCTTCCCATGCCGCCGCACACGTTCTATGTGGACAACATCTACGCCTACGTGCCGCTGCCGCGTTGCAAGACCATGTACTACGCCGACATCGACCTCTATCGCTACTTTATCGGTCGCGAGGGCCAGAGCGTCAACGAGGCCACGATGGTCAAGCGTCTGGACCAGCAGTTCCGTGTTACGCGTATCATGATGGAGTCGTACCACCTGTACAGCGATGTCGAGTCGTCGCGTCTGCGTTCGTACATGATGGGCTACTTCACCATGATGATGGCGATCTGCTCGGTGCTCACCAAGCTTTCCGACGAGGATTGTGCCGATGAGCGTCTGAAGACGCTATGGAGCGATTTAAAGGCCTACGACGAGCGCATGTATCGTCGTGCTCGCTACGGCGTGGTCGGCTTCTTTACCAATCTGCGTGGCCGCGCTGGCGACAAAACCACACTCGGCCTATACCGTCTTGCCTCAAAGATCTTCAAATTCAACTAGCTGCTGAGTAATCGCTGCTGATAGGTTGACTGGGCCCCTTGGCCTTTAGTTTGCTACTGCGAACAGTCCTGCTCGCACGGAAAGCACATTAAGTGCTTTCCGGCTCGTGCGGAACTTGTAACAAACTAAAGGCCAAGGGGCCTCTGCTATAAGAATCGATTGTCAGGTTATTTGAATTTGAAGATCTTCGACGCGCGGTACACAGGGGCCTGGGCTGAAAAGAATTAGATTGGAAGTCGGTCGGAGGCGGGCGGGCATTACGTTTGTCGCGAGTTCCGCATGCAAAGAAGGCCACTTAATGTGGCCTTCGTCTTGCATAGGACTGTAGAGCAGCAAACGTAATGCCCGCCCGCCTCCGACCGACGGTCGAGTGAGATTACTTTGCGGCGCCGGGGATGCCGTGGGAGGTTTTGGCGGTTTTGGCTCCGTTTACGATGGCGGTTTGCAAAGCCCTTACGGCGAGCATGCCCAGCAGGTCTAGGGGAACGGCGGCGCTTGCCTGGGCGCCCAGTTTGCCGCTGGCGAGGGTGTAGATGGTGTCGCCGTCGTTGGTGGTGTGCGTGGGACGGATGGCGTGTGCGTAGGCGTCTGCGGCCATCTGAGAGACCTTGGTGGCTTGTGCCTTAGTGAGTTCCACGTTGGTGACGATGCAGCTGATGGTGGTGTTGGTGCGGTCGAGCGGCATCTGCATGGATCCGGCGGCGGCAAAGGCTGCGAGTTCCATATCGACGATCTGGTCGCTATCGGCTGAGGCGCGCATGCCGGCGACCCACTCGCCGGTGAGGGGGTCGACAACGTTGCCGCAGGCGTTGACCGAAACCACGGCGCCTACCTTAACGGGACCGAGCGCTACGGCGGCAGTGCCAAGGCCGGCCTTCATGCAGGTGGCAGGGCCCATGAGCTTACCTACGGTGGCACCGGTGCCGGCGCCCACATTGCCTTGCTCGAGCGTGGTGGGGGTGTTGTCGAGTGCCTCGCGCACGGCGGCGATGCCGGCCTCTATGTCGGGGCGTACGGTGGGGTCGCCAAAGGCAAGGTCGAAGATACAGCTGGAGCACACGATGGGCACCTGCGTGGGGCCGACGGGCAGACCAATGCCGCGGCTCTCGAGTTCGCGAGCGACGCCGCTTGCAGCCTCGAGGCCAAAGGCCGATCCGCCCGAAAGGCAGACGGCGTGAACCTTGTCGACGGTGTTCTCGGGTCGCAGCAGGTCGGTTTCGCGCGATGCTGGAGCACCGCCGCGAACGTCAACGCCGCCGGTGGCACCCCCGGGCGCCACGATTACGGTGCAGCCGGTGCCAGCCTCCTCGTCCGTATAGTTGCCAAAGCAAAAGCCATCGACATTGCAAACATCGATGGCTTCGAGCAGTGTGTCCATGTTTTCTCCTATCGGTTTTCCGCCGGGCCTTATGCCCGGTCGGGATCCGTACGGTACGGCAAAATTGTAGGCGCTGGGGGATAACCAGCGCCAGATGCAATTACGAGAGTTTTTGAATCGCGCGTGCGACGCGAGCGATGGGCAAGCCCACCACGTTGTAGAAGTCACCCGAAATATCGTGCACAAGCATGCGGCCGCCTGTGCCTTGGATGCCGTAGGCCCCGGCCTTGTCCATGGGTTCGCCGGAGGCAACATAGTGCTCGATCTGCTCTTCGGTAAGCTCATAGAACGTCACGTCGGTCACATCGACAAACGACAGGCTCTCGGCGGCATGCGGAGCGGCCGTGTCGCCTGCCTTAACGATGCAGACGCCGGTTGCGACCTGGTGCGTGCGGCCCGAAAGCTCGCGGAGCATGGTGCGCGCCTCGTCCTCGGTTGCCGGCTTGCCCAGAATCTTGCCATCGAAGGTAACAATAGTATCGGCCGCGACGGTCAGTTCGTTGGGCTCGGCATGCTCGGCGGCAACGGCGGCGGCTTTGGCGCGTGCTAAGCGTTCAACGAGCGTAAGCGGGGCCTCGCCATCAAAAGGTGTTTCGTCGATATCTGCGGGAATCACGCGAATGTCATAGCCTGCCTCGCGCATCAACTCGATGCGGCGCGGTGATTGCGAAGCCAAAATCATAGCTGAATGCCCTCGGCGACCTTCTCGACGGCCTTGTCGCCGGCGAGTGTGCGCAGCAGCTCAAGCGCAAAGGGGAGCGACTGGGCCATGCCGCTGGCGGTGATGATGTTGCCGTCTTGCGTAACCTTCTCGCCGGTATAGGCGCCTTCGGGGAAGCTTTTCTCAAAGCCAGGGAAGCACGTGGCCTGGCGCCCCTCGAGTAGGTCGAGCTCGCCCAGGATAAACGGGGCGGCGCAGATGGCGGCAACGTGCTTGGTCGCGGCGAACTCGCAGACCACGTCGCAGACGCGCTGATCGGCGCGCAGGTTGGTGGCACCGGGCAGGCCGCCGGGCAGCACGACGCAGTCGTACTCGTCAAAGTTGATCTCATCAAAGAGCGCATCGCAGGTCACGGGGATCTGCAGCGAGCTTACGACCTCACGCGTGGGCATGATCGAGACGAGCGTGGCACGCACGCCGCCGCGACGCATGACATCGACCATGGTCAAGCATTCAATAGTTTCAAAGCCATCGGCGGCGAGAACGGCAACGCTGGGCATGAGGGCTCCTTTCATAGGCGGCATACAATTAGCCGTCTTATACCCCGAAGACCTCCGCTTGCCACGCTCGATTTCCCAATGATTTTCCTGAGCAATGATTAAGTGGCTAGTTGCGCCTAAGGTGGACGACGGTCTCGCAGTGGAAGGTTTGTGGGAACAGGTCGACTGGCGTGATCTTTACGGGGGAGAAGGTGCCTTCTTCGACAAAGCGTTTGAGATCGCGCGCCAGGGTGGCCGGGTCGCAGCTCACGTAGGCGACATCGCGAGCACTCGTGCTGGCGATAAGGTCGATCGCCTCGGGGGCGAGGCCTGCGCGCGGCGGGTCGACCACCAAGACGTCGGCATCCTGGTCGGGGAACTCGCGCACCGCGTCTCCGCCAATGACGTCGACGTTATCAAGCTTGTTGATCTCCAGGTTACGGCGCAGGTCGCGCACGGCCGGGCCGTAGGCCTCGACGGCGGCGACGAAGTCGCAGCGGCGGGCGAGCGGCAGGGTAAAGGTTCCGGCGCCGCAGTACAGGTCCACGGCAAGCTCGTCTTCCTGCGGGTCGAGGGCGTCCATAACGAGATCAATCAAAATCTCGGCGCCCTTGGTGTTGACTTGGAAAAACGACGGGGCAGACAAGCGCATCTGGCCCTCGGCGATGTTCTCGGTCCACGAGCCCTCGCCGGCGAGCATTTCGACCTTGGAGACACGGCGGGCCTTCTTTTCGCCTCTGCTCATCACGCGCACGATGCTCGTGGGATGAACGGCGTCCGCCAGCACGCGGGAGACCTGCGAGCGCGGAAAAGAGCCCGTAGGCGTCCAGAGTGCGACCTCGAGCGCCTTGGTGCGGCGCGATGCGCGAATGCCCACGCGTTCGAGCCCCAAGTCATGGCTGCCGCTTAGATAGTTGAGTGCGCCGACGACCGATTTGAGCGCCTTCGGGAAGCGCTTATCGAACAGCGGGCACGCATCGACGGTCACGATTTTGCTGGGGTCGACACCGTGCATGCCAAGGCGCACGCGACCGTTGACGACGGTCGGTTCGAGCTCGATTTTATTGCGGTAGCCCCAGTCGTCCTTGGTGTGGCAGATGGGCTGTACCAACTTATCGACCTGCTCAGGAGCGAACTTGCCGATGCGCTCGAGCGTGGAGCGCAGGTTTTGCTCCTTGGCGGCGAGCTGTGCCGTGCGTGAGAGATTGCCCCACGAACAACCGCCGCAGATGCCAACGAAGGGGCAGGGGGGCTGAATGCGATCGGGGCTCGGCTCCAGAATCTCGGTCATGCGGGCGCGCATGAACGACTTGCCGTCCTGTACGACCTCGGCCTCGACGGTGTCGCCTGCCACGGCGCCCTGCACAAAGACGGCCTTGCCGTTGTCGGCGTGCGCCAGCCCATCGGCGCCGTAGGTCATCGATTCTATAGTGAGCTTCATATCCCTGCCTGTCATTCGTGTTGTTGTTCGCACCATGGTAGCAGGGAAAAGCGCCCCGCATCCGAGGCTTTCCTCAAATGCGGGGCGCTTCTACAAACTGCTTCTACAAACGACTATTTCGTCTTGCCGGTAATGAGCGTCTTAAGACCCAGGCCGATCAGGCCCAGGCCCATGCGTACACGACCGGGGCGATGGCGCTCGATGGCCTTGGTCTTGCCGGCGGGCTTATCGCGACGGGCGCTCGTCTCGGGTGCGGGATTAGCCGCCTTCGGCTCGGGCTGAGGTGCGGGCTCGGGCTCAATGACGGTCGCCTGGACCTTCTGGACCTCGGGCGCTGCTGGCTGCGGCTCGGGGGCAGGAGCGGGTTCGGGCTCCGGCGCAGCTTCCACCGTAGTCTGCGGCTCAGCAACGGGCTCGGGCTCTGCCGCGGGGGAGGCGACGGCAGCTTCCGGCTCGGAAGCAGGCTCGATAATTGCTTCGTGCCCAGCCTGAATAGCTTCCTCGGCCACACGTTCCTTCTCCTGCGCACGCTGCTGCGCGGCGGCCTCGGCGTTGCGATAGGCGCGCTCCAGCAGGGCCTCTTGCGAGTTGAAGGGCTTCTCGTCTTCCTTGCGCTCCACGGGAACCCAGGTGCCGTCGCTCGTCAGGCTGCGGGCCTTCACGTTGTCGCGCAGCTGCATGCCCATGTACTCGTGTACCAGGGCGCGGCAGGTGGGGTCGAGCACGGGGAAGGCGATCTCCACGCGGTGCTCGGTGTTGCGCGTCATCATGTCTGCCGAGCTCAGATAGATCATGTCCGAGTCCACGCCAAAGGCGTACACGCGGGCGTGCTCCAAAAAGCGTCCGACGATGGAGCGGACGTGCACGTTCTCGGTCTTGCCCGGAACTCCGGGCTTGAGGCACGAGATGCCGCGGATGATCATGTCCACGCGGACTCCTGCGCACGATGCCTCGGCGATCTTGTCGATGACCTCGCGGTCGGTGAGCGAGTTGAGCTTAAAGAACACACGGGCGGGCTCGCCGGCAAGGGCGCGCTGAATCTCGCGGTCCAGACCGCGCATGATGAGCGGCTTGAGGCCGACGGGCGCCACGCCCAGGAAGCGGTAATCGCCGCGCAGGTTGCCCAGCGACAGGTTGCGGAAGAACAGGTTGGCGTCCTCGCCGATGCCGGGGTGAGCGGTCATGAGCATAAAGTCGCTGTAGAGTTTGGCCGTCTTCTCGTTAAAGTTGCCGGTGCCCAGCAGCGTCAGGCGCGTTAGCGCCATGCCCTCGCGATAGGTGAGCTGGCAGATCTTGGAGTGGCACTTAAAGCCCTCGGAGCCGTAGATGACGGTGCAGCCGGCCTCTTCCAGGCGCTCGGCCCACTCGATGTTGTTCTGCTCGTCAAAGCGCGCGCGGAGCTCCATGAGCACCGTGACCTCTTTGCCGTTCTCGGCGGCATCGATCAGCGACTCGCACAGGCGGCTCTGCTTGGCCACGCGGTAGAGCGTGATGCGCAGTGAGATGCACTCGGGGTCGTAGGCGGCCTCGTGCACCAGATCCAGGAAGGGGTTCATGGCCTCATAGGGATAAAAGAGCAGCTTGTCGTGCTGAAGTACCTGCTCGCGGATGGAGCGGGTCATATCGATAGTGGGGTTGGGCTGCGGCTTAAACGGCGTAAAGAGCAGCTCGTTGCGCAGGTGCTCGGGAATCTTGCCCTCAATGCCAAAGACGTAGCCTAGGTCGAGCGGGATATCGCAGGTAAAGACAGAGCGGCGCGAAAGCTCGAGCGCCTTGCGGATGGTCTTGAGCGTCGCCTTCTCGAGCGACCCCGAGACCGCGAGCACCACCGGCTGCAGGCGCAAGCGTTTCTTGAGGATGCGCTTCATGTGCTGACGGTAATCCTCTTCCTCCTCGACGCCCTCGCCGTCCGGATCGATGTCGGCGTTGCGGGTGACGCGGATGAGCGCGCGGTCGAGCGGCTTATAGGAGCCAAAGCAGCTGTCCAGGCAGGCGAGGATGACGTCCTCGAGCAGAATGTAGGAGTAGGTGCCGGCGGACGAGGGGATCTCGACCACGCGGTTCATCGAGGCGGGAATCTCGATTAGGCCCAGCAGACTTTCCTCGTCGGTGACGCCGTCCAGGCCGCAGGCCAGGTAGAGTGCGCCGTTGCGCAGGTTGGGGAAGGGATGGCGCGGGTCAATCACCAGCGGTGAGATGACCGGCGACACGTAGGCCTGGAAGTAGCGGGTTACAAAGGTGCGCTCCTCGGGCGTAAGCGAATCGACACGCGCGCGGTGAACGCCCAGGGCGTCGAGCTTGCCCTCGATGCTCTTAAAGATGGACTCCCATCGGGTAAGGAGCCCGGGCATTTCGGCCATGACGGCATCGACCTGTTCGGAGGCGGTCATATTGCTCTTGTTGTCGACAGGCTGTTTTTTGAGCTCTGCCAGATCGGACAGGCCGCCCACGCGGACCATAAGGAACTCGTCGAGGTTGGACTCGAAGATCGAGACGAACTTTAGGCGCTCGAACAGCGGCACGGACTCATCGAAGGCTTCGTCGAGCACGCGGTTGTCAAAGCGTAGCCAGCTGAGCTCTCGGTTCTGCGTGTACGAGAAGTCGCGCGGCGGTTTGCGCAGCTTTGCGGCGGCTTGCTTCTTTTCGATTTTGCTCGGCATATGCATCTGTCCGTTCAGTCCCCACAGGGGACGGTAGCCTAACACTAATCACTATTGTCTCAATTTAGTCGACTTGTGGCACGGACGTATTGCGCGAACGGTATCTTTACCTACTTCTTACGCTGTCAAGGCATACAACTAACCGCCCGTCTCGGTTTGCTAGCAATCTGTATCCTCACTCAACTGGTGAGAATATATGAATAAGAATGATTGCAAGCTGAATATAATCGAATCCAAATCGAATCGTGGACAAGCGTTATATATATGCAGAAAACCGTTTTCGATATGCAGTTCGTAAACGCGAAGTTATTTATGCAATCTGGCTTGATTCTTCAGAAAAAAGAACGTTTACCTTTGAAAACCTACTTTAGAGAACCGAAGTGCATCATGGGGGAATCATATGCGATATACCGTTCATCGCACTTTGTTGACCGTTCGGGGGCGAGGTGGAATTGCGGGTGGTTTTTGGATATAACTAGAGCTGTCAGCAAGCAGCGTCCCAAACGGAGGGGCGCTGATACATTCGGCCAGTAAGGCCCGAAAGAAAGGTAGGAGGCCATGACGAAAGGTCTGCACGTGCCTTCCGAGATCGGCAAGCTCAGGAAGGTCTGCCTGCACCGTCCCGGCGACGAGCTCCTCAACCTGCCGCCCGACGAGCTCGAGCGACTCCTGTTCGACGACGTCCCGTTCCTGGAGGTCGCACAGCAGGAGCACGACACCTTCGCCCAGATCCTGAGGGACCAGGGCGTCGAGGTCCTCTATCTGGAGAACCTCGTCGCTGAGGTGTTCGACCAGGTCCCCGGCGCCCGCGCCGAGTTCACCGACCAGTACGTCGCCGAGGCAGGCATCCGCGGCCAGCACATGCCGCAGATCGTCCGCGAGAAGCTGGACTCCATCGAGGACAACCTCGAGTTCGTCAAGAAGACCATGGCCGGCATGACCAAGTCCGAGATCGAGATGCCCCTCACGGCCTCCACGACCCTCGACTCCCTGGTCAACTCCGAGTCCGAGTCCGACCTGATCATCGACCCGATGCCCAACCTCTACTTCACCCGCGACCCGTTCGCGGTCGTCGGCGAGGGCGTCAACCTCAACCGCATGTACTCGGTCACCCGCAACCGCGAGACCCTGTACGGCAAGTACATCTTCAAGTACCACCCCGACTACAAGGACGTCTCGCTGTACTTCCGCCGCGACTGCCAGTTCCACACCGAGGGCGGCGACGTGCTGAACATCAACGAGAAGACCCTCGCCGTCGGCATCTCCCAGCGCACCCAGGCCGCCGCGATCGACGTCATGGCCCAGAACATCTTCTGGAACTCCGACTCCAAGGTCGAGCGCATCCTGGCCTTCGACATCCCGGTCTCGCGCGCCTTCATGCACCTCGACACGGTCTTCACCCAGATCGACGTCGATAAGTTCACGATCCACCCCGCCATCATGGGCACCCTGCGCGTCTACGAGCTGACCGCCGGCAAGAACCCGGGCGACGTGAACATCCGCCTGATCGAGGACACCCTCGAGCACGTCCTGGAGGACGCCACCGGCGTCGACCAGGTCAAGCTGATCCCCTGCGGCGGCGGCGACCCGATCGCGGCCTCCCGCGAGCAGTGGAACGACGGCTCCAACACCCTGTGCGTCGAGCCCGGCAAGATCTGCGTCTACGCCCGCAACACCGTCACCAACGACGTGCTGTACAAGGAGGGCCTGGACCTTCTCGTCGTGCCCTCCGCCGAGCTCTCCCGCGGCCGCGGCGGCCCGCGCTGCATGAGCATGCCCTTCTGGCGCGAGGACCTCTAAGGTCTTCAAAGACCCGTACAGGTCTTAATACATACATCTAGCTGCCATTAGATGTCTCCCATTGGGGCGGTGCGGGTTTTCGCACCGCCCCAAACTTCTTTAATGACGTTAATTTAACAACAGATAAGGTGACCGTTATGTCTAAAGACAGTCACGTCGACAACCCCAACGGTGTCGGCTTTTTTGGCCTTGTCGGCATGGTCGTTTCCTCCTGCATCGGCACGGGCGTGTTCGCTCTGACCGGTCAGCTCGCTAACGTCGCTTCCCCCGGTGCTGCACTCGTCGCTTGGGTCGTTTGCGGCCTGGGCTTTTTGATGCTGGCGCTCTCGCTCGCCAACATTGGCTCCAAGCGCCCCGATCTCGATGGCGCCTGCGCCTATGCCGAGGAGGGCTTTGGTCCCTTCCATGGATTTATCTCGGGCTGGGGCTATTGGCTTTCGGCCTGGCTCGGCAATGTTGGCTTTGGTACCATGATCGCCCAGGTTCTGGGTTCCGATTATTGTCTGGGCACGATCATGCCGGGCGTGTTCTCGGATCCTGTGACCGGTAACCCCGCCGTCGTCGGCGTCGTTGTCGTGTCGCTTGTCCTGTGGGGCATCACCTTCCTGGTCATTCGCGGCGTCGAGAGCGCTGCGGCATTCAACGCGATCGTCATGGTCATCAAGATTGCCTCCATCCTGCTGTTCATCGCGTTCTCCTGCTTTGCCTTTAACGCCGGCGTGTTCACCGCCGACTTCTGGGGTACCGCTGCGCGCAACGCCACGATCGTCGCCGCGAACGATGCTGAGCTCGGAAGCGTTGCCAACCAGGTCACGCAGTGCATCCTCATCATGATGTGGGTCTTCATCGGCGTCGAAGGCGCTTCGGTCATGTCCGGTCGCGCCAAGCGCAAGAGTGAGGTCGGCTCCGCCACCATCATCGGCCTGATCGTTCTGCTGACCCTCTATATCGGCGCTTCCGTCATTCCGTATGGCGTTGTGGACTACGCCGACCTGGTTGCGGCTCCCAAGCCCGCCACCATCACCGTGTTCGAGCAGCTTGCTCCCGGCTGGGGCGGCGCCTTCATTTCCTGGGCCATCATCATTTCGGTGTGCGGCTCCTGGCTGTCCTTTACCATGCTTCCCGCCGAGGTTTCCTCGATGATGGCCGATCACGGCCTGCTGCCCAAGTCGTGGGGCGAGGTCAATGCCAAGGGTGCTCCGCAGATGGCACTGATCATCGTCGGTGCCCTGACCGAGGCATTCATCATCATCGCCACGTTCGCTGCCGATGCCTACACCTTCGCCATCTCCATGTGCACCGTGACCATCGTCGTCACCTGGGCCTACGCAGCGGCATATCAGGTTAAGTTCTCCCGCGAGCGCGGCGAGACGGGCCAGATGCTCATCGGTATCCTTGCCCTGGTGTTCCAGGTCGTGGGCGTACTCTTTACCGGTTGGGGCTTCCTGCTGCTGGCTTGCCTGGGCTATATCCCCGGCTTCCTGTTCTATCGCAAGGCGCTCTCCGAGTCCGGTCAGTCCATGGACAAGGGCCAGGTCATCTGCGCGGTCGTTATCGCCATCCTGGGCATCATCTCGATTCCCATGACCTTTGCCGGCATCATCCCCGTGTTCTAGCGATTGGAGCCTAGCCATGGATATCAAGACAATCGGCGTTGAGGAGTGGCTCAACGTTTGGGAGAAGAGCGCTACGTGGGATATCGCCCAGTCGACGATTTCGTCGCTGACCATGGGCGAGCTGCGCGCGCTCGACGAGCAGGACGGCGCCACGTTCTACGAGCGCTTGGACCGCGAGAAGATGAACTACGGCTGGATCGAGGGCTCGCCCGACTTTAAGGCCGAGGTCGCCAAACTCTACCGCCGCGAGGTCAATCCCGATCACATTCTGCAGACGAACGGCTGCACGGGCGCGAACCTCAACGCCATCATGGCCGTGGTCGAGCCCGGCGACCATGTCATCGCCGAGTGGCCCACCTATGCGCCGCTCTACGAGATTCCGCGCACGCTTGGCGCCGAGGTCGAGTACTGGGAGCTTCGCGAGGAGCTCGGCTGGAAACCCGATATCGAGGAGCTCAAGCGCCTGGTGCGCCCCAATACCAAGCTCATCTGCATCAACAACGCATCGAATCCCATCGGTACGGTGCTCGACGCCGATACGCTCGGCCAGATTGCCGAGATCGCCCGCTCGGTGGGCGCCTACGTGCTGTGCGACGAGGTGTACCTGCCGCTCGAGAACACCGAGTCCTTTATGTCGATGGCCGACGTGTACGAGAAGGCCATCGTCACCAACTCGGTGTCCAAGACCTATTCGACGCCTGCGGCCCGTGTGGGCTGGGTCGTGGCGGACGAAGAGGTTTCCAACCGCATCCGTACCTACCGTGACTACACCATGATCTGCGGTGGTGTGTTCAACGACGCCCTGGCAACCTATGTGCTCGAGCACAAGGACAAGATCCTCGACCGCAACCGCAAGATCGTGTTTGGCAACCGCGATATCGCGCAGGCTTGGATCGATACGCAGCATCGCGTCTCCTGGACGGCCCCGCAGGGCGTGTCCACCTCGTTTATCCAGCTGGATATTCCCGAGGACGATGAGGAGTTCTGCAAGCGTCTGCTGGCCGAGAGGGGAGTGCTGCTGGTGCCCGGCAGCCGCTTTGAGCTTCCCTGCGGCGCGCGCTTGGGTTACTGCGCGAGCGAGGACGTTCTGCGCGAGGGCCTGAGGCTTTTAGACGAAGCGCTGGCGGAGTTCGATCGCTAGGATTCCGACGGTCCTCGAAAGCCGTTCATAACTGCCTACGATTATCGAAAACAGGCCCGTTCCCCACGAAGGGAGCGGGCCTGTTTTTCTATACCGAGAAGTCAAGTTGTTACAAATGGAGCCGTAGGACAAGCGAGTATCCGCTGGGCCTTATACTGAGCTTCCGGTGAACGGTACCAAGCGTCTGGTAAACGGTAATTTGTTTACCAGAAATGAATAGGACAAACTTTTTTCTGAATAAAAATGAAAATGGTTGAGACGCGGTATGAATCGCTAATTCTATTCATAGCTTTATTGGAAATATGCAATTCGAGGGTGGTTTATCAAAGATTCGTTCCATTCGATATTTGGATGAAAACACGTTTAAGCACGTAAATACACTTTATTAAGACGAAGTGTGCCATGCGTGAAGTATATGTGTATGCCGTTCACCCCCTATAAAAAACCGTTCGGGGGCAAGGTGGAAGTATGAGCTGATTTTGGATATAAATATGTCGTCAGCAATAACGCCTCACACGGAGGGGCGCTAACGAATCGGCCCCGACAAGGGCCCGAAAGAAAGGTAGGAGGCCATGACGAAAGGTCTGCACGTGCCTTCCGAGATCGGCAAGCTCAGGAAGGTCTGCCTGCACCGTCCCGGCGACGAGCTCCTCAACCTGCCGCCCGACGAGCTCGAGCGACTCCTGTTCGACGACGTCCCGTTCCTGGAGGTCGCACAGCAGGAGCACGACACCTTCGCCCAGATCCTGAGGGACCAGGGCGTCGAGGTCCTCTATCTGGAGAACCTCGTCGCTGAGGTGTTCGACCAGGTCCCCGGCGCCCGCGCCGAGTTCACCGACCAGTACGTCGCCGAGGCAGGCATCCGCGGCCAGCACATGCCGCAGATCGTCCGCGAGAAGCTGGACTCCATCGAGGACAACCTCGAGTTCGTCAAGAAGACCATGGCCGGCATGACCAAGTCCGAGATCGAGATGCCCCTCACGGCCTCCACGACCCTCGACTCCCTGGTCAACTCCGAGTCCGAGTCCGACCTGATCATCGACCCGATGCCCAACCTCTACTTCACCCGCGACCCGTTCGCGGTCGTCGGCGAGGGCGTCAACCTCAACCGCATGTACTCGGTCACCCGCAACCGCGAGACCCTGTACGGCAAGTACATCTTCAAGTACCACCCCGACTACAAGGACGTCTCGCTGTACTTCCGCCGCGACTGCCAGTTCCACACCGAGGGCGGCGACGTGCTGAACATCAACGAGAAGACCCTCGCCGTCGGCATCTCCCAGCGCACCCAGGCCGCCGCGATCGACGTCATGGCCCAGAACATCTTCTGGAACTCCGACTCCAAGGTCGAGCGCATCCTGGCCTTCGACATCCCGGTCTCGCGCGCCTTCATGCACCTCGACACGGTCTTCACCCAGATCGACGTCGATAAGTTCACGATCCACCCCGCCATCATGGGCACCCTGCGCGTCTACGAGCTGACCGCCGGCAAGAACCCGGGCGACGTGAACATCCGCCTGATCGAGGACACCCTCGAGCACGTCCTGGAGGACGCCACCGGCGTCGACCAGGTCAAGCTGATCCCCTGCGGCGGCGGCGACCCGATCGCGGCCTCCCGCGAGCAGTGGAACGACGGCTCCAACACCCTGTGCGTCGAGCCCGGCAAGATCTGCGTCTACGCCCGCAACACCGTCACCAACGACGTGCTGTACAAGGAGGGCCTGGACCTTCTCGTCGTGCCCTCCGCCGAGCTCTCCCGCGGCCGCGGCGGCCCGCGCTGCATGAGCATGCCCTTCTGGCGCGAGGACCTCTAAG
>CABQJK010000022.1 GCA_902464495.1 uncultured Collinsella sp. | reverse complement strand
GGGCCGGGAATCCGACGCGCTCGTCGGGGCAACGTTACCTGCCAAAAAGGGACAGGTTTGTTTTGGTCGGTTTTATCTGCGGAAACGTCGCGCTCCAGCGGTGATCCGCCCTCATCTGTCATAGGGAAATCGGCGGCGCTTTCGGAAGTATGCGGCAAATTCTGGACCTGCCGAGCACGCCGGGGTTTTGCGATAATAAACCCGCAGGTAGAGCGCTTGAGCATATGCGGTGTGGTCGGCCCATCGAGATTTTGCCGCATACTTCCGATATTCAGGCGAATATCGCTCAAAATAACCGTCCATATAACGCAAAATAGGCCGCTTCCCCTAGTGGGAAGCGGCCCCAAATCTTACGAATAGACGATGGTAAAGGGTTCCGACGTTTCGGCGCCCCCTGTTGAAGTGCAGCGTGTGCCTTCGAGCGTTACTGAAACCACTTGGTCGACATCAATCAACTTCGTTGGCACCCAAATGTTCTCTCCGCTATTGCGTCCCATCGAAACATAGAAATTGTACGCCCCTGCGTCGTCATCTTCGATAATCTGCTCTGACCCATCCTTGTAGGTGACGGTCAGTTTATGATCAACTGCTTCATAGCCCAGATCATCGATGTGCGTCTGGATGGAAAACGGGCTAATCTCGAGAGGCGAGTCATCGGAGCGGAGTTCTTTTGTATCGACGTGCGCTCCGACGTTAAACTCTGGCGTCGATACCTCGATCACCTTCGCATCCTCACCTTTGCCCTCCGTCCAACTGATATTCCAGGTGACCGCATGTCGTAAATCTCGATCGCGATTCCAAGATGCAAAGTACATCGTGCCGTTAATGACCGTGTCGCTTGATGTGTCTTTATCAATGGTGCAGCGTGTATCAGCCCATTCCTCGCCGAAGTTCATGCTGGGTGTACCGATGCCTTGTTCTTCTTCACCATAGAGAACAAGTTCGCCTGTCTCTGCTGCCGGCTTGTAGTAGTTAACACCATTTGGATTGGACAGCGTAAACGTCACAGCACCGCAGCCGTTTTGGTCGATAGCCATATCATGAATGTCGAGTGTATAGCCGTTGCCCTCGACGGACAGATTGACCTTCTGCACTGAACCCTCCAGGCTTTGGGGCGCGGTACCATCACCAAACTCTCTGGTGTAGGTATATTCAGTCCCCGACGAGCCACCGTTAGTCCAGGTAATGGACTCTCCGTTGCCATGGTTTCCCCAGGCAGAGGCAAAATAACTGGAATTGACGACGGCATAGGCGACCCCTCCGGTCGCCAGCACTCCGGCAAGGCATCCGATTACGGCAACATAGAGAGGCTTCGCGTGGCCCTTTCGATGAAGCGGCTCACCCGCAGCAGCATCAATAACACGGTCGGCAAGATCGCTATCGGCTTGGATGGACTCGAAGGCCTGCTTGATTTGATTGGATTTCACGGTCGCCCTCCTCTAGGATGAATTTGAGCTTCGATCGACCACGAGCTAAACGCGTTCGAACGGTCGCGGCTGGCACATGCAGTAACTCGGCAATCTCTGAAGTCGAGAAGCCCAGATAGTAATAGAGCACGATGGAGATACGGAATCGTTCCGGAAGCCGCATGACGTCTAATAGGACGGCCTTGGTCTCGTCCTGCGCCGTCAAGAGCGAATCGGTCAGACTTTCAATATCCTCCACGCGCCTCCACGGCTTTCGAAAGAGAGATTTGCATTCATTGATCGTGACCCGGATGAGCCATCGACGAAGATGCTCCCAGCTTTCAAAATGCATATCGCTTTTGAGTAACTTTAGAAAGACGTCTTGAGCGACATCGTCGGCGTCAGCGCGATCACGCAGATACGTCAAGGCGATTCGGAACACGACATCTCGGTGATCCTCGACCGCCTGTCTAAAAGCTTGTTCTTCCATAATCACCTCCCGGTGACATTAATGGTTCTCGATGAGGCCCTCACCATAGATACGCTTTGACCAAACGGAATGTTTCAAATTCAAGCAGGAAAAACTACCAAAATAAACCTGTCCTTTTTTGCAAGTGACCAACGGAACGCAACAAGTTGAGCATACGCAAGCGAGCGGCCCCCAGAGCGTACAAGGTGGCATGAAAAAGGCAGGGCATTGACCTTTTGGTCATGCCCTGCCTTTTGAATGACAGATTGTAGCTCTGGGGGCCGCGCAGCGACGGAGGTCGCCGCCGTTCGTTAGAACGGCGGAACTAATTACTCCTCGTCGTTGTCCTTGGCCTCTTCGGCGTCGTCGGTGTCCACGAGCTGGTTGAGCAGCTCGTCGAGGGAAGCCATGTCCTCGTTGATCGCGCCGTTGGCGGGAGCCTTCTTGTCGTCGATCGGGGCGCCCAGGAGCTCCTCGTCGGCGTCGGCGTGATGCGTCGGAGCGGAGGTACCCAGCAGGATATCGTCCGGACCGTCGGGGCTAAAGACCATCTGCAGCAGCTGCGAGAGGTCTTCCTCATCGGCAACGTCGTCGTTGTTCTCGAGGATGTAGAGCAGATCGTGGGCCTCCAGGCCGTCACGGAGCTCCTCGATCGCCTTGGCGCCGATGCCATCGATGCGCAGCAGATCCTCCTCGGACTTGCCAACCAGGTCGCCGACCGTCTCGATGCCGACCTCGCTGAACTTGTTGGTCCAGCGCTGCGACACGCCCAGGTCGTCGAACAGGTACAGGCGAGCCTTCTCAGCAGAGATGGTGTGGCCGTTGCGGGTGAACGAACCGTCAGCACCGCCGAACTCGTCGTAGCCGGCCCAGTCGAGCTGCTGCGGAAGCTGCTCGTCCAGGTCCTTGAGCTCCACAGGAGCCCACTCGGGCAGCGACTTGGCGTTGGGCGAAGCCGGACCGTCGATGTCCACGTAGCCGTCGGCCGTGCGATACGTCAGCTTGGCGTTGGCGTACGGCTTGAGGCCGGTACCAGCCGGGATCTTCTTACCGACGATGACGTTGGACTTAAGGTCGAGCAGGTGGTCGACCTTGCCCTCAATAGCAGCCTCGGTAAGGACGCCGGCGGTACGGATGAACGAAGCGCTCGACAGCCAGGAGTCGATGTTGGACGCGACCTTGAGCGTACCCAGGATGACGGGCTCGGCCACGGGAGCCTGACCGCCCAGACGGGCAACGCGCTCGACCTCGTCAGCGAACTCGTAGCGGTCGACGTACTGACCAAGCAGGTACTTGGAGTCGCCGGGGTTGGTGATCTGAACGCGACGCAGCATCTGACGTGCGAGCACCTCGATGTGCTTGTCGTTCAGGTCGACGCCTTGGCTGGTGTAGACGTCCTTGACGCTCTCGACGAAGGTGTGCATCGTCGACTCGATGTCGGTCAGCTTGCGCAGGTTACGGAAGTTGACGAAGCCCTTGGTGATCTGGTCGCCGGCGCGAACCTCGCAGCCGTCCTCGATCTCGGGCATAAAGCGCACCGATGCGGGGACGCGGCGCTCGTCAAGGACACGGGTGTGGTCCTCGGAGTCGGTGAGCGTCAGCACGTACTCGGACTTCTCGGGCTTAATCGAGAGGTGGCCGGAATACGGAGCCAGCTCGGCCTCGCGACCCAAGATCTTCTCGTTGACGTTGCCGACGATATCGAACATACGGCTGACCGTAGGCAGACCCTGCGTAATATCGTCGACGCCAGCGACGCCGCCGGAGTGAATGGTACGCATCGTAAGCTGCGTACCGGGCTCGCCGATGGACTGGGCGGCAATAATGCCGACGGCAGTACCGATGGCGACCGGACGACGGGTGGAAAGATCCCAGCCGTAGCACTTCTGGCACACGCCGTACTTGGAGCGGCAGGTGAGCAGCGCGCGGAGCTTGACCTTCTTGAGGCCGGCATCGACCATCTTCTGGATGTCGGCGACCTTCTCGATGTAGCCGTCCTGCTCAAAGAGCACGGTGCCATCGGGAGCCACGACGTCCTCGATGAAGCAACGGCCGACGAGGTCGGTGTTGAGGTCGGTGGTGCCGGGGATGATGAGGTTGTAGGTGACGCCCTCGTGCGTACCGCAGTCCTCCTCGCGGACGATGACGTCCTGGGCCACGTCGACCAGACGACGGGTCAGGTAACCAGAGTCCGAGGTGTGGGATGCGGTATCGACCAGGCCCTTACGGGCGCCGTAGGTCGAAATGAAGTACTCGAGCGGCAGCAGGCCCTCGCGGAAGTTCGCCTTAATGGGAAGGTCGATCGTCTCGCCGGACATGTCTGCCATCAGGCCACGCATGCCGCCGAGCTGACGCAGCTGGGTCTTAGAACCACGGGCGCCGGAGTCGGCCATCATGTAGAGCGGGTTCTCCTCGTCGAACAAGTCGAGCATGAGCGCTGCGACCTTGTCGGTACAAGCGGTCCACTCGTTAACGACTTCGATGTGGCGCTCCGTCTCGTTGATGAAGCCCTCCTCGAAGTACTCGTTGATCTGGTCGACGTTAGCCTGGGCGCGGTCGAGCAGCTCCTGCTTCTCGGCAGGGATGAGAGCGTCCCACACCGAGATGGTGAGGCCGGCGCGGGTAGCGTAGTGGAAGCCAGAGTACTTGATGGCGTCGAGGATCGGACCGACCTTGGCCTCGGGGTAACGATCGCAGCAGTCGGCAACCAGCTTGGCCACGTCGCCCTTGACCATCTTGTAGTTCATGAACTCGTAGTCTTCGGGCAGGCACTGGCGGTTGAAGATGATGCGACCGATAGAGGTCTCGAAGCGCGCGGTCTTGTTACCGGTGACGTCGTAGTCGACAAACTCGTTCTTGCCATTCTTGACGCGGAAGATACGGGTGCCGTCCTCGTTGATGACGTTGGCGTTCTCGGCGGACACGCGGACCTGAATCTTGGCCTGCATGTCGACCTCGGAGCGGCAGTCATAGGCGTGCAGCGCGTCGTCGAAGCTCGAGAACACGTGGTTCTCGCCCGGCAGACCGTCGCGGACCTGGGTGAGGTAGTACACACCGATGATCATGTCCTGCGAGGGGATGTTGACCGGCTTGCCGGATGCCGGCGAGCGCAGGTTGTTCGCAGAGAGCATGAGCACGCGGGCCTCGGCCTGAGCCTGGCTGGACAGCGGCACGTGGACAGACATCTGGTCGCCGTCGAAGTCGGCGTTGAAGGGCGAGCAGACCAGCGGGTGCAGGTGGATAGCCTTGCCCTCGACCAGAACCGGCTCAAAGGCCTGGATGGACAGACGGTGCAGGGTCGGTGCGCGGTTGAGCAGCACGACGCGGCCGTCGATGACCTCTTCGAGGATATCCCACACAAAGGTGGCACCGCGGTCGATAGCGCGCTTGGCGCCCTTGATGTTCTCGACCTTGCCAAGCTCGACCAGGCGCTTCATGACGAAGGGCTTGAAGAGCTCCAGCGCCATGGTCTTGGGCAGACCGCACTGGTGCAGCAGCAGCTTGGGGTCGGTAACGATAACCGAACGGCCGGAGTAGTCGACACGCTTACCCAGCAGGTTCTGACGGAAACGGCCCTGCTTGCCCTTGAGGGCCTCGGCGAGCGACTTGAGCGGGCGACCGCCACGGCCAGAGACCGGGCGACCACGACGGCCGTTGTCGAACAGGGCGTCCACGGACTCCTGGAGCATGCGCTTCTCGTTGTTCACGATGATCGCAGGGGCGTCCAGGTCGAGCAGGCGCTTGAGTCGGTTGTTACGGTTGATCACGCGACGATACAGGTCGTTGAGGTCGGACGCGGCGAAGCGGCCGCCGTCGAGCTGGACCATCGGGCGCAGATCGGGCGGAATGACCGGGATGACGTCCAGGATCATGTTCGCGGGGCTGTTGCCACCCTTCAGGAAGGCGTCAACGACCTCAAGGCGCTTGACGGCCTTCTCGCGCTTCTGCTTCTGGGAATCCTCGTCGGCGATGATGGCCTTGAGCTTCTCGGCCTCGGAGGGGAGGTCGATGGCAGCGAGCAGGTCGCGGACGGCCTCGGCACCCATGCCACCCTTGAAGTACATGGAGTAGTAACGGGTCATCTCGCGGAACAGCGGCTCATCGGAGATGAGGTCGCGCTCGGTGAGTTTCATGAAGGCGTTGAAGGCGTCCGTGCGGAGCTGCTTCTCGTCCTTGCACTCTTCCTCGATGTCGACGATGCCAGAGGCGATCTCCTCGGGGGTCAGCGGCTCCTCGTCGGAGAACTCGTCAAAGTTCTCGGGGTCGCCCTGCTCCTTGAGGGACTCGATCTGGCGGGCGCACTCGGCATCGATCTCTTCCAGATCGGCGGCGAGCTCCTCGCGCAGGTCGTCAGCGTCGGCCTCGCGAGCCTCGTAGTCAACCTCGGTGATGATGTAGCTGGCGAAGTACAGAACCTTCTCGAGGTCCTTGGACTTGATGTCGAGCATACGGCTCATCGGGAAGCTCGTGGGGCTCTTGAAGTACCAGATGTGGGACACGGGAGCGGCGAGCTCGATGTGGCCCATGCGGTCGCGACGCACCTTGGCCGAGGTGACCTCGACGCCGCAGCGCTCGCAGACGATGCCCTTAAAGCGGATGCCCTTGTACTTGCCGCAGGAGCACTCCCAGTCCTTGGCGGGACCGAAGATCTTCTCGCAGAACAGGCCGTCCTTCTCGGGCTTGAGGGTACGGTAATTGATGGTCTCCGGCTTCTTGACCTCACCGTGCGACCAGGAACGGATCTGGTCGGCGGAGGCAAGGGAGATCTTTACCGAGTCAAAATCAGTAGCTTCGAAATCTGCCACAGTCAACTACTCCTTATCAGTGGTCGTGGCGGCGACAGCCTCGGGTGCCTCGGCGGTCTCGGCATCCTCGGCCTCAACGTCGGTGTCAACGCCGGCGAGCGCAGCCAGGTCGTCGAGAGCAGAGGTCTCTTCGGCGGTCACAGGTGCGGAGGCGTCCTCGTCGGCATCGTGCATGGGCTCGATGTCCAGTGCGAGGGAGCGGATCTCCTTGACGAGAACCTTGAAGGACTCGGGGATACCCGGGACAGGAACGTTCTCGCCCTTGACGATGGACTCGTAGGTCTTGACGCGGCCCACGGTATCGTCGGACTTGACGGTCAGGATCTCCTGCAGGACGTTGGAAGCACCGTAAGCGTACAGTGCCCAAACTTCCATCTCGCCGAAGCGCTGGCCGCCGAACTGGGCCTTGCCGCCCAGAGGCTGCTGGGTAACCAGGCTGTAAGGGCCAGTCGAACGGGCGTGGATCTTGTCGTCGACCATGTGGCCGAGCTTGAGGATGTAGGACGTACCCACGGTAATGGGCTCGCGGAACTCCTCGCCGGTACGGCCGTCGAACAGACGGGTCTTGCCGCGCTCGTCAAGCTGGGTGACGAACTCGGGGCGCATGTGATCGCCAAAGGCAGCGGTGGCCTTGTTGAGCATGTTCTTGTTGGCACGACGGATGACCTCGGCGATCTCGTCCTCCTTGGCGCCGTCGAAGACGGGCGTCGCGGTGAAGAACGGACCGGGGACGTACTTGTCGGAGTCGGCCTGCTCGGTATCCCAACCGCAGGCAGCAGCCCAGCCAAGGTGGCACTCGAGCAGCTGGCCGACGTTCATACGCGAAGGAACGCCCAGCGGGTTGAGGATAACGTCGATCGGGGTACCGTCAGCCATGTAGGGCATGTCCTCGACCGGCAGAACGTTACAGATAACACCCTTGTTGCCGTGGCGGCCGGCGATCTTATCGCCCTGCTGGATCTTACGACGCTGGGCGACGTAGACGCGCACCTGCTCGTTGACGCCGGGGGCCAGGTCGTCGCCGTTCTCGCGGCTAAAGCGGACGACGTCGATGACGCGGCCGTAAGCGCCGTGAGGCATCTTAAGGGAGGTGTCGCGGACATCGTGGGCCTTGGCACCGAAGATGGCGCGCAGCAGGCGCTCCTCGGCGGTCAGAGCGCTCTCGCCCTTAGGCGTGACCTTACCGACCAGGATGTCGCCAGGGCCGACCTCGGCGCCGATGCGGATGATGCCGTCCTCGTCGAGGTTGGCAAGCATGTCCTCGGAGAGGTTCGGGATCTCGCGGGTGATCTCCTCGGGGCCGAGCTTGGTGTCGCGGGCGTCGATCTCGTGACGGGTGATGTTAATGGTCGTCAGCAGGTCCTCGGCCACCAGGCGCTCGGACACGACGATGCCGTCCTCGTAGTTAAAGCCTTCCCACGGCATGTAGGCCACGGTGAGGTTCTGGCCCAGTGCGAGCTCGCCGTGATCGGTCGAAGGACCGTCGGCCAGAGGCTCGCCCTGCTCAACGGTGTCACCGACGCGCACGAGCGGACGGTGGTTGATGCAGGTGGACTGGTTGGAGCGCTGGTACTTGGCCAGGTGATACTCGTCCATGCCGCCGGCATGCTTGACGATGATCTTGGCGGCGTCGGCAAAGATGACCTCGCCGGCGTTCTTGGCCAGGGTGACCTCGCCGGAGTCCAGAGCGGCGCGACGCTCCATGCCGGTACCGACATAGGGAGCGGCGGGGTGAACCAGCGGCACGGCCTGACGCTGCATGTTAGCGCCCATGAGCGTACGCTTGGCGTCGTCGTGCTCAAGGAACGGAATCAGCGTGGCTGCGACGGAGAGCATCTGACGCGGCGAGACATCCATGTAGTCGACGTCCTCGACAGGCACGTCGGCGGGAGCGCCGAAGGAGCCGTCGAAGTCGCGGGTACGGGCGATCACGGTGTGCGGACGGACAAGCTTGCCCTCGGCATCGGTCGTGATGAACTCGTTGGTCTTGGGATCGAGCGGCGTGTTGGCCGGCGCGATGACGTGCTTCTCTTCCTCGTCAGCGGTCATCCAGTCGATCTGATCGGTGGCAACGCCGTTCTCGACACGACGGAACGGGGCCTCGATGAAGCCGTACTCGTTGACGCGGGCGTAGAGGGCGAGCGAGCCGATCAGGCCGATGTTGGGGCCTTCGGGGGTCTCGATCGGGCACATGCGGCTGTAGTGCGAATTGTGAACGTCGCGGACGGCCGTCGGCACGTTGGTGCGGCGGCTGGAGCCGGACTTGTGGCCGGCAAGACCACCAGGGCCGAGTGCGGACAGACGGCGCTTATGGGTCAGACCGGTCAGGGGGTTCGCCTGGTCCATGAACTGCGAGAGCTGCGAAGAACCGAAGAACTCCTTGATGGAGGCCACGATCGGGCGGATGTTGATGAGCGACTGCGGGGTGATCTCGTCGATGTCCTGGGAGCTCATGCGCTCACGGACGACGCGCTCCATACGGCTCATGCCGATACGGAACTGGTTGGCGACGAGCTCGCCGACAGTGCGGATGCGGCGGTTGCCGAAGTGGTCGATGTCGTCGACCTTGAAACCCTGCTCGCCGGCAGCGAGGGACAGGAGGTAGCGCAGCGTCGCGACGATATCCTCGTCGGTGAGCACCGTGACCTCTTCCTCGGTGGTGAGGTTGAGCTTCTTGTTGACCTTGTAACGACCGACGCGGGCCAGATCGTAGCGCTGCGGGTTAAAGAGCAGGCCCTCGAGCAGGCTGCGGGAAGCGTCCACGGTGGGAGGCTCGCCCGGGCGCAGGCGACGGTAGATCTCGATGAGGGCGTCCTCGCGAGTGAGGGCGGTGTCGCGCTCCAGGGTGCGCTTGATCACATCGGAGTTGCCGAGCAGCTCGATGATGTCGTCGTTGGTGACGGCAATGCCAAGGGCGCGCAGGAACATCGTGGCGCTCTGCTTGCGCTTACGGTCGATGGAGACCATGAGCTGGTCGCGCTTGTCGACCTCAAACTCAAGCCAGGCACCGCGGGACGGGATGATCTGGGCCTTGTAGATCTGCTTGCCCGAATCCATCTCGGAGCTGTAGTACACGCCCGGGGAGCGGACGAGCTGCGAGACGACGATACGCTCGGTACCGTTGATGATGAAGGTGCCCTGATCGGTCATCATGGGGAAGTCGCCCATGAAGACGAGCTGCTCCTTGATCTCGCCGGTCTCCTTGTTGGTGAGACGGACGTCGGTCAGAAGCGGAGCCTGATAGGTCATATCCTTCTCGCGGCACTCCTCGACGGTGTGCGCGGGGTCGCCGAACTGATGCTCGCCGAAGGTAACCTCGAGAACATGGTTCTGGCTCTGGATGGGGCTGGATTCCTTGAACGCCTCACGAAGACCCTCGTCCTTAAAACGCTCAAAGGATTCCCTTTGAACAGAGATAAGGTTGGGGAGCTCCATGGCCTCCGGGATTTTCCCGAAGCTGACGCGCTTGCGCTCAGTGGCAGTGTATGCGTAGGTCACCAGGTTTTTCCTCCTTCACGGAAATGCTCGGTGGGTTGGCGAGGCATAGCTTCGCCAGTTATCGCAACCTAATAGTTTATCAGGTACCAACCGTTGAGCAAGAAAAGCCTTGACGCGATTGAGTTTTTGGAGTAGCAAAGTTTTTCGACAGAAAAGATGCAGGTAGATGTATGTGTATCGAACATCTGTTCATATATTTTCTGTGAACAGAGAGCCGGCAATCGCAGCTCTTATAAAAAACGGGCGCGAACCGAGGTCCACGCCCGTAAATGTCGATGCCCGAAGGCTTACTTGCGCATCAATCCGCCGCGCTCGTCGATAGCGTCCCAGAAGGCATCGGCAAAGCGGGGGTCGCTTGCAGCCATGAGGGCGTTGGTGGCCATCCAGCCAGAGGGAGTGCCGGTGTCGTAGCCCGACAGCGGGTCGATGACGACCGCATACATGGCCTCGCGGTCGAGCGAACGGGCCATGGCGTCGGTGAGCTGGATCTCGCCGCCCTTGCCGGCCTGCTGATCTGCCAGCAGGTCCATGACCAGCGGGCTCAGCAGGTAGCGACCGACGATGTACAGGTTGGACGGAGCAGCCTCGGGAGCGGGCTTCTCAACCAGACCGCCGATACGCCAGACAGCGCCCGGCTCGGCATCGGCAACGTCCTCGGCGCCCTCGAGCGAACCGACGCGCTCGCCGGCGATAACGCCGTAGCGGCTGACTTCCTCGGGCGAGCAAGCAGCGACGGCGATAACCGAAGCGCCACCGTGCTCCTTGGAAACGGCGAGCATCTTGTCGCAGATATCGCGGTTAGGCACAACGTAGTCGCCCAGAAGAACCAGGAAGTTCTCCCCTGCCACGGCGTCGGCAGCAGAGCGAATAGCATGGCCGAGGCCCTTGGGCTCGTACTGATAACGGAAGTCGACCGGCATACCGCCAGCGTGGGCGACGGCATCGGCATAGGCGTTCTTGCCGCGCTCGCGCAGCAGGTTCTCGAGCGAACGGTCGGGCTGGAAGTAGTTCAGCAGCTCGGGCTTGCCGGGAGAAGTAACGATGATGGCGTCGTCGACCTCCTCGGGGTCGAGTGCCTCCTCGACGACGTACTGAATGACGGGCTTGTCGAGCACCGGCAGCATCTCTTTGGGCGTGCACTTGGTGCCAGGCAGAAAACGCGTGCCAAGACCGGCGGCGGGGATGATTGCCTTCATGTTATTCAAAGATCCTTTCGCAGGCGCAAAAGCGCCCCATGCGTGCGGCACACAGCCGCAGACCAAATTGCGATACCCAAGCATCTTACCGCTGGAACTATATGTCGCTACAAGGCAGAGACAATTCTTCAGCAGGTCAACGCAAATTATTGCTCGAATGGTGCAATTATATTGCCCAACGGCAGGGCACCCGATACGACGCAAATCACAGAACATGGCAGTTTGAGCAACCGATGCCGAGGGACCGAAAAACAAAAAAAGACGGGGCTCGCAATGCGAACCCCGTCTGCAAAGAAATCTGGCGAGAAAGCCTGATTACTTGAGGGTGACAGCAGCGCCAGCAGCCTCGAGCTTCTCCTTGGCAGCCTCGGCGTCCTCCTTCTTGGCACCCTCGAGAACAGCCTTGGGAGCGCCCTCGACGACCTCCTTGGCCTCCTTCAGGCCAAGGTTGGTGAGCTCACGGACGGCCTTGATGACCTGGATCTTGTTGTCGCCGAAGCCCTCGAGCACGACGTCAAACTCGGTCTTCTCCTCGGCCTCAGCAGCGCCAGCAGCGGGAGCGGCGACAACAGCGGCAGGAGCAGCGGCGGAAACGCCGAAGGTGTCCTCGATAGCCTTAACGAGCTCGGAAGCCTCGAGAAGGGTCATTTCCTTAAGAGCATCGATGATCTCATCGGTGGTAAGCTTAGCCATTTCTAAGTCCTTTCGGTTTCCGTGCGGATGCACGGAGATCAGTTAAAACACGGCGCGAATGCGCCAGGGGTGCGGCGTTGCCGCCGCGGGTGAAAACAGCGACTAGGCTGCCTTCTGCTCGGAGACCTGCTGGATCGAACGAGCGAGACCAGAGGAAACGCCGTTGACGCAGACAGCGATGTCGCGAGCGAAACCGGAGATGAGACCGGCGATCTGGCCGAGAAGCTGATCCTTGGTGGGCAGCTCGGCGATAGCCTTAACATCATCAGCGGAAACGGCCTTGCCGTCGGAGATACCGCCCTTGATCTCAAGGACGCCCTTGGACTTAGCAGAGAAGTCCTTAAGGGCCTTAGCGGCCTCGACCGGCTCGGACTCGTAGAACACATAAGCGACGGGGCCGGCGAGGATCTCGTCGAGCTCGGGCTGCTCCTGGTTCTTGAGAGCGATCTTGACCAGGTTGTTCTTGTAGACCTTCATCTCGGCGCCGCACTCGCGAAGCTGATGACGCAGCTCCTGAGCCTGCTTAACCGTCAGACCGTTGTAGTTGACGACGAACAGACCGGCGTTCTCGGCGATACGGGACTCGATCTCTGCAACCTTGTCGATTTTGTACTGCTGGGGCATGAATTACACCTCCTCGAATTCTTTCCGGGCACGGTCCGCCACAAGGACGTGACGGGGGCATGTCCAAAAAGAAAGCCCCCGCGCTGCATGAGCGACGGGGGCGAGAAGACATATCTACTCGACCACCTCGGCTGGCGGGATATCCCATTAAGCTCGCGGGCGATGCCCGTTTGCACCGGCTGTCTCTGGCAGCGGATTCGTGCGTGAACCGAAAGTATTATGGCGGGGACCCCGGCGTCGGTCAACGGGCGCGAGGATTCGTACACAAACCCTGCATACGCTCCGGTCCGAGGGGCCGGGTTGAGATTTTCGCTCGGTCAAGTCCTGGCTCGCACGAAGAGCACATTAAGTGCTCTTCGGCTCGTGCGGAATCTACGAAAATCTCAACCCGGCCCCTCGGACCGGAGCTGCGGTAACTTTGCTGCGAATCCTCGTGTCCGTTGAGCGACGTGCCCCACTCATAATGCTTGGGTCGGTGGGCTGATATGTTGCGTCCCTGATGGCTACAAGGTTGAAAGGAAGGTGGACAGGCGGCGGAGGCCTTCGTCTAGGTCTTTGTCGGAGACGCAATAGCTGAGGCGGACGTGGCCTTCGGTTCCGAAGCAGTTTCCGGGAACTAGGGCAACGTTGGCCTCTTTGATGGCTTTAATGCAGAAGTCTTCGCTGGTTAGGCCGTACTGTTTAATGCTGGGGAAGGCGTAGAAGGCGCCGGCTGGTTCCACTACGTCGAGATCCATGGCGTCTAAGGCTGCGAGTACGCGTTCGCGGCGGGCTCGGTAGACTTTGAGCATGGGGGTTGGGTCGACGGTGAGGGCTTGAGCTGCGGCGTCCATTTCGAAGGAGACGGCACTCGATACTAGGTATTGGTGAGCTTTTGCGATCTCGGCGATGACGGGTGCCGCTGCCGCGAGCCAACCCAGGCGCCAGCCGGTCATGGCCCAGGGCTTAGAGAAGCTCTCGATGACGACCGTCTGCTCGCGCAGCTCCGGGTGGCGCTGGGCAAAGCGCTCGTAGCCATCCACATAGACAAGACGGTTATATACGTCGTCGCAGATTACGTAGATACCCACCTGCTCTGCCACGCGCGCCACGGCGTCGAGCGATGCCGCGTTGAGAATGCAACCCGTGGGATTGTTGGGCGTGCAGATGACGATGGCCTTGGTCGCCGGGGTCACACAGGCGCGAAGCGCATCCTCGTCAATCTGAAATTGCGCTGGCTCCGTATCCAAAAAGACCGCTTTGGCGTGATTGGCTACGACGATGCTCTCGTACAGGCCAAAGGCCGGCGTGGGGATAATGACCTCGTCGCCGGGGTTGAGCATGGCCATGAATGTTGCCGACAGGGCCTCGGTCGCGCCGTCGGTCAGGATGACCTCATCGGCGGAAAACTCCAGACCCGCGTCACCCATATATTCGGACAGTGCCTCGCGCAGGGCGGGGCGACCGTTGTTGGGCGGATAGTGCGTGTCACCGCGGTCCAGTGCGGCGGTCACCTCGGCGCTAATCACATCGGGCGTGGGAAAATCGGGCTCGCCGAGCGCGAGCGCGATGCACCCTGGGTGCTGGGCGGCGAGCGCGTTAATCCGGCGGATACCGGAGGGCTTAAGCGTGGCAAGCGAGGTGTTCATGGGCAGACGCATGACGTTCCTTTCGTAAGGGTTGCACTAGGATAGCGCGGCGGGACGCCGCCGGACGGTGTAACCTAAACGGAAACCAACCGGAAAGAAGGCGGCATGGAGACGACCGCACGCGGCGATGTACCAAAAACGCTGCAAACCATTGCGTATATCAGTATTCCCAAGAGCGCCGATCTTGAGTTTTTGCTCTGGGACCTGCAGGATGCCATCGCCGCCTATGCACAGATTTCCGGCACCGCACTCCCCCATCCAGTCGACTTGGAGGCGGATGATGCCGGCAGCGTTGCCGGTACCGCCGATGGCATTGTGTTCGCCGTTGAAGATGCACCCAATGATGAAGCGATGGCGCCCATTGAGCAGGTGCTCGACCGCTTTGGCGGCGCAGGGACGCGTGCCTACGTTGTTGTCCAGGCCGACATCGGCGGCCTGGAGCGAGCACACGGGCTCGTCGTGCGTCTGCGAGCGGCGTGCGACCTTCGTGGGCTGTCATGGTGCGGCGGCGTTGTCGCCTGTACCGGCAGCGGCTTCGCGGCGCTTCGTCACTCACCGCGCATGGGACTCTTGCGGCGACCGTTTTCGGAAGCGATGGACAAGCTCGTAGGCGCCGTTCGTATGGGCTGTTCGGTTGAGCATGCGCAGCGACTTGGTGGTGGTAATGCCGAGGACGTCGACGCCGACGGCATGGCTTGCGCCGAGCCAGCCGTGCCCGTGCCGATCTGGCGAGGCGTTCTGAAACACCTCGGCGCCCGCACTCAATCAATAATCTAAATTAATGAGCTGCCCAGTCAACGGCTTCACTCCAACGCTCGACAAGCCGCTCCAAACGCCACGCCGCGTTGGCAGGACTCGTCGACGACAGCACGATGGCGGGTAGCCCCGTCCGCTCTTGTAGATAGCGTTTGTAGAGCCGTCCGGCCGTGCCGCCGTTGCAGACAACGATCTCGATCGGCGTGGCATCCACAATGCGTTCAATATGTGCCGGCACAACGTTTTTGATGCTAGCGTCACTCGAGCCCTTAATGTCGCAGCTCTCGATCACATCCCACAGGGCTACGCCACCGTTAAGCAGCATGGATCGCTTGGCAGCAACCGAGGCGTCGAGCGTTGCGGGCTCGCCGCTCGCCAAAGAGTCTCCCTCGTTGGGCGGCACGGGCGCACCGAGGCACACGGCCATCACACGCCAAAAGCGATTCTGAGGGTTGCCGTAATAAAAGGCGTTGGCGCGCGAAAGCACCGAGGGAAACGATCCGAGCACCAAAACGCGCGAGCGCTCGTCAAACACGGGTTCAAACCCATGCTCAATATGTTGATAGCCCTCGTCGGACACAGGCATGGGCTAGGCCCTCAGTAGATAGCGCACCTCATAGGGTGCAAGCTCGAGGGTACCCGTAAGCTCGACCGTGGGCGCATCGTCGGCAAGCAGGTCGACGAAGGAGCCGTTGAGCTCGCCGGCTCCAAAGGTATAGGGCTCGTTCACGGCATTGACCGCCACGAGCACCGTCGCGTCGTCGCAGGCGCGCTCGAACAGCAGCTGCTTGTTCTGGATCACCACGTTGCGATAGGCACCGTAGTTGAGAGCACGGGCCGCCGCGTCGTCGGCCGAGCGAAGGTGCGCAAGCTGCGTGATAAACGCCGTCAGCTCGTTAGGCGCAGGCTCATCGAGCGCAGGTCGCAGCGCCCAGTCGCCATCGGGGCCACCCTTTTCACCGGCAATTCCCCACTCGCTGCCATAGTAGACGCACGGGATGCCCGGCATGCCAAAGAGCATGCCATAGGCGGGACGCAGGCACGACTTGTCAGTGAGGATACTTGCCAGGCGCGGCACGTCGTGGTTGTCGACAAACGACAGCAGGTGCTTGCCGCGGTAGATGCACCAGGGGTCGCCGCCAAACTGGCGGTGCAGCGAGTGGGCAATCTCGAACATGTTGACCGAGTTAAAGCTGGAGTACAGGCCCTTGTAGCACTCGTAGTTGGTGCAGGAGCCAAGCATCTCGTCGTTGACGATCTGGTTGTAGTCGCCGTGGAGCGTCTCACCGATCAGCACAAAGTCGGGCTTGAGCTCACGGGTAAAAGTATGCAGGTGGCGCATAAAATCGCGATCGAGCATATAGGCGACGTCCAAGCGCAGGCCGTCGATGCCAAAGACCTCGGCCCAGCGACGCACGGACTCAAGCAGGTAATCGACCACGGCGGGATTTTGCAGGTTGAGCTTCACAAGCTCAAAATGGCCCTCCCAGCCCTCGTACCAAAAGCCGTCGCCATAGCAGGAATCGCCGTCAAAACTGATGTGGAACCAGTCCTTGTAAGGCGAGTCCCACTTGCGTTCCTGCACGTCGCGGAATGCCCAGAAACCGCGGCCCACATGGTTAAAGACGGCATCGAGCACCACGCGAATGCCATGGGCGTGCAGCGTCTCGCATACAGCGGCAAAATCGGCATCCCCGCCCAGGCGGCGGTCGATATGGCGCAGGCTGCGCGTATCGTAGCCGTGGCTATCAGACTCGAGCGGCGGGTTGATCAGCACAGCGCCAATACCGAGTTTTTGCAGGTAGTCGGCCCATTTGGCGATTTTCATAATGGGAGCATCGGGGTTAGGCGCGGCGTTGGCAGCCTGGGCGAGTTCATCCTCGGCAACGGGCGCGGCGTTTTCGCGCGGAGCTCCGCAAAAGCCCAGCGGATAGACCTGATAGAACGTCGTCTCGTATGCCCACATAGCAGCCTCCCGGTAAGCTCAACACAACGCCATCCATTGTATGCCTGCCGTGCATCCCCTCCTCCAAAATAAGTTGCGGTGAAATAGGGACTGTTGAGACCAATAAACCGGGCAAACAGTCTCTATTCCACCGCAACTGATGAGGGAACGTGATTAGGCGACGGGCTTTGCGCGGCGTATGGCCGGGAACAGCACCGTAATGGCGAGGATGACGCCCACGACGGTAATCGCCCCGCCCGCGAAGCCAATCCAGGAGATACCGGGACCCGAAACCACGGCGCCGCCGATCGCGGTGCCCGTGCCGATGCCGAGGTTAAACAGGCCCGAGAAGATCGACATGGCGACGGCCGACGAATCCGCCGGCGTGTACTTGATGAGCTCGGCCTGAAACGCCACGTTAAAGGCCGTGGAGCAGCAGCCCCATAGCGCGCAAACAGCGAGAACGGCGACGAGCGACGGTGCAACCGGACCCATGAGCAGCAGAGCCACAGGCACGCCGGAGAGTGTGATAGCCAAGAACGGAAAGCGATGGCCATCGAACAGTCGGCCGAACAGCCAGCTGCCCACCAGACCGGAGCAGCCAAACGCCGTCAGCGTCATGGTGATGGCGCCCGCGTCGACGTGCGCGACCTGCGCCAGGAAGGGCTCGATATAGCTGTAACCCGCGTAGTAGCCGGTCGCCATAAAGACCGTGACCGCGTAGAGCGCGATGAGGAACGGGTTCTTGAGCAGCTCGGGCAGCTGTTTGACGGTAAAGCGCTCGCCCGCCGGCATGACCGGGAACACCGCTGCCTGGTACACCACCGCGACGGCAGAAAAAGCTCCGACCACGGCAAACGTCATACGCCAGCCCACGGCCAGGCCGATGGCGCGACCGAGGGGCAGGCCGAAGATCTGCGCGATGGACGAGCCCGTGGCAATCATGCTGATGGCGAGCGCCCCATGACGCGTATCGACCAGGCGCGAGGCTATGATCGAAGCGACCGACCAGAACACGGCGTGCGAGCAGGCGACCACCAGGCGCGCGCAGACCAAAATAGGATAGGTCGGCGCCACGGCCGACAGAAACTGCCCGAGCGAGAACACGGCGAGCACGCCGAGCAGCATACGCTTGAACTCGAAGCGCGAGGCAAACACCATAAGCGGCAACGACAGCAACATGACGCCCCAGGCGTAGACCGAGATCATGATGCCTGCCTGGGCCTCGGTGAGCGAGAACGACGCGGCGATATCGGTCAGAAGGCCGATGGGCATGAACTCCGACGTGTTGAACACGAATGCGCAGCAGGCGAGCCCGATAAGCGGGAGCCACTGCCTGAGTGAGATGCCATCTTGTCTTGCCTGAGTCATGTAGGAAACCTCTCCGATTGTCTTGGGCGGTGGGCGATTATATAGCAACGGCCCCGCATCCGTCAGTACAGATGCAGGGCCGCAATCAACTCAATACACAGAGGTTGCGCCGTCAATAAATAGCTAAGCCAACCCCAGCAATATGCCCGCCGAATGCACGACAAACGCCACGATCCAGGCGACCGTCACCTGAAACGCGAACACTGCCACGGCGTAGCGTCCGCCCAGCTCGCTCTTAACGGCACCGATGGCTGCCACGCAGGGCGGGTACAGCAGCGTAAAGACCAAGAACACGTAGGCGGTAAACGGCGAAAACATGGTCGACAGCGCCGCGGGCGACGTTGCGCCCAAAAGCACCGTGAGCGTCGAGATGACGCTCTCCTTGGCAATGAGTCCGGTGACGAGCGCCGTCGAGGCGCGCCAGTCGCCAAAGCCGAGCGGCGCCAGCACCGGCGCGATGATGCTGCCGAGGCCCGCAAGCAGGCTTTGCGACTGGTCGGCGACCACATTAAAGCGGATATCAAACGTCTGAAGGAACCAGATGACCACCGTAGCGGCAAAGATAATGGTAAAGGCCTTGGTAATAAAGTCCTTGGCCTTATCCCATGCCAGCATCACCGTCGTCTTGACGCTCGGCAGGCGGTAATTGGGAAGCTCCATGATAAACGGCACCGGGTCGCCCTTAAATGCCGTGCGGTTGAGCACCAGGGCGGCAATGCAGCCGACCACGATACCAATCAGATAGAGCGAGACCATGGCGGGAACTGTCGCCTGCGGGAAGAATGCTCCGCACAGCAGACCGTAGACCGGCAACTTGGCCGAACAGCTCATAAACGGCGTGAGCATGACCGTCATCTTGCGGTCGTGCTCGGATGGGAGCGTACGGGTCGACATGATAGCCGGCACGGTGCAGCCAAAACCGACGAGCATGGGCACGAAGCTGCGGCCCGACAGGCCAAAGCGACGCAGTACCTTATCCATGACAAAGGCAACGCGCGCCATGTAGCCCGAGTCTTCCAGAATGGAGAGGAACAAGAAGAGCACGACGATAATCGGCAGGAAGGTCAGCACGCTGCCCACGCCCGTAAGCACGCCGTCGACAGCCAGCGAGCGCACTACGTCGTTGGTGCCGAACGCCTTGAGACCCGCATCGGCCGAGGCGATGATGGCAGCGATGCCGTCCTCCATGAGTCCCTGCAACGCCGCGCCGATCACGCCAAACGTCAGCCAAAAGACGAGGCCCATGATCACCAGGAACGCCGGAATGGCCGTGTAGCGACCCGTCAGGATGCGGTCGATCTTGACGGAGCGCACGTGCTCGCGGCTCTCATGCGGCTTGACGACGCAGCGCCCGCACACGTCGCCGATAAAGCTAAAGCGCATATCGGCCAGCGCGGACAGGCGGTCGGTGCTGGCTTCGCCCTCCATCTGGGTAATGATGTGCTCGATAGCGTCGAGCTCATTGCGATCCAAGTGAAGCGCCTCGGTCACCAGCTCGTCGCCTTCAACCAGCTTGGTCGCCGCAAAACGCACCGGAATGTGCGCCGTCACGGCATGGTCCTCGATCAGGTTGGCAATGCCGTGGATGCAGCGATGCAGTGCACCGCCGTCCGAGCCATTGGGCGCACAGAAGTCCAGGCGACCGGGGCGCTCGCGGAACCGTGCCACGTGCAAGGCATGATCCACCAGCTCGCCGATACCCTCGTTGCGGGCAGCGCTAATGGGGACAACAGGCACGCCCAACAGGCTCTCGAGCAGGTTGACGTCCACGGCGCCGCCGTTGGCCGTCACCTCGTCCATCATGTTGAGCGCGATGACCATGGGGCGATCGAGCTCCATAAGCTGCAGCGTCAGGTACAGATTGCGCTCGATGTTGGTGGCGTCGATGATATCGATGATGGCATCGGGATGCTCGTCAAGGATAAACTGGCGGCTCACAATCTCCTCGCCCGTGTACGGCGACAGGGAGTAAATGCCGGGCAGGTCGGTAACGCTCGCCTCGGGGTGGTTACGGATAGTGCCGTCCTTGCGGTCGACCGTCACGCCGGGAAAGTTACCGACGTGCTGGTTGGAGCCCGTAAGCTGGTTGAACAGCGTGGTCTTACCGCAGTTTTGGTTGCCGGCGAGGGCAAAGTGCAGCGGTGCGTCCTCGGGCACGGCCGTTTTTGCCGCACGGGGCGAATACGTCCCCTCGCCGAGTGCCGGATGCTCCGTCGTGCCGATTGCAGCGTTAGCGCGCGGACCCATATCGGTATCGTGAATGCCCACGAGCTCAATGCGGGCGGCATCGTCCTTGCGCAGTGTCAACTCGTAGCCACGCAGACGGATCTCGAGCGGATCTCCCATAGGGGCGTATTTCATCATGGTGACTTCGGTGCCCGGCGTTAGGCCCATGTCCAAAATATGCTGTCGGAGCGCCTGATCATCGGATGTCACCGATGCGACAACGGCGTCCTTTCCAATCTCGAGTGTATCGAGCTTCACGCGCTCATCCTTTCGTTAGACGCGGTTAACCGTTTACCGGGGCTAACCAACTCGTAACGACAAATGATAGCGCTCTGAACTATTTTATAAAGTCAAATACCGATGTTTACCTGCGCAAACTTTATGCGGTGCGCCCCGAAAGCTCTTTGCGCATACCGCTCAGCGAGATCGAAACGGAACCCGACCGCGCGGTAGCAGTGAGTCGATCACCCTCGACTGACCCCGTGCATGTAAAGGGCGCCTTGCCCATCAAGACGTGGGAGATAGTACCCGAGAGTTCAAAGAAATCGCCCTCAGCGCGGGCACTCGAGAGAGCGATATTGAGACCCCTGACGTTTAGTACTGCCCTGAGCACGCCGTTCACCCCATGTGAAAACGTCACCTCGCCGCGTTTACTCCCCACCAGCGTCTGGGCCGAAACCACATACGTACCCTCAAGCATGGCTCCTCCTCTAAGCAGACTTTTTGAAACGGGCAAGTAGTCTACTTTTACATATGGCGCTCCAGGAAACGGAAGGCCAGGCGGATCCAAGGACGGACCGCCACCTGCTTGTCCTCGTTATCGACTGCGGTGTTGGCGTTGCCGAGCGAAAGCCCGTGACCACCTTGGTCAAAGACGTGCATCTCGCAAGCGACGCCCTCCTCGGCCATGCGCTGCGCAAACGGATAGACCTGCGCGATCGGCGCCGTCTTGTCGTCGGACACGCCCCACACAAAGGTCGGCGGCATCTGACGCGAAACATGCGTGGTGGGGCAGATGTCGGCCAGGTGCTCGTCGGTCGCCTCACCGCCCGTCACCATCGACAGATAGTCGTTGAGCAAATCGCGCCCCGTCTTGCCACCCGTCTTGGGAACGCGCAGGTCGATGCGCGGGTCGCGCGTCTGCATGTCGCGCACATAGGCAAAGTCGAGCAGCGGATAGCCCAGCACCACGGCATCGGGACGAATGTCGTCCGGACGCGACCCGGCAAGCGCCGCGAAGGGACCAGTCTTCCATTGCGTTGCCAGCGAAGCGCAGATCATGCCGCCTGCCGAGAAGCCCACGACGCACACGCGCTTGGGATCGACATGCCACTCGTCGGCGTTGGCGCGAACCGTGGCGACCATCTTGGCAAGGTCTGCCTGCGGGTGAGGAAAGCTCACGTCGCCCGTGCCACTTGTCACATAGTTGAGCACAAAGGCCTGGTAGCCGCGGTCCAAAAACGCAAACGCCACGGGATCCTGCTCATGCGGAGCGATATGCGTAAACGCACCTCCGCCGCAGATAATCACGGCAGGGCGGCGGCCATTCGGCTTATCGGGCAGCGGCTCGGCACCCAAATACGTAAACGTCGCCGGATACTCCTCGGTCGGCTCCTCGCCCCACAGCGCATGGTTCTCGACAATCATATGTGCTCCCTTCGCGCAGATTATGCGCCCTTGTTTTTCGCGTCTAAGCGTACCCCACTTGAGCCCGTGGCGAAGAAACACTCCAGCAATAAGTTTCCCTTCAACTGATATATCACATAATCCCAGTTCAGAGGTATCGTTGAGCAGCGTAAAATAGGGACGTTGACCAAGCCGCGAAACACATATGAAACGTTTCCGGCAAACCAAGCGCGCGATATGCGCCTATTTAAGTTGGAGGCAACTATGGGTCTGCTCGATTCGCTTAAGTCCACCTTCACCTCGACGGGCGAGGCATCCGTTCCGCCCGCAGCAAGCTTCGCCACCCGCGAAGGCGTCATCTACGCCCCCGTCAACGGCGTGCTCGTCAACCTCGATGAGGTTCCCGATGAGACCATCGCCTCGGGTATGCTCGGTCAGGGCTACGGCATCGAGCCCATTACCGGCACCATCTATGCGCCCGCCAACGGCCGCATCGGCGCCACCACCGTCACCAACCACTCCATCGGCATGATTACCGAGGACGGTCTTCGCGTGTTCATCCATGTTGGCCTGGGCACCGTGGAAATGAACGGCAAAGGTTTTGCCCGCTTTGTCGAGATGGGTGACACGGTCAAGGCAGGCCAGCCGCTCATCAGTTTCGACCGCGAGGCCATCAAGGCCGCCGGTCACGAGGACATCGTGACCGTCATCGTCTCCGAGCTCGATCGTCTTAAGAGCATCGACCATGTCGGCGAGTCCGGCACGCTTATCGGCGGCAACCCGCTCGTCAAGCTGGGCGACCCGCTGCTGGTAGCCAAGACCAAGTAGCCAGGCCCCGCGCCACACAGCCAAAAGGCACCTCGTCAAGCGCCCGCGACCATTTGGCCGCAGGCGCTTTTCGTTTGAAAAACCATCCCGCCAATGCCTTATCCGTATAGCCCAAATGAGCCGAGCTGCTAGAATATCGAACTGTATGGATAACTATCATTCAACCGTTATGGGAGGATACGTGAACCGCACCAAAATCGCGCAGCTTTACGCCGATGCCGAGTCGCTTGGCGGCCAGACCGTCACCGTCGCCGGCTGGGTCAAGTCCATCCGCGACATGAAGAACTTTGGCTTTGTTACGCTCAACGACGGCAGCTGTTTCCGCGACCTGCAGGTCGTCATGAACCGCGAGGCACTCGACAACTACGACGAGATCGCCCATCAAAACGTCTCGGCCGCACTCATTTGCACCGGCACCGTCAAGCTGACCCCCGATGCGCCCCAGCCTTTCGAGCTTTCCGCCACTTCCATCGAGGTCGAGGGCGCGAGCGCCCCGGATTACCCGCTGCAGAAGAAGCGCGCAACCGTCGAGTTCCTGCGCACCCAGCAGCACCTGCGCCCGCGCACCAACCTGTTCCGCGCCGTGTTCCGCATCCGTTCTGTCGCGGCTGCCGCCATCCACCGCTTCTTCCAGGAGCGGGGCTTTGTCTACGTCAACACCCCCATCATCACCACGAGTGACTGCGAGGGCGCCGGCGAGATGTTCCGCGTGACCACGCTCGACCCCAAAAATCCGCCCCTCACCGAGTCCGGCGAGGTCGACTGGAGCCAGGACTTCTTTGGCAAGCACGCGAGCCTTACCGTGTCCGGCCAGCTCAATGCCGAGAACTTTGCCATGGCCTTTGGCGACGTGTACACCTTTGGCCCCACCTTCCGCGCCGAAAACTCCAACACCACGCGCCACGCCGCCGAGTTTTGGATGATCGAGCCCGAGATGGCCTTTGCCGATCTGAACGACTACATGGATAACGCCGAGGCCATGCTCAAGTACGTCCTTAAGGACGTTATGGCCACCTGCCCCGACGAGCTCAACATGCTCAACAAGTTTGTGGACAAGGGCCTGATCGAGCGCCTGGACCACGTGGCAAACTCCGACTTTGCCCGCGTTACCTACACCGAGGCCGTCGAGATCCTGGAGCAGGCAGTCGCTGCTGGCCACCAGTTTGATTACCCCGTCAGCTGGGGCATCGACCTGCAGACCGAGCACGAGCGCTTCCTGACCGAGGAGCACTTTAAACGCCCGACCTTCGTAACCGACTACCCGGCCGAGATCAAGGCCTTCTACATGCGCATGAACGACGACGGCAAGACCGTCGCCGCCGCCGACTGCCTGGTGCCGGGCATCGGCGAGATTATCGGCGGCTCCCAGCGCGAGGAGCGCCTGGGTCTGCTCGAGGCCCGCATCAAGGACCTGGGCATGAATCCCGAGCAGTACAAGTACTACCTTGACCTGCGCCGCTACGGTTCCTGCAAGCACGCCGGCTACGGTCTGGGCTTCGAGCGTTTGGTCATGTATCTGACCGGCGTGGGCAACATCCGCGACGTCCTGCCGCACCCGCGCACCGTGGGCAACGCCGACTTCTAATCGCCACAGCGCCACCAAACACGTTCCAGCGCATCACGCCAGCGCCTCTCGGCAAGCCGAGGGGCGCTTTTTTCAACAGCATCCGTCAATCTTTTGGCAAGTTTTTGGTCAGTTGGGCAGGGCTGTTGAAAACTCGACCCGCCGCTTGCCGACGGCTACCGACCGCCCAGGGCGTCCTGCACCCCTGGGAAAGCCCCGCGTCCTAGGCTCCATACCGTCGCCACCCAAAACGGAAAGGACGTGGGCGCCATGACCGAAACCGCTGTTGAAACTTACGAGACCACGACGAGGGGCGCCGCCTCGATGGCAGCCTATCGCGCCGTTCGCATCCTGCAACTATTAAGCGAAAACACCGGCGAGGACAAGGCCATGCTTTCCGATGAGTTGATCCGGCGCCTCGCCCATCCCGACGACCCCGCCCGCATGCCCATCTCGGCGGCGCGGCGCAGCATCTACACCGCCATCTCCGCACTTCGCCATGCCGGATACGAAATTGAGTACAAGCGCGGCGTGGGCTATCGACTCTTGACCCGTCCGCTCACCGACGAAGAGATCATCCGGCTCCACGGCATGGTCATGCGCAACCGCTCCACGCCCATCGCCATTCGAAAGAGCATGGCGCAGCACCTGGTCGCCATGGCGAGTGCCGACGTTCGCGGCTACCTCGATGCACCCGAGCCTGCTCCAAGCGCAGGCGACAAATCCACCAAGGCCACACGCACGCCCGTCAAGCGCATCGATGCCTGCGAGCTCATCGAGCAGGCCATCGACCACGGAACCACGGTGAGTTTTGATATTTCGAGTGTCACGGCACGCGGAGAGGTCGAAGTGGCACGGATGACACTCCGGCCCTTTGCCATCAAGCAACGAGACGGCATCTCGTATTTGCTGGGAACGGTCTATGACGCGCGAGGCGCCGATGACACGTTGCGTACCGTAGAGATCGGCCGCATGAGAAACGTCACCACACGTCTCCTCGACGGCAAGAAGCTCTTCGCCGCCCTGGACGAGGACGACGCCTCCTCCGCCGCATAAGACCCTCCGCCGCCCATTCGACTACCCGTACCGCCCATCCGATTCTGTATTAAAAAACCCGCCAGGCTGTTGTAAAAATGGACATCAGCGCTACTATAGTCCCACTTGCACTTTGTCCCAGTGCAGTGTTTCCAGCCATTTTTATACTGGGGGTAATGATATGAAGGACATCACCATCAGCCGCAGGAGCCTTCTGGTCTCCGCCGGCCTGCTCGCGCTCGCCCCGCTCGCCGGATGCGGCGGCAACTCTGGTTCCGGCTCTGCTGCCGCCGGTTCCGACTACACCATCGGCGTTCTGCAGCTCACCGAGCACTCCGCACTCGATGCCGCCAACGACGGCTTTGTCAAGGCCATCAAGGAGAGCGGCCTTAAGGTCAAGATCGACCAGAAGAACGCTCAGAACGACCAGTCCGCGTGTAAGTCCATTGCCGACAAGTTTGTGGGCGACAACGTCAGCCTGATTTATGCCATCGCCACGCCCGCCGCGCAGGCTGCCGCCGGCGCCACGGCCGATATCCCCATCGTGGGCTGTGCCATCACCGACTACGCCGCCTCCGGCCTGGTCCAGGACAACGACAAGCCCGGCACCAACGTCACGGGCGCTTCCGACCTCACCCCGGTCGCCGAGCAGCTCGAGATGATGCAGAAGGTCCTGCCCGACGTTAAAAAGGTCGGCCTGCTCTACTGCACCGCCGAGTCCAACTCCGACGTCCAGATCAAGGCCGCCAAGAAGGAGCTCGACAAGCTGGGCCTCGAGTACACCGACTTCACCGTCTCGAGCTCCAACGAGATTCAGTCCGTCGTCGAGTCTGCCGTGGGCAAGGTCGACGCGCTGTACTCCCCCACTGACAACACCATCGCCGCGGGCGCTTCGCAGGTCGGCCAGATCTGCAAGGAGAATAAGCTCCCCTTCGTGACCGGCGAGGAGGGTATGTGCATGGCCGGCGGCCTGTTCACCCTCTCCATCAACTATAAGGACCTGGGCTACGCCGCGGGCGAGATGGCCGTTAAGATCCTGAAGGGCGAGGCCAAGCCCGAGGATATGCCGATCAAGCACCTCTCGAGCAAGGACCTGGTCGTCGTCAAGAACGACGAGATGGCCGAGGCCCTAGGCATCGACCTTTCCGCTCTGGACGAGTAGCGCCATGCGCGGTAACGCGTCTAGGGCCCGCACGCGCGCCACAGCCGCGTTATTCAATATCTGAGTCATTGGGGCGAACGCTAAAGGCCGGCGTTCGCCCTGCTTGTTTCAGGTAAAACAAAACGTCTGTCCGCCGCTCTTTTATGCATTGGTACCGCTATTATGGAAAATCACGTGTCCACCCTATCCTAGGAGGTATGAAGCATGCTCATTGCATTGCAGGGCGCCGTTTCGCAGGGCGTCCTCTGGGGCATCATGGTGCTTGGCGTGTTTATCACGTTCCGCCTGCTCGACATCCCCGATATGACCTGCGACGGCAGCTTTGCCCTCGGCGGCTGTGTCTGCGCCGTACTCATCGTCAACAATAACGTCGACCCCTTGCTCGCCGTGCTGGCCGGCATGTGCGCCGGCGCCATCGCGGGCGCCGTCACGGGCATCTTGACCACCGTCTTTGAGATTCCCGCAATCCTCGCCGGAATCCTCACCCAGATCAGCCTGTGGTCCATCAACCTACGCATCATGGGCAAGTCCAATACGCCCATCCTTGCCAAGGGCACCATCTTCTCATCCGTCAGCCACATGACGGGCCTGCCGCAGTCCACTGTTGCCATTATCCTGGGCATTGTGCTGGCCGTGGCCATCGTCGCCATCCTGTACTGGTTCTTTGGCACAGAGATCGGCTCGGCGCTGCGTGCCACCGGCAACAACGAGTACATGATCCGCGCCCTGGGCGTCAACACCAACTCCACCAAGATGATCGCCCTCGTGCTCTCCAACGCCCTCATTGGCCTTTCGGGTGCGCTCATCTGCCAGAGCCAGAAGTACGCTGACATTGGCATGGGCACCGGCGCCATCGTTATCGGTCTTGCCGCCATTGTTATCGGCGAGGTGCTCGGTCGCCTGCTGCCCGGCGGTCTGACGCAGTTTAGCGTCCGTCTTGCCTCTGCCGTCTTTGGCTCCGTGGTCTACTTCCTCATCCGCGCCATCGTGCTGCAGCTGGGCATGGACGCCAACGACATGAAGCTGCTCTCCGCCGTGATCGTTGCCGTGGCCCTGTGCGTGCCCGTGGTTTGGGAGCGCTACAAGCTCCGCAGCTCCTACACGAAGGGAGATGAGGCAGATGCTTAAGCTCTCGCACGTCAAGAAGACCTTTAACAAGGGCACCGTCACCGAGAAGCGCGCACTCACCGGCGTCGACCTCACCCTTAACGACGGCGACTTTGTAACCGTGATCGGCGGCAACGGCGCCGGCAAGTCCACGCTGCTCAACATGATCGCCGGCGTGTATCCGCTCGATTCGGGCGTTATCGAGCTCGATGGCACCGATATCTCGCGTCTGAGCGAGTCACAGCGCGCCAAGTACCTGGGCCGTGTGTTCCAGGATCCCATGCGCGGCACCGCAGCCGACATGCAGATTGCCGAGAATCTAGCCCTCGCCAAGCGCCGCGGCCAGCGTCGCGGTCTTTCGTGGGGCGTCACCAAGGCCGAGAAGGACGAGTACGTTGAACTGCTCAAGCGCCTGGACCTCGGTCTGGACACGCGTCTCAACGCCAAGGTCGGCCTGCTCTCGGGCGGCCAGCGCCAGGCACTCACCCTGCTGATGGCCACGCTCACCAAGCCGCGCCTGCTGCTGCTCGACGAGCACACGGCGGCCCTCGACCCCAAGACGGCCTCTAAGGTGCTCAACCTGACCGAGGAGATTGTCGACGAAAACCATCTGACCACGCTCATGGTTACGCACAACATGAATGACGCCATCCGTCTGGGCAACCGTCTGATCATGATGCACGAGGGCCATGTGATCTACGACGTGGCCGGCGACGAGAAGAAGTCGCTCACCGTAGCCGACCTGCTGCAGAAGTTCGAGGAGGTCTCGGGCGGCGAGCTCGCCAACGACCGCATGCTGCTGAGCTAAACCTACCAAAAAGGGACAGGTTTATTTTGGCAGGTTTTATCTGCGCAAATGTCAAAACCGCCGCAAAGGGACAGACGCCCTTGCGGCGGTTTTCGCATATTATGTCGATAATCCGATATTCAACCAGACTTTCTGGCTAAGGACTAAGGAAACTGCCATGAAAAGACTCCCCCGCCTTGCGTTAGCCGCCGCGTTGTTTGCCGGCTCGCTCGCAGGCATCCCAAGCCTCGCTTTCGCGGGGAACCTGCCCGCCGCTATTGACGGCTCCGTGGCCGTCATGCACACCAACGATATCCACGGTAGCTACAAGTACAGCTACAACGCAAGCAAGGGCACCGGCACTGTGGGCTTTGACGGACAGGCGGTTCTCTATAGCGCCCAAAGCAGCGCCCCCGATCTTTTGCTCGATGCGGGTGATACCTTCCACGGACAGTCCTTCGCAACCATGAGCGAGGGCAAGAGCATCGCCGAGCTCATGGACACCTTCTACGCCGATGGCTACGACGCGACCACGCCAGGCAACCACGACTGGAGCTATGGCGCGGACAAGCTTCGCACCATGACCGGCTACAGTACCACCGGCACGCCCTTCGCCATGCTCTGCGCGAACGCGAAGTCTACGAGCGGCGTATGGAGCTCGAGCATCATGAAGACGCTCAACCGCACCTGGGAGGACAGTGAAAGCCACTCAACGTTCGCCTACCAGATCAAGGTCGGCGTTGTAGGAGCCATGGATGAATCGCTTGGCTCCTCGCTGCGTGCAGACCTAGTCGCGGGCACCAACTTCTCGAGTGCCGCGAACGCCATCAATGCCGAGGCAGAGCAGCTGCGCAAGGAGGGCTGCGATGTTGTTGTCTGTATCGCGCACACGCTCGACGCCAAGACCTTTGCCACGCGGCTCCGCGGCGTCGATGCCCTCATCGCAGGCCACGAGCACATCAACCTTAACGAGAAGGTGACGGGAGCCGACGGCAAGACAATCCACGTTGTCGAGGCGGGCAGCGCCTTTGCCGAAGTGGGACTGCTTTCCGTCCCCTACGAGTACGACACCAAGGGCACCGAAAGCACCGACGATGACACGGTGGCGGTATACGCAGACAAAAGCGACGAGAAGCTCTATACCGCCAAGGATGTAAACGTTCTTTTGACCGATCCCAACAAGGGCTCCACCTATCAGAGCATCCTTGATGAGGTCCACGACAACAAGATCAAGCCGCTCGACGATGCCTTTAGCGCCGCATCGAGCGAGGTGCTCGGCACGAGCTCTACCAATTATTTCTACGGCGAGGACGCCGCAGGCACGCATGGTTGGGAAATGGTGCGCACCACCGATTTCCGCCCCAGCAAGGAGGGCGACACCACCAAGGCCCAGACCATCGGCCATGTGATCTGCGGCTCCTATCTTGACCTGACGGGCGCAGACCTTGCCATCGAGAACGCGGGTGGCATCCGCGGCGGCATCGCTGCAGGCGATGTGACCGCAGGCAACGTCATCGCTATCTCGCCCTACGGCAACACCGTGGAGACCTGGACCATGACCGGTGCGGACTTCCTCGCAGCGCTCGAGCATTCGCTGCAGATCAGCGACGAGTGCAATCACAGTTATGAGCTTCAGCAAGCCTACGTGGCAGCCGGCCATACCGAGCAGGAAGCGCAAGACAAGTACAAGTGGCGCGATGACTCTGGCAGCGTTCTCTCCTTTGGCGGCATCAACGTGACGATTGATTGGACGCAGCCCGAAGGCAAGCGCATTGTGAGTGCCACACTCGCCAAGGACGGCAGCACGCTCGATCCCACCAAGACCTATACCGTCGCCACCAACAACTACATCATTACCAACACGACCGACTTCCCCACCTTCGCACACGCCACCAAGCGCACCGAGTGGGGCACGTGTGAGGCGGCGCTGAGGGCGCTGATTGGGCAAACGGCTGGGAGAGCAAGATGGCCGGACTCGCCGGCACCATCAGCTTCGGCTCCGCAGCCGTGGACCCCACGCCCACACCGGCCCCGACGCCTAAGCCCTCGCCTAAGACGGACACGACGACCACGAAGGTCATCACCAAGAAGACGACCGGCAAGCTCGCCGCAACGGGAGACCGCACGCTGGCAGTAGTTGGCACGTGCCTTATCGGCGGCATCATCGTCATCATTCTCGGCATTATCTGGAAGCGTCGACGCTAAGCTACACCGCCGGGCCTTGCAGCCCCGCCGCATAAACCTTATACCCACCAAGAAGCCCGTCCGAATTTGATCGGACGGGCTTCTTGGTGGGTATCATGGTTGGATGATCATGAGGAGGTTTCCCTACATGGAATTGTTTGAGCCAATACTTCATTTCTTTGCACAACGATGGGTCCACAACATCATCTGGGCCGGTATCTTGGCCATCGGCACCGCCGTTGCCGCCAAAATCGCGTCCAAGACCCTGCACCACCTGCTTAACCGCGATGATAACCCGCTCCCAGCATCGAGCATCTTCATCAACATCACACGCGCCGTCATCTGGATGATCGGCGGCAGCTTTATCCTCGACAACTGTTTTGGCATTAATGCAAACGCCCTCGTCGCCGCTCTTGGCGTCGGCGGCATCGCCATCTCGCTCGGCTTTCAGGACACGCTGTCGAACCTTATCGGCGGTATGCAGGTGACCTTCATGGGCATCATCAAGCCCGGCGACAATATCGAGGTCGGCGGCGTGTCGGGCGTGGTCCAAGACATCACCTGGCGCCACACGACCATCGAGGATGCCTGCGGGCAGACCATCATTGTGCCCAACTCCAACATCTCCAAGAACACGCTCGTGCATCTGATGCCCTTTGGGCGCGTGGCCGTGCCCGTTGCCGTAAAGGACACGTCTAAGTGGGCCTCGCTGGACGCGCTGGCAGATGAGCTTACCGACGCCACCAAGGCCGCGGTGCTTCCCATCTCTGGCTTTGACAAGGAGCCGTACGTGCTCTTTAGCGAGATCGGCGACTTTGGCGTCAAGGGCAAAATCATCTTTATCGTCAGCGACGATAGCACCACCTTCACGGCAGGCGACGCCTGCATTCGTGCCATCGCCCCCATCATCGCCTAAACTACCACAAAGGGGACAGGCACCTTTGTGGTAGTTTCGCATCGTGGTACCATGGTTCATATCGTTGTTTAAACGACTAAGGGAGTAG
>CABQJK010000021.1 GCA_902464495.1 uncultured Collinsella sp. | reverse complement strand
GGATTTGCAGCGACGGACCTCAGGACGCTCTTACACCACGTCTGCGCGCGCGACCGTCTGCGGGCGATTGAAACCTGTTATTGATGGCTTTAAGTACGCTAAAACGACCTGATAATGAACAGTTGTACATTATCAGGTCGTTGTTTTGATGCAAAATAATGTGACTAGTTTTACAACAGTACTCATATTTGGCATTTTTTGCCCACCAGGGTTAGTGGAAGTCGAAAATGGAGCGGGAATTTTCCAGGACGACCGACTTGACGCTCTCCGCGGCGCAGTCTTTAAGCGCAGCAATGATCTCGGATGTTCTTATGAGTGAATCGATGAGCTGTCGCGCGGATGTTTTCGCGTCTGGTTCGGCCGGCGCGTCGGTTTCGAGCAACAGGCGGTTCAGTGGAATCTGTCGTGCGTATTCGCGCCCGCGTTTGGTCGCAAGCATGCGCTCATTGATGGAAAAATAGCAGCCAGCGTTGCGAGCACGGCTGAGCTCATCCGAGGTACCGTTAAACCAGTGAAAGATGATGGTGGGGGAGTTGGGAGTGTCCTTTAGAAGGCCGTTCGACTCCAAAATGTCCAAAGTTGCTCCCGCCGCGCGAACGGCGTGAATGGACAGGACGCGCCCGGCGAGTGGGTTCTGCGATAGAGCTTGGCAAAGCCGTTCAAATGCCTGCGTCTGGATTCCCTCGGTGCCCGCAAAGCGTGGCGAGAGATCGAGTCCAACCTCGGCGATAAAGCGCTCTCGGCTTGCGAGCTCGCAAAGTAGGTCGACCTCGACGGCTCCACACCGGCCGTCGGCAATCCACCAGGGATGGAGGCCTACCCCTGCAATAATATTGGGGCTACTGCTGGCGCGTTTATTTGCCGTTGCGAAACTGCGCGGGTCGATGCCACAATCAAAGAGCCCCAGCCCCACCGTTGCGGCCTCGAGGACAATGGCGTTCGGGTCGGACATGAGATCCAAATGACAGTGAGCATCAAAGAACTGCGGCTCCATCGCGGTGTGCCTTGCTAGTCCAGGCGCTGGCCGTCGGCGCGTACGCGCTCGGTTCCACGCCCACTGATCTGGCGGATAACCTCGCCAGCGATCATCTGGCCCATGATGGGCGGCATAAAACTGGCGGTTCCCAGCTCGGTGCGCTCATGAATGTTTGAGGGGTCGCGCGGCTGGGTCTTTACCGACTCTTCGCAGCTAAACAGCACGTGTAGGCTTTTGATGCCACGTTTTTTGCACTCTTTGCGCATGATGCGGCTCATGGGATCGCGCACCGTGTCGAAGATGTCGGCAAAACGCAGGCACTCGGGATGCAGCTTGTTGGCCCCGCCCATGGAACTCACCAGGCGAATGTCGTGATCTTGGGCGTACTTGGCAATGACGAGTTTTGCCGAGATGGTGTCGATGGCATCGATGACGTAGTCGAGCTTGCCGCCCGTCTGCTCCAGAACGCTGGCGAAGAACTCGTCGATGTTGTCGCTTAACAGGTATTCGGTGCGCTTGATGACGGTGGCGGCGGGGTTGATGTCGTGAATCATCGCCTCCATGACATCCACCTTGCGCTTGCCGATGGTGCTGTGAAATGCGATGGCCTGGCGGTTGATATTGCTGGGCGCGATGACGTCTTTGTCCAGAATCACAAAATGGCCAATGCCGCCGCGAGCAAGTGCCTCGCAGCAGTTGGAGCCGACGCCGCCACAGCCGAGCACCAGCACCGTGGCGTCGGCGAGCTTGTCGAGTGCCTCGCGGCCCATGATGATCTCGAGCTTAGTGTCGCGCGTCTCGACGGGCGCGGCGGCTGCGGTTTCGGTCATAGATATCCTCCGATGGGGAAGTGAAATACACGTTTAGCTATCGCCATTATAGGTATTGTCGCGATTATCGCGATTCCGTTTGGGGCCTGTGGGCCTGTTGAATTAAGGTTGGGATTCGCATAAGATGAAGCAGATGGCACCCGTTGCCGCGGGTTAGCCAACTCCGAAACACGTTTGTAGCGTGAGAAGTGGCCGTCTTCGCATTACGCGGGGGCGGCTATTTCATTCGACCTCCAATGTGGATGCCGAGCTCCACAGCCGCGATTACAAGCAATAACAACGTCAGGACATCGTCAATACTCATAGTCCATCTCCTTCTCGGATAGAGGGAGCTGGCCCATCTGCTTCAGCTTCCATTGTAACTAAATACGAACGAATGTTCTATAGATGTTACTGTATTAGACAGTTAGACAAACATCTAAATATCGAGTATAGTGTGCGTGTCGAATGAAATGCTGAGAGGAGGTTCTGTGCCGGGAGAGGGATTTAAGGCGCTGGCCGATCCGACGCGACGGCGCATTTTGGAGCTGCTGCGCGAGGGCAATTGCACGGCGGGGGAGCTTGCCGAGCATTTCGACATCAGCAAGCCATCGCTGAGCCATCATTTGGCAACGCTCAAAAATGCCGGACTGGTGACCGACGAGCGCCATGGACAAAACATCGTATACAGCTTAAATACCACCGTCATGCAGGACTTGATCGGTTGGTTTATGGGCTTTACAAACGCTGAAGGTGATAAGGATGAATAACGAAAACAAGGATATTCACGTCACGGGAGTGTCGCCGTGCGTGTGGGTCGTGCTTGTCGTACTGTGCGCAATCAACGTTGTAGCGCATCTCTTGGTGATGCCGAGTCTGCCCGCGCAGATTCCCACACACTGGGGAGCGAGCGGTGCCGTCAACGGTTGGGGCCCCAGTTGGATGGCCTCGGTACTTGGTGCGCTGCCCCTGGTGTTTCTCGCAATGTTCTATGTAGTGCCGCGCATCGATCCCAAGGGCGAGGCGTATCGAACCTCGGGCAAGTTCTATCAGGGCTTTGTGATCGCCTTCACATTGCTCATGTGCGCCATCAGCTGGATGGGAGAGCTTACGGTTTGGGGTGTCGTTCCGGCAGCTGGAACGGTCAACTTGCTGATTTCCAGCGCTATCGGCTTGCTCTTTATCGGCATGGGCAATTACCTGCCGCGCGTAAAGCAAAACTACACGCTTGGCATCAAGACGCCTTGGGCACTTGCCGATCCCGAGAACTGGCGCCGTACGCAGCGCTTTGGTGGCGCCTGCTTTATGGTGCTGGGCATCGGCCTTATCGTGATGGGTGTTGCCGGCAGCGTGCTTTCGAGCGAGGTCACGGCTGCAACGATTGCGGTGTTGACCTTTGGTTCAGTTGGCGCCATGTACATCTACTCGTATCTGCTGTGGCGTAAATCGCAGCAGACCGTTCGCTAAGGTTGCGGAAAACTAGCGTACGCAGGTCAAAATATGCTCCGGGGGACTTTTCCCAGGTAGTATTAGGGGTGTGGGCAACCATGCCCCTTTTGGTTTAGTTTCCAAGTTTGTTTCTTCATTTCGTTTCTACCAAAGCGATAGGGAATTGAGAAACAACAGGTAGAAAGGATAAAGCAGGCAAATGGCAGAGTTTATCTACCAGATGTATCAGGCTCGCAAGGCCCATGGCGACAAGGTGATTCTTGACGACGTGACGCTGAGCTTCTATCCCGGCGCCAAGATCGGCGTCGTGGGTCCCAACGGCATGGGCAAGTCGACCCTGCTCAAGATTATGGCTGGCATCGAGGAGGTCTCCAACGGCGACGCCAGGCTTACCCCCGGCTACACCGTGGGTATCCTGCAGCAGGAGCCGCCGCTCGACGACGACAAGACCGTTATCGAGAACGTGCGCATGGCATTTGGCGACATGATCGCCAAGGTCGATCGTTTCAACAAGATCGGCGAGGAGATGTGCGACCCGGATTGCGACATGGACGCCCTCATGGCCGAGATGGGCAAGCTCCAGGACGAGATCGACGCCGCCGACGGCTGGGATATCGACTCTAAGCTCGGCCAGGCCATGGACGCCCTGCAGCTGCCTGATTCCGATATGCCGGTCAGCGTGCTCTCTGGTGGCGAGCGCCGTCGCGTGGCCCTGTGTAAGCTGCTGCTTGAGGCTCCCGACCTGCTGCTGCTCGACGAGCCCACGAACCACTTGGACGCTGAGTCCATCCTGTGGCTCGAGCACTTCCTGCACAACTACCAGGGTGCCGTCCTGGCCGTCACGCACGACCGTTACTTCCTGGATAACGTCGCCGAGTGGATCTGCGAGGTCGACCGCGGTCACCTCTATCCCTACAAGGGCAACTACTCCACGTATCTGGAGACCAAGGCCGCGCGTATCGAGGCACAGGGCAACCGCGATGCCAAGCTCGCCAAGCGCATGGAGGCCGAGCTCGAGTGGGTGCGCAGCTCACCGAAGGCCCGTCAGGCAAAGAATAAGGCCCGTCTTGCTCGCTATGAGGAGATGGAGGCCGAGGCTCGTGCCAGCCAGAAGCTCGACTGGACCGACATCCGCATTCCCGTGGGCCCCCGTCTGGGCAACAAGGTCTTGGAGGCCCATCACCTGCACAAGGAGTTCGATGGCCGCGTGCTCATCGACGACCTTTCGTTCACCTTGCCGCGCAACGGCATCGTCGGCGTGATCGGCCCCAACGGCGTCGGTAAGACCACGCTGTTCAAGACGATTGTGGGCCTGGAGCCGCTGACCTCGGGCGAGCTCGAGGTGGGCGAGACCGTCAAGATCTCCTACGTCGACCAGAACCGTGAGGGCATCGACCCCGACAAGAATCTGTGGGAGGTCGTCTCGGACGGCCTGGACCACATGATGGTTGGCGAGACCGAGGTTCCCAGCCGCGCCTATGTGGCGAGCTTTGGCTTTAAGGGCCAGGACCAGCAGAAGCGCGCCGGCGTGCTCTCTGGCGGCGAGCGTAACCGTCTGAACCTGGCGCTTACACTCAAGCAGGGCGGCAACCTGCTGCTGCTCGACGAGCCCACCAACGACCTGGACGTCGAGACCCTGTCCTCGCTTGAGGCCGCGCTGCTCGAGTTCCCGGGCTGCTCGGTCGTCATTAGCCACGACCGTATGTTCTTGGACCGCGTGGCAACGCACATTCTGGCGTGGGAGGGCACCGACGAGAACCCGGGCAACTGGTATTGGTTCGAGGGCAACTTCGAGGCCTATCAGGCCAACCGCATCGAGCGCCTGGGCGAGGACGCAGCCCAGCCGCATCGTATTCACCGCAAATTGACGCGAGATTAGTCGAGTTCAGGTGACCTAACGAGAAAGGGACGATAACCTTGAGGGTTATCGTCCCTTTTTGCTATTCGGCGGGTTCCTCGACTTTATCGATAGTCCAGGCGGCTCCGAGACCGCCGGTGGTGTTGCGGCGGATGCGCACGGTCACTTCGTGGCGTTCGCCGGCCTGCGTGTAGCGCAGCGGAAAGCTTGCACGGTTGCGTGCGGCCTCGATGGTGCCGCGTTCACGGGCGATCCAGTAGTACTCGCCGACGATGCCGAGCGTGTCGGCGCCGTAGGGGAGATAGGTCGACAGCTGGTGCAGAAGCGGGCCGGGGCAGAAGACTTCGGTTGCTAAATCGACGGGGAAGTCCTCGGGGATGGACGGTGCTGTGGGTTCGGGGGCTGGTGCCGCAGCGGGGGCCGGAGTCGGTGCAGGTGCGGGAGCCTGGTCGCAAACGGTTGCGGGCACGGGCTCGGTGACGGGCGCGGGTTCCGGCGCCTCTTCCGGCTTGGCTGCGGAATCTGCGGGTTCCACGGTAGCGGGCGTGTCTGCAACCGCGGTTTCAACCTCAGATTGCGTCGTGCTCTCGTTCTCGACGCTCGGTTTCGCCTCGACGGGCGTGGATACCATAGTGGTGATGCCGGCGTTGGCGTTCTCGGGGTCGTAGACCACGGTGAGCGAAATGGCGGGCTGTGGCGCTTCGGGTTCCGGCGTTGCTGCGGAGGTATCCTGCTCAACGGTCTCGTCGGGCTGAACACCCTCGGCATCGTCTCCAAAGACATCGCTGTTTTGGAACACATGCGTTTCGGACTGGTCGGCCGGCTCTTCGATTGCTGGCTCAGAAGTCTCGGTGACTTCCTGCTCGGACGTAACTTCGGAATCGGTCGTGGCGGCAATTTCGGTTTCGATTTCTACCGCTGTCTCAACAACGACTTCAATCTCCACTTCAGGCTCCGGCGCGGCCTCGACCTCAACAACAGGCTCAGGCTCGGGACGCTTAACGTGCTTGGGGCGCACGGCCTTGAGGTCCTTCTCGCCGCGCTTTTTCTTCTTGTAGGACTGCTTGGCACCCTTGGCGGCCTTGGGCTTGTCTTCACCCTTGGCAAGGGCCGCATCCCAAGCTTCGTTGGCGATGACGGTGGCATACAGGCGACCACCCTTAAAGACGGTCAGCTTAATGCAGTCGTCGAGCTCCTCGAGCAATTCGCGCGTGGACTCAAAACCCAGGTCGCAAGCAGCCATATCGCCGGCGGCGAGCGCTTCTTCGACCTGTGTCATAAACGTCTGCTTGCCGCATCCAATTGCGTCGCGCAGCAGGCGATACAGATAGATGTGGTTGCCCAGCGAAAGCGTGGGCTTAACTATTGTCTTGCTCATGGCAAATCTCCTCTTTACACACGTAGAGCATCTTACCATCGCCCGGGGTTTGCCATGACGGCGCCTAAGGCAAACGGGCACGAACCGTAGTCGATTCGCGCCCGCTATGCAGGTCGTCTATCAGCGGAGTGGAACGTCTAGTTGCCCGATGTGGTGCCCTGGTTCGAGCTGTCAGACGTCGTGCCGGATGCGGTGCCGCTTGAGCTGCTGGTGTTGCCGCTGTCGGTCGTACCTGCCCCCGATGTGTTGCCGCTCGTCTGGTCGCCCGTGCTCGGCTGCGAGCCGTCGGTCGTCTGACTTGAGTCAGTTGTGCCGGACTGTGTGCCGCTACTGGCCGTAGAGGAATCGGCGTTCTGCGATTGGTTTTGAGTGTTTGAGGACGAATCGGCAGAGGTGGAACTGTCTTGCGTGCCGTCCGTTTGTGCCTGCTGATTCTGCGACTGCGCGTTGCCATTTGCATCGCTTTCGGTCGTGCGCGATGAAAGGATCGGTTCGGGGCGTGCGCCCAAACCCTCGCCGGCAGTGGTGATAAGGATGGCGCCGGCGCAGGCGATGACCGCGACGATTGCAATGGCGACCGAGAAGATGATGACCTTCTTTTGTGTCTGGCTGCGTTCTGCCGCTGCCTTGGCGCGCAGACTGTTGGGTGCGACGCGGGCCGTGGTCGCGCGTCCCGCAATCTGGCGCATCTCCTGCGTGGTCGCGGCGCCGCCTAGGTGCTCGTTGGCATTGGGCTCAACGGGCTCGTAGGCACCGGCGGGGTAGTCGACGGCGGCATGCGTGCCCTTGATGGCTTCGGCGCTGGCGGAGATAAAGTGGCGATAGACCTGCGAGGACACAACGGTGATGACTGAGCTCACGGCGGCGCCAATCACCGAGCCGGCAATGCCGATCTTGGAAGCAAGCGCCACGCTTGTGGCCGCGGCTGCGGCACCGGCGATGATCTGGGGAATGGAAATGTCGTCAAACAGGCCTTTTTTGGGTGCGATAGCCATGGTCTGGCCGATGGAATGGTTTTCGTGCACGCCGTTGTTCAGGGATGCCGGCGTCATGACGCGCGTGCGCGGCGCATCGGTGTACTTAGTCGTCATACGGGGTCCTCCCGGTGTAAATCTGCTTCGTTTCATGCAGCCATCAGGGTACCCATTCAATGTGAAACGCGTATGTCGTTTGTCAGATACCATCAAGTTATCAAGGGCGCTCGCCGTTTTTGGCGTGAGTGCTTGATGCTAAACTGGATAAACGATTGCGAGGTGGTTGCCGTGATGTATCCGTATATGACATTCGAAGACGGCACTGAGGTCGTCCATTCTGACCTGATTGTCGATGGCGACATCGAAAAGGTTATTGTGCATTTTGAGCGACCGACGGCAGAGGGCTTCGACTCCGCTCGCTGCGAGCTGCCTTCTTACAATTGGACCATGTGGGAGGGGCGCTTTACAGACGAGGAAAAGCGAGGCTTCGAGACTTTTCTGAGCAACAATGCCCATCTTCTATATCGGTATGCCGCAAGCGGAGGAGCTAAGGTTGCCTAGCCTATTTCTTATTGGCGGCTATCGCGTCTTCTTTTGGTCCAACGAAGCGGGCGAACCAATCCATGTCCATGTTTGCAAGGGAGCGCCTTCAGATAGCTCGGCCAAAATCTGGTTGACTCGCAGGGGCGGCTGTATCGTTGCCAATAACAAGGCGAAGATTCCTCGGGGTACTCTTGATGACCTTTGTGAAATTATTGCCGCTCAGCATGAATTGATTTGCTCTAAATGGAAGGCATTTTTCCTCGTGGACGAGATTTCGTTCTACTGCTGAAACGCCGCTTCGCTTTTTAGTCTTTAACGTGAGCCCGTCTCCATCTGCGCTGATTGAGCTTGACAGTACAATGGAGGCGGACTATATCGCCGCTACTCGTCGCGGCTAAACGGATGTGTTGGAGCTCGCATGAACGATTTTCTAAACGGCCAAGTTGAGAACGATGGCTTTTTGCGTGTGGCGGCGGCTTCGCCGCGGATTCGCGTGGCCGATGTCGAGGGCAATGCCGAGGTGGCACTGACGGCTGTTCGCGAGGCTGCCGAGCGCGGCGTTCGTGCGCTTGTGCTGCCCGAGCTTAACCTGACCGGCTACACTGCGGCGGACCTGTTCCATAACCGCACGCTGCTGCATGCCTGCGAGGCGGCGCTTGTGTGCATCCTCGATGAGACTCGCGAGCTGCCGATCGTCTTTACGGTCGGTCTTCCCGTTGCGGTGGCCGAGAACATCTACAACTGCGCCGCCGTGTGCTGCGCGGGCGAGCTTTTGGGCCTCACGGCCAAGAAGTATCTGCCCAATTATGGCGAGTTCTATGAGCGCCGCTGGTTTGCTCCGGCACCTGCCGATCCCGTTTGGATTGAATTTGCCGGCCAGGGTCCGGTGCCGCTTGGCTCGGGGCTTATCTACCGTTGCTGTGACGAGGGTGCCGAGGACATGGTGCTTGGCGTTGAGGTTTGCGAGGACCTGTGGGTGCCAGCGCCGCCTTCGACCGAGATGGCACTTGCCGGCGCAACGGTGATTCTCAATCCTTCTGCTTCCGACGAGATTATCGGCAAGGCAGACTATCGCCGCAGCCTCATCTCCAACCAGAGTGCGCGCCTCTACTGTGCCTATGCCTACGCGGACGCGAGCGAGGGCGAGTCCACGACCGATATGGTCTTTGCGGGGGAGAACCTCGTCTACGAAAACGGCTCTAAGCTTGCCGCGACCAAGCTCCTCACCTGTGATATGGCCGTTGCCGACGTTGACCTTGACCGCTTGGTGGCCGAGCGCCGCCGCTCGACGACCTGGACGCGCCCGGATGACGCGCCGGAGGCCACGACCGTTGAGTTCTCGTTTGAGGGCACGCTCGCAGAGGAACCCGCGCTGCGCGATGCCTGCGACATCGACCGCGTCTTCCCGCGCGCGCCTTTCGTCCCGGCAGACCACGGCGACCTGGCCGAGCGCTGCGAGACCATCCTCGACCTGCAGACCGCGGGCCTCAAGACCCGCCTTGCCCACACGGGCACCAAGGCGGCCGTCATCGGCCTTTCGGGCGGCCTCGATTCCACGCTGGCGCTGCTCGTGACCGTGCGCGCGTTCGATGCCTTGGGCCTGCCGCGTACGGGCATTACGGCCGTCTCCATGCCGGGCTTTGGAACGACGCATCGTACCAAGTCCAATGCCGAGTCACTTGCCCGCGACCTGGGCGTGAGCTTCCGCGAGGTCTCGATTCATGCGGCTGTGGAGCAGCACTTTAAGGACATCGAGCACGACCCGGCGGTCCAGGACGTGACCTACGAGAACAGCCAGGCGCGCGAGCGCACACAGATTCTGATGGATCTGGCCAACCAGGCCGGCGGCTTTGTCATCGGCACGGGCGACCTCAGCGAGCTGGCACTCGGCTGGGCCACCTACAACGGTGACCATATGAGCATGTATGCCGTCAACGCGAGCGTGCCCAAGACGCTCGTACGCCATCTGGTGCGCTACGCGGCCGATGTCTTTGGCGGTCGCATCGCCACCACGCTGCTCGACATTCTCGACACGCCGGTGTCGCCCGAGCTCCTGCCCCCGACGGGCGATGGCGAGATCGCTCAGAAAACCGAGGATCTGGTGGGCCCGTACGAGCTGCACGACTACTTCCTCTATTACCTGCTGCGCTTTGGCTTTGAGCCGGGCAAGATTTACCGCATGGCGCTTAAGAGCTTTGAGGGCGTCTACGACGAGACCACCATCCACACGTGGCTGCGCACGTTCTATCGTCGCTTTTTTGCCCAGCAGTTTAAGCGCAGCTGCCTGCCCGACGGTCCCAAGGTGGGCTCGGTCACGCTCAGCCCGCGCGGCGATTGGCGCATGCCGAGCGACGCCAGCTCGCGTCTGTGGCTCGCGCAGATTGACGCGCTGCGCCCAGTCGACTAGCACCGCGCTCCGATTGGCTCAGGTTGGCTAAATTGAACCAAAATAGGGGATGCAAGCGTTACACTTTTGCAATCTGATGGCCCGTATCGCGCGGCGCTCTTGTCGGAGCGCCGCGTTTTTGTATCGAAAGGTGGCACCATGCAGGCATCGCAGCGTCTCGACCGCTTTGGCGCGGAGGTTTTTGCCTCGCTCAACAACAAGCTTCTTGCGCTTAAAGCCCAGGGCAAGACCATTTACAACATGAGTGTGGGCACGCCCGACTTTAAACCGTACGACCACGTGGTCGAGGCACTGACCCAGGCCGCGCAGGACCCGGAGATGTGGAAGTATGCCCTGCGCGATCTGCCCGAGCTCAAGCAGGCCGTGTGCGATTACTACGAGCGCCGCTTTGGCGTTTCGGGCATTACGCCGTCCATGGTGCAGTCGTGTAACGGCACGCAGGAGGGCGTGGGCCACTTGGGTCTGGCGCTGCTCGACCCGGGCGATACGATCCTGGTGCCCGATCCGTGCTACCCAGTCTTTGAGGCGGGCGCCAAGATCGCCGATGCCAAGCTCGAGTACTACCCGTTGGTCGCCGAGCACAATTACCTGCCCTACGTGGCGGGTATCGATCCCGAGGTCGCCGATCGCGCTAAGTACATGATCGTGTCGCTGCCTGCCAACCCGGTGGGTTCGGTGGGCACGCCCGAGGTCTACGAGGAGATCATCGCCTTCGCCCGCGAGCACGACCTGCTGATCGTCCACGACAACGCCTATTCGGATATCGTGTTCGACGGCGAGCCGGGCGGCAGTTTCTTGCAGTATCCCGGTGCGCTCGAGGTGGGCGTGGAGTTCTTCTCGCTCTCCAAGTCGTTCAACGTTACCGGCGCCCGCATCGGCTTTTTGGTCGGTCGCGAGGATGTGGTCTCGGCCTTTGCCAAGCTGCGCAGCCAGATCGACTTTGGCATGTTCTTCCCGATCCAGAAGGCGGCTATTGCCTGCCTGAACGGTCCGCGCGATGAGGTCGAGGCGCAGCGTCTGAAGTACCAGGAGCGCCGTGATGCCCTGTGCGATGGTCTTGAGAACCTGGGCTGGGAGCGTCCCAACGCGCATGGCTCTATGTTCGTGTGGGCCAAGCTTCCCGGTGGTCGCACCGATTCCATGGCGTTTTGCGAGGAGCTTATGGAGAAGGCCGGCGTTGTGGTGACGCCGGGCGCGAGCTTTGGTCCTTCGGGCGAGGGACACGTGCGCATGGCGCTGGTCCTGCCGCCCGATCAGATTGCTTTGGCTGTCGAGGCCATTCGCGAGGCGGGCCTGTATTAGAAAGCTATTTCGCCTCGTCAATAGCTCGAAACCGATTTCGTGCAGTTATTTTACGAATTCTGCAAACAATTTCGGTAAACGGTCGATTTTTGGCTGCGAATAGGAGCATAATCAAAGTCCCGATTGGATGTATTGGGATTACGGCAAGCCGCTCGGGTCGTTCCCGGGCGGCTTGCTTGTGGAGAGAGATGGGAGTTTCTAATGGTTAACGAGAAGAAGGTCGCTATTGTCGGCTGCGGTTTCGTCGGCTCGTCTTCGGCGTTTGCGCTGATGCAGAGTGGTCTGTTCTCCGAGATGGTCCTCATCGACGTGGACAAGAACCGCGCCGAGGGTGAGGCTCTGGATATCGCGCACGGCATGACGTTTGCCGAGCCGATGAAGATCTACGCCGGCGATTATTCCGATGTCGCCGACGCCGCCATGATCGTCGTCACCGCTGGCGCTGCCCAGAAGCCCGGTGAGACCCGCCTGGACCTGGTCAACAAGAACGTCAACATCTTTAAGTCCATTATTCCCGAGATTAAGAAGTCTGGCTTCGACGGCATTCTGCTCATCGTCTCCAACCCGGTCGATGTTCTGACCTATGCCGCTATCAAGATGTCCGGCCTGCCCGAGGGCCACGTCATCGGTTCCGGCACCGTGCTCGACACTGGCCGTCTGCAGCAGATGCTCGGCGCACACGTCGAGGTCGACCCGCGCGACGTCCAGGCTTACGTCATGGGTGAGCACGGCGACTCCGAGTTCGTCGCCTGGTCCAGCGCTCAGGTTGCCGGCGTGCCGCTGAGCACCTTCTGCGAGCTTCACGGCCATCTGGAGCACGAGGCTGCCGAGAAGCGTATCGCCGAGGACGTCAAGGACTCCGCCTACACTATCATCGAGAAGAAGCACGCCACCTACTACGGCGTCGCCATGGCCGTTAGGCGTATCTGCACTGCTGTCATGCGTGACGAGCAGACCGTTCTGCCCGTTTCCTCGCTCATGGTGGGCGAGTATGGCCTGTCCGATCTTGCCATCTCCATGCCGACGGTCGTCGGCCGCGATGGCGTTGTCTGCCGCGTCCCCGTGCCGCTGAACGATGACGAGCAGCATGAGCTCACCGCCTCCGCCAAGGCCCTCAAGGACATCATCGACAGCGTCGACTTCTCCTGCTAAATCAAGCTCTTTTGGGCAACAGGCTACAATGAAGGCGTCCGGGCCCACACGGCCCGGGCGCCTTTTTGATGCAAAGTAACCTGACCCCAATGCACCATAGTTGATGGGAGGGCCATGTCGGATTCGCCTAATTTTTTGACCTATGCCCAGACGGCGTTTGATCCGTTTGAGGAACGGCCGTTCTGCGCGGTGGATAGCCTGGTCTTTGCGTGGTTGTCCTATTTGCGTTTGCCGGGTGATATGGCGGAGCTGACGAACTGGCAGGGCCTAGACGTACGCGAGCTGCTGCGTGCCGAGTGCTACCGGGACATGATTGGCGACTTGTGGGACCCAGAGGGGAGCAGGGCCTTGTTGGAGGCCGTGGCAGCAAGCCCTCGCTACCGTGGCGTGCACGTTTGCGGCTATCGTGCCGTGAGCGATGTGGTGGCGACAGAGCAGTTTGCAGCCATGGCGTTCCGGTTTCCGGCGGGGTTTAGTTATCTTTCCTTTCGGGGGACCGACAGTACGATTGTGGGCTGGAAAGAGGACTTTAACATGGCATTCCGGTGTCCTGTTCCGGCCCAGGAATCCGCGGCGCGTTATGTGGACGAGGCGGCGGATGCGATTGACGGGCCGCTTTTGTGCGGAGGTCATTCCAAGGGTGGAAACCTTGCGGTGTACGGTGCGGCGATGTGCTCCGATGTCGCCCGTGAGCGAATCGAACGGGTGTATTCCCATGATGGTCCTGGCTTCGTCGAGGAGTTTCTGAACGGCAACGCCTTTGCCGATCTTTCCGGCCGCATCGATAAGACGCTACCTCGGTCGTCGATCTTTGGCATGATGTTCGAGACGCAGGAGGACTATGCCATCGTTGAGAGCACCGAGTTCAGCCTGCTGCAGCACAATCCCTTTAGCTGGGTGGTTGATGGTCGCGACTTCGTGTACTGTGAGCGCCTGTCCGCCGGTGCTCGATACGTTGATGGCTCCATTCGCGAGATGCTGCTTGCAGTGGGGCCTGCCGAGCGCGAGCGTTTTGTAGATGCATTGTTCTCCGTGTTTGAGGCTACGGGTGCTGAGCGGTTTGCGGATATCGTCGGGAATCTGCGCGAGAGCCTGCCCGTGATGCTCCAGGCTGCGCAAGGTTTCGACAAGGATACGCGACGCTTTGTCTCGCAGACCATCGTGGCAATCCTTAAATGTGCGCTGCTGCCCAAACGACCCCAGATCGACATGTCCACTGCCGGTAAGAGTCTGGCAGAACAGCTCGAGGCTTGGCAGTCCGAGCTTCTGCACTAACGCTGGCGCAAGGGGGCGCGTTGGTGCATTGGGGTCAGGTTACTTTGCACCAATCTTCGATGCGCGTGGGACGGGCTCGACCGCTATACTGATTCGTGCTCAATTCGATCTAGAACGGAATGCCGTATATGAAAATCAATCACGCGATTCTGCATATCCTGGACTTTGACTCTGCCGTCAACGTTATGAGCCAGCGCGAGCTCGATATCGAAAGCCGCACCGTGCGCAACTTCGTGACCACGCATCTGCGCCGCGCACGTACCTCGGCCGACAATAAACGCGCCACGTTTGCCGAGAACTCTGCGTTTGGCGGCGAGCTCAAGGGTTATTTCTTTGGCGAGCGCGAGTTCGTGGACCTGTCGCAGCAGATTGCGGAGTTTATCTCCTCCGAGCTCACCAAAGCCGAGAAAGCCGAGTCCACCGACGTGCTCGTGGCCGATTTTGACGACGATGAGGATGCCCGCTGGTTTGCCGTGATGCTGCTGGGCTCCAAGCAGGCTTTTATGCACGAAGTGGGCCGCGAGGAGGGGGAGGTGCGCAACGACATCGCGCGCCATTACGCTATTCTGCCAAACCCCTCGCAGAAGGTGCCGAGCTATGCCATCGTGCGCGCGAGCACCATGGAGATCGGCTACGTGGACAAGAAGCGCAAGATTGCCGGCGAGGACCGCATGCTTATCCCCGATGGCCTGCTGCAGTGCGACACGGGCGTATCGGGCAAGGAGGTCATCGATACCGTGACGCGTGTGGTCGAGGAAGTCGCCGAGGAGCACGGTGCCAATACGGCCGTAGCGCTCGCTAAGGTTAAGGCTGCCGTTGCCGAGAAGGTCGAGGATGACGAGGAGCTTCCGCCCTGGGATATCGTCGATGAGGTCTTTGAGGACGAACCGGTCATCAAAGAAAGCGTGCGCGCGGCGCTGACCGAGGAGAAGGTGCCCGAACGTGTGCCCGTGGAGCGCAAGCAGGTCGAGCGCGCGGCGGTGCGCAACCACAAGATTCGCACCGACACGGGTATCGAGATCAGCTTTCCGGCCGAGATGGGTTCGAACTCCGAGTACATCGAGTTTGTCAACGAGCCCAACGGCCTCATCTCCATCGAGCTCAAAAACATCGGCAGCATCGAGAATCGATAAGTTGTGTTACGCCTGCAGCGAGAAAGCGAAGGCCGAAGCTCCTTGGGGCCTCGGCCTTCTTGTTTAGGGCTGAATTGCCCCACAGGTTGAGCATACGTCAGCGAAAACGACCCAGAGCGAGCAAGGTGACGTGAAAGAGGAGGGCATTGACCTTCTGGTCATGCCCGACGATTGAACGTCAGATTGCCGCTCTGGGTCGTTTGCAGCGTCGGCTAGTTACGCGGTTTGGTAAAACCGCGTAACCCTACAGTTGACGTAGTCCCTCTTCGAGGCCGGTCTTGCTGTCGGTCTGGGCGTCGCGCATCTTGATGACGCGGGCGGGGACACCGGCCACGACGGCGCCGGCGGGGACGTCCTCGACGCACACGGCACCGGCGGCAACGACAGCGCCCTTGCCCACATGCACGCCCTCTAGGACCACGGCGTTGGCGCCGATCATGACGTCGTCCTCGATGATGACGGGCGTGGCGCTGGCGGGCTCCACAACGCCTGCCAGTACGGTGCCGGCGCCGATGTGGCAGTTCTTGCCCACGGTTGCGCGGCCGCCCAGGACGGCGCCCATATCAATCATAGAGCCCTCGCCGATAACGGAGCCGATGTTGATGATGGCGCCCATCATGATGACGGCGCGGTCGCCGATCTCGACGCGGTCGCGGATGATCGCGCCCGGCTCAATGCGGGCGTTTATGCCCTTAAGGTCGAGCATGGGCACGGCGGAGTTGCGGCAGTCATTCTCGACGTCGTAGTAGTCGATGGAGTCGGCATTGGCATCGAGGATGGCCTTGAGCTCTTCCCAGTCGCCAAAGACGGTCTTACCACGACGGCCGCCGTAGACGTGCGCATCGCCCCAGGCAACCTTCATGCCGGGCTTCTCGCGCACATACAGCTTGACGGGCGTCTTTTTGGGCGCGGTGGCGATGTAATTGATGATCTCCTGGGCATCCATCTCGGCTGCGTTACTCATATGCTGTTTCTCCTTTGCGTGGATACGGTAGATAACTGGTTAGGCGAACATGACCTGGTCGAAGGTGTAGAAGCCAGGGTCGCGGACAACGAGCTTTTGAGCGGCGGCCAGAGCGCCGTTGACAAAGATCTGGCGGCTCGTGGCGCGATGGCTAAGCGTGACCTCCTCATCCTGGCCAAAGAAGCTCACCTCGTGCACGCCGGCGACAGTGCCGCCGCGCAGTGAGTGCATGCCGATTTCCTTGGAATCGCGAGCGCCGCACATGCCCTCGCGACCGTAGACAGGATGATAGCCAGCCTCGGGCTCGGCCTCGACTACGGCGTCGAGCAGCAGCTTCGCGGTGCCGCTGGGGGCGTCGACCTTTTGGTTGTGGTGCGTCTCGACAATCTCGCAGTCAAAGCCGGGCAGTTCGCGCGTGGCCTGGGCAACCAGATGGCGCAGGGCGGCGATGCCGATAGAGTAGTTGCCCGAATGCATGACACGGGCATTCTGGCCCAGCTCGCGCAGGCGGTCCATCTGCTCAGGCGAATAACCCGTGGTGCCGGAAACGAGTGCCGCGCCCGTGCGCTCGACATAGGCGACAACGGCGTCAAAGGTCGCGACGTTCGAGAAGTCGATGATTACATCGGCGGCCGTTGCGCTCTCGAGCTCGGACAAGTCGAAGCCGATCTGGGCGACGATGTCAAAAACGGGCTCTCCAGCGGCGTTGAGAATGCCCTCGGCGGTAGTGTGGATGAGCGAGCCCATGCGGCCCGTTCCCATAATGACGGTCTTAATCAAGCAGACCAGCTCCCTTCAGAGCATCGGTAAGTGCGGCACGCGTATCGTCGGCCATGGGGCACAGCGGCATGCGGTAGTTTGCCTCGATCATACCCATCCGGGCGAGCGCTTCCTTAACGGGGATGGGGTTGACCTCGCTAAAGAGGGCATTGATGAGCGGCTGGCCGGCAATCTGGATATCGCGGGCTCGCGCCACGTCACCGTCCAGATAGGCGCGGCACATGTCGTGCACGAGCTGCGGCTGAACGTCGGCCCACACGCTGATGGTGCCCGAGGCGCCCAGGCTCATGAGTGGCACGGTGAGCGCGTCCTCGCCCGAGTACATGCGGAAGTCGTCGGATAGCAGGTGGGCGATCTTGGTTGCGTAGGCGACGTTGCCCGAGGCTTCCTTGATGCCCATGATGTTGGGGTGCGCGGCCAAGCGCTCCACGTTGCGCTCGCTGATGCCGCAGCCGCAGCGGCCGGGGATGTTGTACAGGATGCAGGGGATGTCCACAGCATCCGCTACGGTCTTAAAGTGCTGGTAGATGCCCTCCTCGTTGGACTTGTTGTAGTAGGGGGTAATGAGCAGCAGGCCGTCGGCTCCCAGGCCTTGATAGGTGAGCGACTTGGTGAGCATGGTCTGCGTGGAGTTAGAGCCCGAGCCGGCAATGACGGGGACGCGGCCTGCAACCTGCTTGACCACGGCGGCGACAACGGAGTTGTCTTCGTCATCGGTCATCGTGGCACTCTCACCGGTGGTGCCCAGGGTGAGGATAGCGTCAGTGCCGTTTTGCAGGTGGAAATCGATAAGGCGTTCGAGTGCGTCAAAGTCGACGCTGCCGTCCTTTTTAAACGGCGTGACGAGGGCGACGATTGAACCCTCGAGATTACGGATGTCCATGTTCTTCTCCTTCGCTTCCGCGATCTGGATGCGCTTGTTCCACTGAGCGGCGACGGCCAGGCGCTCGTCCTGGGCGCGACGGCGGGCGCTTTCGGCGCGCGATTTGGCCAGTAGCTCGCGGCCGCACGGCAGCACGTCGAGCGTGGCAAAGTAGTCGCCCGGGCGCTCGGCGCGACGAATGAGATCTGCCGAGCCGTCGGGGCGCAGCAGGACCTCGGCGGAGCGCAGACGGCCGTTGTAGTTGTAGCCCATGGAGTAGCCATGCGCGCCGGTATCGTGGATCACGAGCACATCACCCATGTCGATCTGCGGCAGCTCGCGGTCGATAGCGAACTTATCGTTGTTCTCGCATAAGTTGCCCGTGATGTCGTAGGTGTCCGTAACGGGTGCTGCGGTCTTGTCGGCGCCACCCGGCTGTCCCATCACCGTAATGTGGTGGTAGGCACCATACATAGCGGGACGAATGAGGTCGACGGCGCTTGCATCGACACCGATATAGTCCTTGTAGATCTGCTTTTCATGGATGGCCTTAGTGACCAGGCAGCCGTAGGGGCCCATCATAAAGCGACCCATCTCGGTGCAGATCGCCACATCGCCCATGCCGGCGGGGACCAGAATCTCGTCGTAGGCTGCGTGTACACCTTCGCTGATGGCGTGGATGTCGTTAGCCTGCTGCTCGGGCAGGTAGGGGATACCCACACCGCCGGACAGATTGATAAAGGCGACATGTGCGCCCGTTTCGCGCTCCAGGCGCACGGCAAGTTCAAAGAGGATGCCTGCGAGCTTGGGATAGTAGTCGTTAGTGACGGTGTTACTGGCAAGGAATGCGTGGATGCCAAAATTCTGGGCGCCCTTGGCCTTGAGCATGCGGAAAGCCTCGAAGAGTTGTTCGGTGGTCATGCCGTACTTGGAGTCGCCCGGGTTGTCCATGATGCCATTGGAGAGCTGGAAAAGGCCACCCGGATTAAAGCGACAGCTGACCGTCTTGGGGATGGGCCCCGCAACGCGCTCAAAGAACTCAATGTGGCTGATGTCATCAAAGTTGACGATGGCGCCCAGTTTATCTGCAAGGGCAAAGTCCGCCGCCGGCGTGTCGTTGGACGAGAACATGATGTCGTGGCCGGTGATACCCAGCGAGCGGGCGATCATGAGCTCGGTATAGCTCGAGCAATCGCAGCCGCAGCCGTATTCGTTGAGAATGGAGATGAGCGCCGGGTTTGGATTGGCCTTGACGGCAAAGTATTCCTTAAAGCCCGGGTTCCATGCGAAGGCGTCGCGCACTTCTTGCATGTTGCGGCGGATGCCCGCCTCGTCGTATAGATGAAACGGCGTGGGGAACTGCTCGACGATATGCTCGAGCGTTTCCTTGTCCACAAACGGCTGCTTGGCCGCATATGCCTCGTTGGGGGTCAATGCCATGTCCCGTAAACCTCGCTATCCAGACGGCGCCATCTGCGCATCGAATCCGCATAGCGAGGACCCAATGTCCGGATAGCGCTCCCGCATTGCTGCAGACAGTCCTGCGGGTGTTTCCCGCAGGCCCACCAGGCTGTTCGTGCCCGAAAAGCCCAGTTCGGCGGGTTTCGCCTCCCCGCAGGGTCAAAGTCTGCCGACTCGCCCGCGGCTCTTCGTGCCCGCGCCTCTATCAAGTGGTAACGACCCTACCACGTTGCACTTTACCAAACAAGAGTATTCGTATATAACGTTGAAAAAATGCAGCATCATGCTAGAAACAAGGGTGCCACAATCCTGCGTCACAATATTGTGTGAATGGATATGCCCCCCATGAAAGGATCCTTTATGACCGAGCTCCAAGAACTTCGTCGCTATCGGCGCGACCTGCATCGCATTCCGGAGCTCGATTTCGATCTTCCACAGACGATTGCCTATATCGAGGACATATTGGCGCCGCTCGCCTGCGAGGTGACCCATCCGTGTCCCAGCTGCGTCTGCGCTTTCTTCGATGCCGGCACGGGCGCCGCGCATGCCACGGCGATTCGCGCCGACATGGACGCCCTGCCCATCGCGGAGGCAACGGGCGCGGCCTTTGCCTCGACGCATCCCGGTAAGATGCATGCGTGCGGTCACGACGGTCACATGGCCATGGTGCTTGCCGCCGCGACGTATGTCGATCGCACGATTCGTGAGCAGCCGGGTGCCATCAAGCGCAACGTGCTCTTTGTGTTTCAGCCGGCCGAGGAAACGACCGGTGGCGCCAAGACGGTGTGTGAGAGCGGCGTATTCGAGCGCTACGGGGCGGATCGCATCTTTGGCTTCCACGTATGGCCCGATTTGCCCGCCGGCACGTTGGCGAGCTGTCCCGGTCCGCTGCTGGCGCGCTCAAGCGAGACGCACATTCATATCCATGGCGCGAGCATCCATATCGCCAAGACCTATGGTGTGCCGGTTGAGGAATCGCACGATGCCGCGTTAGCGGCAGCGAAGTTTTTGGTTGCCGAGCGCGAGCTGATGGACGAGCTGGGCACCGACGAGCCCTGTATCGGCAAATTTGGCCTGCTGCAGGCTGGTACCGTTTGCAATGCGGTGGCGGGGGAGGCCCATGTGGTCGGCAGTCTGCGTGTGTTTACGGACGACATGTTCGACCGCGCGCGCGAGGGCGTGCGCCGTGTACTCGACGAGGCATGCGCTGCAACGGGCTGCACGTACGATCTCGACTTTGCCGAGGGCTATCCGCCGGTCGATAACGACCCCGAGTTGTTTGCCCACATTGCGCCTGCTCTGCCCGAGTTACAGCTCGTGGATGAGCCGCTGCTGATTGCCGAGGATTTCGCCTTCTATCAGCGCTATCTGCCAGGCGTGTTCTTCTTGCTGGGCACGGGTGTGCCAGAGGGGCAAGAAAACCCGATCGACGCCGATGACTGCTCCGCCTATGCCACGAGTGCCCTGCATACTGATACCATGCTCTTTGACGAGGAAATCCTACTCAAGGGCCTCGACGTCTACAAACGATTGCTTTTGCTTGCTTAAGTGTCGAAGGATGCCTGTTCTAGAAAACACGAACAGATGTACGGTATAATAGAGATGTAAGTCTATAGAAACGTTTGACGTTATTAACGTAAGGCGATACTATGTTGCGTCGTAACGAGCGCTATCGGGTCTGTTTTGAGTGGAGACAGGGGATGGCTTGGAATGTCGAAATCGTCGATTATTACAAGTGATGAGACTGCGTCCGATTTGTTGTCGCCGGTGACTCCTGGTGAGCTTCTCAAAGAGGAGTTTCTTGTTCCCATGGGCATTTCTCAATATCGCCTTGCGAAAGAGACCGGGATTCCGGCTCAACGCATTGGGCAGATTATCTTGGGAAGGCGTCGTGTGACGGCCGACACCGACCTTCGCCTTTGCCGCTACTTCGGCCTGACGGATGGTTATTGGCTGCGCGCCCAGATAGCGTTTGATCTCGAGGCGGAGAAGAGGCGCATCGAACCAGAACTGGATAAGATCGTTCCAGTTCAGCAGGCCGTTGCGTTGTAGCGCTCAAAGATGTTGAGGTTGGAGTGACGATGGAACGACGCCGACAGACCGCCGTTTATAGTCCCGGTGGGTGTGGATGCGGCTTGCTGCTGCTTCCGGTTATTGCTGTGAGCATTGGCGTGATGTTTGCGCTTGCCGGGTTGGCCGCGGCGGCGCTCGTGCTGCTGATTGTGGCTATTGGCGTGACGGTCTGGCTGTGCCGTTCTCGCGAGCATCGCCGCGCCGACGGTAAGACCAATGTAGGATGGGTCGTCTTCCTGATCATTGCGTACCTGCTGAGTGTCAGCTACCTGGTGTTCTTTGCCCTGTTGATGATCAGTGCCTTTACCGGGGAATCCGTCACGGTGGGTTGATGCGCTGCCAGCAGACGGTCGCGCAAAGTGCGTTTGCTCGGCGTTCGGATAACTGCATTGGCCGTTTATCGCAACTTTAGCTCACAGCTAATGAATTCAAGTTCAATCCTTCCTACGATGTGCTGTGTGCCGGCACGGTAGCCGGATTGTAGGAAGGATGAATAATGGCAAAAGAGGGAAAGAAGCCGATCGGCAAGATTGTCCTAGGCATCATCGTGGTGCTGGTTATCGTCGGTGCCGTGGGCTCTATGGGTGGCAACTCAACCGATTCGTCTGCGAGCGATTCGGCAAAACCTGCCGAGGCGACACAGCAGGCTGAGGAGCAAAAAGAACCGCAAGAACCGTATACCATTGCTGACGAGGCTGAAGACACCTCCAATCAGTTTGCCTATAAGATCACGGGTACGCTGACCAATAACACGGACAAGGAAAAGAGCTACATTCAGATCGAGTACGTTTTGTATGATGCTGATGGCAACCAGGTTGGAACTGCCCTCGCGAACACCAATCATCTGAAGGCAGGTGGCTCCTGGAAGTTTGAGGCGCTCGGTACGGCGTCTCCCGATCAGGTCGCCAGCTGGGAGCGCTCGGATGTGAGCGGTTTCTAGCATGCTGTATATGCTTGGGGGGAGGTGAAGTCGTATGCCCGATAAAAAGTTGACTGAGGAGCTGCTCAACGAGCTTCTCGATGCCCCGAGCATCGATGGCTATATCAAGGAACACGACTTTGCCGCCCCTTCGCTTTCGGACTACCTCCAGCAGTTGCTGCAAGAGAAAGGTTTGGAGCGCTCCCGCGTGGTTCGCATGGCCGACCTCAACGAGACCTTTGGCTATCAGATCTTTACCGGCGCACGCCACCCGAGTCGCAATAAGGTGCTGCAGATTGCCTTTGCGATGGCACTGTCGATGAAGGAGACCAATCGGGCGCTGACGGCTGCCGGGGTCAGTGTTCTCAACTGCAAGGATCGTCGCGATGCAATCATCATTTTTTGCATCGATCGCGGGTGCAGCCTGCAAAAGGTCAACGAAGAGCTGTACCGCTTTGGCGAGGAGACGGTGAGTTAGCGGCTGACGGTTGAGCCGGCGGTGCTGCTGCGGCAACGATGCAAGCGAACAGGGCGCGAATGCCATGAGGTGTCCGCACCCTGCGCTATGATGGACGCTATGGATACTCAGAGCCCAACATATTCCGACGACGAGCTGACCGCCGCGCTTGCCGAGCACCTGGCGTCGCTCGATCGCGAGGACAGCTATTGCGTGGACCGTATACTTAAGCGATCGGACGTCGAGACGACCGAGCTCGTGTACTTTGAAGGCTCCGGCGGTGGGTCGCTTGGCCCCTTTGTCCGTAAGCGCATTGACGCTTCGGCCCAGATTGGCGGGGCCTACGAGCGCCTGTTTGCGGCCCAGCGTGCCGGGCGCCGTTTTGAGCACCTACCCCGAATCGTTGACTGTCGCCGCGCGGGCGATGAGCTGGACGTGGTGATGGAGTATGTCGACGGCGAGACGCTCGAGGCCTTAGTGGGACGCCAGGGCGCGACGCCCGATTATGCGCATGAGTTATTTCCTGCTCTCTGCGATGCAGTGGGCGAGCTCCATGCTGGTTTTGCGACGGCGGGGGAGCCGGCCTCGCCGGTAATCCATCGCGACCTTAAGCCGTCGAACATCATCGTGTCGGGCGTGCAGTATGCGCCCGATGCCGGTATGAGCTTTTCGTCGCTGGTGATTATCGATTTGGGAATTGCGCGCGTGTGGCGCGACGGCGCCGATGCCGATACCGTCAAGTTTGGTACGCGGCCCTACGCGCCGCCCGAGCAGTATGGGTTTGGGCAGACGAGCGTGCGCAGTGATGTGTATGCACTTGGCGCTCTTCTCTTCTTTTGCCTGACGGGGGCTGATCCTAAGCCGGGACGCGACATGCGCGAACAATGCGAGTCGAGCGACATCTCCGCTCCGCTGGCCGATGCCATCTGCATGGCGATGGCGCTCGATCCGGCCAAGCGCTTTGCCAGTGCGAAGGCGCTGGGGCATGCTGTGCACGCCGCATTTGAGCTGTGCCACCCCGCGTCTTCGGCGCCGAGCACAATGCCACACGTGATGGCACAAGCCGCCTCGTCCGCCCCGCCAGCGCCACTGCCTTCCACGCAACAACCTCTGAATATCTTATCGCCGGCCTCCGCCCGCCAAAGGTTGCTCTCTCGCGTCCCAGAGCCTTTGGGGCGCGCTTGGAACGTGCTCGTCTGCCTTTCGCTCCTTGTCTTTTTTGCCGGGAGTCATTTCGCCGTCTTTCATCCAACGGGCGCCAATCAAAACTACCCGACGTGGTTTCTGATGATCGAGTACTTCTTTTTTGTCGATGGCCTTATGGCGCTTTTCCACTTCGCCGTGCTCGATAAGCGCCGTCTTCGTCGGCGATTCGCACTGCTCGACAGCTATCGCGGCAAGAAACTCGCGAAACTCTGGCTCAAGGCATTGGGTGTGCTGCTCCTGTGCATGATCGTCATAGTTGCGGTTGCCAATGCGACCGGTGTCGTTGACACCTCTACTACCTAAAAGAAAAGGGCCCCGTTTGGGGCCCTTTTTAGCTGTACTTAGATGCGGTTCATCTGAGCGGCGACCTTGTTGTACCAGTCCTGCCACGTGGGCGGGCAGTACTTTTTGGCCGCTGCCGGGGTAAGGGTGGAGCCGTAGTTGGCGCCCAGGTAGGCCACGTGAGCAGCGATGCCCTCGCTCCAGCTGCCAAAGCTGCGCCAGCCGCCGCCACGGGCGCTCCAGCCCCAGGCGTTATAGGAATTGGCGCAATAAGTGCCCTTGGTGCTCTCGATACAGGCGATGGCGGGGGACCAACGGGGGTCGACACCGGTATTCCAAGCGGCGACGGCAAAGTTATAGCCCTGGCCTGCCATGGGGGAGCCGGCAAGATAATTGTCGATGCGGCTCGTCCACTCGTTGATGAACGTATCGTAATCGGAGTTACCGGTATTGGCGTTGTTCACCGTGGTGTCGATGGTGGTGTTGGTGTTGGTGGCCTGGCTGCTGGAATTGCTGCCGCTTACGCCCTCGCCCGAGAGCTTCTCGGCGGCAGCGGCCTTGTCGGCCTCAAGCTTGGCAAGCTCGGCGGCATTTTCCTGCTCGGCTTTTGCCTGCGCCTCGCTGCGGAGCTGCTGGGCCTGTGCCAGCGCATCTTCGGCGTTTTTTTGCTCTGCCTCAAGCTGGGACTTGGCCTGCTGGAGTTCGGCCTTGTTCTGCTCGAGTTCGGTTTGCATGTTGTTGAGCTCCTCGATCTCGTCGACGCTCGAGCTCGTGATCTGGTTGGTGTATTTGCAGGTGGTGATGAACTCGCCCAAGCTCTGCGCGTTGACCAGGAAGCTCACGATGGGATTGGTGCCCTTCTGGTACTTGTACAGATCGCGCATGGCGGAGCTTGCCTTGGCCTGCTGCTCGGGAAGCTTAGCCTCGATTTCCTCGATGCTCGCCTCGTTGGAATCGATCTGCTTTTGCAGGTCGTCGAGTTTGGTGCGGGCATCGTTGTAGGCGCTCGTGGCGGCTTCAATTTTTTGCTGTGCGGCGGAAAGCTGATCCTGCGTTGCCTGCGAGGCGGCATACGCCGCAACGGGGGAGAGCATCGGTGTGGCAGTCAGTGCGACAGCGAGTGCGGCGCTCGTGATGATACGAGCCGGCTTCGACGCGATGAGCGCTGCGACGCGATGATTCGAATGCTGCATCCAATCCCTCTGCAATCAATCGTAGGTTATGGTTCGAACGGTATTCTACTACTGCTTTCGACCTCAACTTGAACCTTAAAGGTTCCAAAGGGTCAAGTTGAACTTGAGGCTTTGGCTTTGACCTGCAGTTATGATGAATTGTTGAGAAACCATAGAGTTCAACTTTAACGTTACGGAGCCCTATTTGAGAGGTGTTTTGGGCTGTAAAAGCTATCTCAACGTGGGGTTTTACAACTACAGCGTGCCCTCCTGACGAGCCCGCTCAATCTCTTCGAGGGCCTCGGCAGGGGTGAACGAGCAGGTGCCGTCGCCGAGCTTGACCACCTGGATGTCGTCGCCGATATGGACCTCTCCGCCCTTTAACACCACGCCAAAAACGCCCTCGTGGGGAAAGATGCAGTCGCCGGCGAGATAGTAGATGGCACAGCGTGTGTGGCAGACCTTGCCGATTTGGCTGATTTCGACAAGCACCTCGCTGCCAAGCTTGAGCTGCGTGCCCATGGGGAGCGAGAGTAGATTGATGCCTTGCGTGGTGAAGTTCTCCCCAAAGTCACCCTTGCGCACATCGAGTCCGCGGGCCTGCGCCGTCTGGATGGACTCTGCGGCCAAAAAGGAAACCTGACGGTGCCAATGCCCGGCGTGTGCGTCGGAGGCGAGGCCAAATTGTTCTATAACGGTGTCGTGTCCATCCGCGACGGGCGACTTGCGTGTGCCCTTGTGCGCCGACGTGTTGATTGAGACGATGCGGGCGGGCCTGTCGTAGGCATCGTTTGCCGTGCGTAGGGGAACGGCCGTTTGTGCGCGTTCCGCCAGCCCGCGCTTCGTGGCATTGAGGATAGGATTATCGGTCGGATGGTCTTGGGGCACGTGCGCGCCTTTCGTTCGAGGATGTCAATACGCTGAATCCTACAACAATGGTAGGTTCATTGCCCATTGTCATACAACGGTGAGCGCCGTCTTCGTGCTGGACGATTGCGTCGATTGCCATAGATACGGTGGAGCTTTGGGCGCCGGCGGCTTGGCACGCTAGAATAAACCAGTTGCGCAAAGACCGCCCGTTGTGTGGGCAGTTCATGATAGGAAGTTTCCATGGCATTGCAGTTTACAGAGCGCGAGTTCATTCCCGTGCTGCTCGGTGGCGACATCAACGCCTATTCGGTGGCGCGCGCCTTCTATGAGGAGTACCAGGTCAAGAGTCTGGTCTTTGGCAAGTATCAGACGGGTCCCGCGTACCGCAGCCAGATTATCGACTACACGCCCAACGTGGATATCGATACCATGCCCGTGATGCTCAGGACCGTCAACGGCATTGCCCAAGCGCATGCCGATAAGACGATTGTCCTTGTGGGCTGTGGCGATAACTATGTTGCCCTCGTGGCTCAGGCCAAGGATGCCCATGAGTTGGCGGATAACATCGTCGCGCCTTACGCTCCCTATAGCATGCTTGAACAGTGTCAGAAGAAGGAGATCTTCTACGAGCTGTGCGAGAAGCATGGCGTGCCCTATCCGCATACCTTAACCTTCACCATGGCGATGCTGAACGCCCAAGGCGAGGCGCCTGCCGAAGTGCTCGACCAGATCGATTTTCCCTACCCGATGATTCTGAAGCCTTCTGACGGCATCATGTGGTGGCAGCACGAGTTCGAGGGCCAGAAAAAGGCCTATGAGATTGCCGACCGTGCCGAGCTGGAACAGGTCATTCGCGACTCGTATGCCAGCGGCTACACCGACGACCTGATCTTGCAGGATCGCGTGCCCGGCAACGACGAGTACATGCGCGTGCTCACCAGTTATTCCGACCGCAACGGCAAGGTGCGCATGATGTGCCTGGGTCACGTGCTGCTCGAGGAGCATCAGCCTCACGGTGTCGGCAACCACGCCTGTATCATCACCGAGCCCAATGACGAGCTCATGGGCGGCGTGCGCAAGTTGCTCGAGGACCTTCACTTTGTGGGCTATTCCAACTTTGACGTTAAGTACGACGAGCGCGACGGCTCGTTTAAGTTCTTCGATTTCAACACGCGCCAAGGTCGCAGCAACTACTACGTCACTAACAGCGGCTTTAACGTTGCCAAGTATGTGGTGGACGAGTATGTGTTCAACCGCCCGTTTGAGCCGGAGTTTGTGACGGCGCAGGACGAGGCGCTGTGGATGGTCGTTCCCATGGGGGTCGTCGACAAGTACGTCAAGGATCCCGAGCTGCGCGCTAAGGTGCATCGCCTGGACAAGGAAGGCAAGGGCGCCGACCCTTCGTTTATGAAGGGCGACTTTGTCTTTAACCGCTGGCTGCGCATGTGGCACACCAAGCTGCGCCACTTTAAGCTGTTCAAGACGTATTACAAGTAGATGAGTGCGGCGCCCGTCCGGTTTACATCGGGCGGGCGCGGGTATGATACGCGCAATTGCGCAAGCGTCACCAAGGAGGCGGCGATGGAAAAGCTGGGAGTTATCGGCGGCATGGGCGCCGAGGCCACGTCGTATTACTACGACCAGGTAGTGCGTCATACGGCTGCTGCCTGCGATCAGGAACATATCGACATGGTGGTGCTTTCCAAGTCGACCATGCCCGACCGCACGCTGGCCATTAAGACCGGCGAGCACGCCAAGCTGCTGGCGACCATGAAAGAGTGTGCCCAGGCACTCGAGTCGCTGGGCTGTGCGCACATTGCCATTCCCTGCAACACGTCGCACTACTTCTACGACCAGATCCAGTCGTTTACGAAGGTGCCGATTATTCACATGCCGCGTGAGTCGGTGCGCTATGCCCTTGCGGGTGCGGTGATAGGGGAGTGCGAGTTCGACCCCAACCTGAGTATGCCGACCGAGCCGGTGCACAAGATTGGCATTATGGGCACCGACGGAACCGTGGGCGCGGGCGTCTACGGCCGCGAATGCGAGGCTGCGGGTGTTGAGGTCGTCTATCCCAGCGAGAAACGTCAGAACGATGTGATGTCGCTTATCTACGATGATGTGAAGGCCGGACGTGAGCCCGATATGGATAAGTTCGACCGCGTGATGTGGGAGTTCGCCCGTAGCGGCTGCGACCGTGTCATTCTGGCCTGCACCGAGCTATCGGTGCTGCAGAAGTATCGAGAGATGCCCGAGATCACCCTCGATGCCATGGATGTCCTGGTGCGCGAATCCATCATCCGCAGCGGCGCTCCCTACCGACTCTAGCTTCCGACCTGCCAAAAAAGGGACAGGTTAATTTTGGTAGGTTTTATCTGGTGAAACAGTAAAGGCCTCGGCTCGTTTGGTGCGAGCCGAGGCCTTTTGCGTTGGGTGGTTGCTGTCGGTGGTGAACTAGAACAGGAAGCCGATGGCGATGAGGGCGATGCTGACGATGAGCACGGCGATGTCCAGGCCCTTGATGGGGTAGCGCTTGTACGAGCTGGCGCGTGTACGCAGATAGAAGCCGCGCTGTTCTGCCGCCAAGGCTGTGGCATCGGTCTTGCCCACGCTCGAGATGAGCAGTGGCACGCACAGTGGCAGCATGAGCTTAAGCTTCTTGATGGGGTTCTTGGTGTCGTACTCGACGCCGCGTGCGGTCTGCGCTTCCATGATGGCGTTCATCTCCTGACCAAACACCGGCACAAAGCGTAGCGCCGTGGTAAAGGTGAAGGCATAGCGATACGGCACGTGCAGCACCTCGACGCAGGCGTTGGCAAGGTCGTTGAGCTTGGTCACCATGAGCATGAGGATGAGTGGTAACGCCACACCCAGCAGGCGCAGGCAGGCCTTCGATCCTGTGATGAGGCCCGTGTCGGTGATAAAGCCCCACACCACGTTGCCATCGCGCATAAAGGCCAGCTGGAGCACCAGCATGATAAGCGCGAGCGGAATCAGCAACTTGAGCAACGAGAACAGACGGTCGACGACGCCGGCATAGGCACCCAGCGCAAGGGTGAGTGCCAAAAAGCCCAGCAGCGCCACGTAGGTGTCGGACAAGAAGATGCCGACGATGATGGCGGCGGCGAGGCCCAGTTTGACGACGGGGTTCAAACGATGCAGTAGCGTATCGCCCGGCATGTAGTCGATGACGTTAACCACGGTGGACCATCTCCTTGGTAATTCGAACGACATCGGTGACCTCGCTCACCTGCGCAAAAGCGGGCGAGACGGAAGGTGCCAGACGGCGCGAGAGTTCAATAACCTGGGGAGGCTCCACGTAGGCACGCCGCATGAGATCGATGTTCGAGAATAGCTCGTGCGTGCGCCCGCGGTCGAGGATGCGACCGTCGGCCATTACTACGATACGCTCGGCAAAGTCGGAAACGACTTCCATGTCGTGACAGACCATAATCACGGCGCAGCCGCGCTCGGCCATGGTGCGCACCGTTTCCATGACGGTCATGCACTCGCGGTAATCAAGGCCGCTCGTGGGCTCGTCGAGCACGACGATCTTGGGCTCAACAACTACGACGGAGGCAAGCGCCACCATTTGTCGCTGGCCGCGCGAAAGCGAGAAAGGTGCCTCATCGGCAGGCAGGCCAAAGCGGTCGATAACGAGTCGAGCGCGACGCAGAGCCTCGGCACGGTCGATGCCGGCAAGCTCCAGGCCAAAAGCGACCTCGTCGAGTACGGTATCCTTGCAGATCTGGCGGTCGGGGTTTTGGAAGAGGGTTGCGACTTCGCGGGCAATGCGGCTCGTGGGAACGGCTGCGGTATCCAGTCCCGTGACGCGCACGCTGCCCGAGCTGGGCTTAAGCAGGCCGGTGAGCAGTTTGGTGAGCGTGGTCTTACCGGCGCCGTTTTGGCCGACGATACCCACGAGCTCGCCGGGGTAGAGCGTCAGATTGAGGTCGTGAACGGCCGCGCCGCCGTTGGGATAGGCAAACTCAACGTGATCGAAGGTGAGCACGGGCTCGGCGTCCTTGGCATGAGGGCGCAACGACGGGGCGTGCGGTGAGCCCGCGGGCGCTTGGACTTCGCTGGCCGTGTGTGCGGGGTCGACGATGCCCGAAATCAGGCGTTCAGCCTCGTCGACATCCAAGCAAGGGGTGCCGCTTGCCAGGCCATCGGCCGCGAGACTATTGAAGATTCGTGTGACGCGGGGGCAGTCGACGCCAATGGCGCGGAGCTCATCGGTGTGCGCGAAGACCTCGTGCGGCTCGCCCTGTAGCGCGATTTCGCCATGGTTGAGCACGAGCACGCGGTTGCAATACTCCGAAAGCAGGGCGACCTTTTGCTCAACGACGACGATGGTGATTCCAAGTGCGCGGTTTGCCTCGCGCAGGGTCTCGAAGACCAGCGTGGAGCTTGCGGGGTCGAGTGCTGCGGTGGGCTCGTCGAGCACCAGCACGTGCGGGCGCATGGCAAGGATGGCGGCAATGGCCACCTTTTGCTTCTGTCCGCCCGAGAGGGTGGCAATCTCGCGGTCGCGCAGGTCGCTGATGCCGACGGTCTCGAGCGTTTCGCTCACGCGCTGCTCGATCTGGTCGTGGGGAACGCCAAAGTTCTCGAGGCCAAAGAGCATCTCGTCCTCGACGACCGAGGCGACCATCTGCGTGTCGATGTCCTGCAGCACGCTGCCGACGATCTGCGATACGTCGGTGAGCGAGACTTCGCAGGTGTCGTGGCCGTCAACCATGACGGACCCAAAGAACGTGCCGGTGTAGTGGTGGGGTACGGCGCCCGACAGGCAGGCGGCAAGCGTGGACTTGCCGGCGCCCGAGGGCCCGATGATGCCGATAAAGTCTCCCTTGTTCACGCCGAGCGAGATGTGCTTAAGCGCCTGCTCGGTCTGCGTGCCATAGGAGAACGAGACATCGTCGACGTTGATGATCGTTTTCATGGATACCTTTCATAGTCATTGGGGACGTTCTTACATGACGAGTCGTCTAAGAACGTCCCCAAAAGCTAGCTGTTTGGGACAGTCTTTGGTGATGGGGCCGCTAGTGCGCGGCCCGTTCATCATATCAGGCTATTTGTTGAGTACCTTGCGCAGGGGGAAGAAGAGGGCCTGGACCACGACGGCGTTGAAGACGGCGGTGCCGAGTACGATGGGCGCCTTGGCGAGTGCCGTGGGCAGCGCGGCACCCATGATGACGGTGCCCAGGACGGCGAAGAGGGCACCCGAGACCAGGGTGGTGAGCAAGCCGGCGATGAAGGGATTGATCTTGCTGCCGCCGATGTTGGACTTAACGAGGGCGGCCATCGTCAGCGCGCCGGCAAGCTCGGTGACAAAGTTGAGGCCGGGGATTGACGTGGTGATCTGGATGACGGCGGCCGACAGGATGCCAAAGATGGCTGCCTGGGCAAAGCTTGCCTGCGTGAGTGCGATGGCCAGAGCATAGGCGGCAATGATGAACTGCGGCTTAATGCCCGTTGCGGCAAGAGCGTTGCCGACGGTCATGTTGAGGATAAAGCCGGCGGCAAGGAGGATGGCGAGCAGGACGAGCGAGGTGATGTCGAGGATGCCTTTGTCGGAAGCGGCGTTGGCAGAAATGGTACGAGCCTGAGCGTTGGTTGTCATGATGTTCTCCTTAAGGTGGGATTTGAGATAAGCGTGTCCTAGACCCCCACGAAAGGGGTTAAATCGAAAAGGGGATTAATTTTGAATAATGGAGCACGGAGACGGCTTTACGAGGGGCCCCAGGTTGGCGCGAAAGAGGAGCGAAGCGTACTTGGGTACGCGAGCGACGAATGAACGCCAAGATGGGGTGGCTCGTAAAGCCGAGTGGGTTAGTTGAGCTTCAGGGCCTTCTGGATGGGCAGGTAGAGGGCGCCGACCAGAATGGCGTTAAAGACGGCGGTCATGGCGACGACGGGCAACATGGCGGCGGCGAGCTCGCCGACCACGCCGAGCATGGCCATCTTGATGACCATGAAGATGGCGCCGGAGACAAAGGTGGTCAGGAAGGTTGCGACAATGGCGATGGCGGGCTTGACCTGACCGTTCTTGCCGGCGGCGTTGACGATGCCGGCCATGAGCATGGCAGCGATGCCCTCGGCGGCAAAATCGACGAACGGCGAAGTGGTGGTGATCTGGATCACAGCAGCCGAGATGAGGCCAATGACGAGCGCCTGGCCGATGTTGGGGCGAACGACCAGGATGGTGAGGCAGAAGGCCGAGATGATGAACTCGGGGCTGATCATGCCGCCCGAGATGCCCGAGATTGCCTTGCCGACGGTGAAGTTGAGGATGAAGCCGGCGGCGAGCAGGATGGCGAGCAGGACGAGGGCGCGGACATCGAGTTTGCCGCGATCGGCGGTCTGGACGGTGCGGGGCTGGGTGGCGGTGGTGTTCTGAGACATGGTGAAAATCCTTTCGGAAGGGGATTGCAAGAGAAAAGCGGAGGCGCGTGATGCGAATGCGATCGGGCTCGAGATAGAAAAAGGCCCCCGGTCGAAACCGGAGACCTTCCAATCACCTAGAGCGCAAAAACAGGCGTGAGGGACTCACTGTCGACCGATCGTATTCGCATCACGCCACCACCAGTTGTTGAGAGACTTCATCGTGTTCTTCATGTTGGTGGCTCCTTTCGTGATGCCGTGGCGCGGTCGCACCT
>CABQJK010000020.1 GCA_902464495.1 uncultured Collinsella sp. | reverse complement strand
CCAGGGCGCGACCGATATCGCGCGCAATGCGCGAGACAAGCTGCACGTGCAAACCACGGCGCGACAGATCATCATTGCTACGGAAGCTAAAGACCTGCGTTTTACCAGCATATCGGGCATACGCGGGCAGATGGAGAATCTTTTCGGCATCGCGCATAAATGCCGGACGCATGAGCGTGGCCTCGTCTGCGGCTCGATCAACGCGACGGATGACCTGGTCATCGTCGCAACGGTACGGGTTGACATAGCCCGAAGCACGATCGGCGGCAATGTGCTCGACAAGTTCGGGTGATAACGCCGAGGGAAAACGGTCCATGCGCGCCTTAATGACGGCCGTTTCTTGATTAGTTGCCATGGCATGCTCCTTAAGAAGGATGCGCAATCGGTTACAATGTGCAGCCCACGACCTCGATTATGGCAAAAATCGGCACCAAAAATGGGAGCAATGGCAAGGAGCGCGATTTTGTGATGAGGCAGGAGAGGGCAAGGACCAGGAGCGCGGCGGCAAATGCCACGACGCCACCCATAGGGTCGAGCGTACAAAGCGCGAAGAGTGCCTTGGCATCACCCATGCCGATGCCCGGGGTTTGACGGAGGCGTCGCCAGAGGGACTCGGTCAACGCGAGAGAAAGGTACACGATGACCGCAAGGCCAGCGTGGTCAAGTGTCGTGTTCAAGCCCGCATCCAGCCACACGCCCGCAAACGCCGCCACGGCACACGCAGCCGCAAGCGCGTTGGGAAACCGCCGCTCACGGGCATCGATCACCGCACCGGCAAAGGCGCAGATCCAAAATGGGAAATAGACCACAGAACACCTCCCGGGACAGCTGCTCAAAAGAAAAACTACCACAAAGGTGCATCCCCATTGTGGTAGTTCTGATCGTGGTTACTTGGCGCCCTGCATGACCTCGTCGAGGGTAACGTTAACGGCGTGCTGCGTGGGCACCCAGTCGACCTTCAGGAACAGCGCGGCAACCGTGATGGGGATATAGCTGAACATAAAGATCGGGAAGGTAAACAGGTTGGTCACCAGGCGCCACTTTTGAGCGCAATGAATGTGCTTGTACTCGAAGATGGTCGTGAGTAGCGCCAAGATAAAGAAGGTCTGGTACATCATGACAAAGGTCATGATGAGCGAAGCGGCACAAGCCTGCATCTCGACCTCGGTGGCCAAGAAGCCGTGCGAAAGCCCGCCCACGATGAGGAAGGTCGCGTTGGCGAGCATGGAGATCAGGGACAGCAGCATACCCGGAGCGATGGTCATAAACATGTCATATGCGGCAAAGCGATGATAGCGAAACGTCGATTTGACAAGATGCTTGCCGTAGGTAAAAAAGACCTGGTAGAAGCCCTTGGTCCAACGCATGCGCTGTTTCCAGGACGCCTTAAACGTCACCGGCTGTTCGTCAAAGAACTCAGCCGGCGCATAGCCGATGCGGATGCCGTGAATGGCGCAGAACGTGGTGAACTGAATGTCCTCGGTCAGCGTGTGGAACTGCCAGCCGTGCATACCCTCAATAACACTGGCGGAGATGAGGTAGCCCGAGCCCGAGACGGCACAAGACGTCTTGCAGATGTTGCGCGCGTTGTTGAGGAAGCGTGCCTCGCGCAGATACCAGGTGGCATTAGCCGCCGAGATCCAAGAGCTGCCGAAGTTCTTGGAGTTACGATAGCTCGTGACCACATGGAAGCCCTGGTCAAAGGCATCGTTCATCTTGGAGACGTAATCGCGGGAAATAACGTTGTCGGCGTCAAAGATGAAATAGCCCTCAAAAGTATCGGGATACTCGTTGAGAATGCGATCAAAACCAAAGTCCATGACCCAGCTCTTGCCCTTACGGGCCAAGTCGTTACGCTCATAGACGACGGCGCCCGCCTCGCGCGCGAGCTGCGCCGTGTTGTCGGTGCAGGCATCGGCGACCACGAAGACCTCGATGAGCTCGGACGGATAGTCCTGTTCTTTGATGGAGCGCACAAGATTGGCAATTACCGCCTCCTCGTTATGCGCCGCAATGAAGAAGGCATAACGATGCAGCTTTTTGGCCTTAGGGGGCGCGACCTCACCACGGAGAGCACCAATGACAAAGAAGACCACCTGGTACAGAAAGCAGACCGTGAGCAGCGTAACCACAATCTGGTTAAAGATCACGATGGGTGTGTTGGTTTGTAAAAAGGCGAGCATGCAGGCTCCCAGCAACGCGTTACGTAAACAACCGTATATCTTACCGCAGGCTAACCGAGTTCAAGAAACCACCTAATACTGGCTAGACTTCGAGCAGACCGAGCTGCGGAACGATTTCGTCGCCGGCAGCGGTGCGGCCAAGCGAGCGCGGGGCCAGGTCGTCAAGAACCGCAGCGAGATCCCACGGCAGCTCGTCGCGGCACTCAATGCGCTCCCCCGTCACGGGATGGTCGAATGCGACGCGCCAGGAATGAAGGAATTGCCTGGTCAGACCCTGATCGGCGCGTGCATCGCACTTGCCGTAGAGTGGATCGCCCACGCAGGCGTGGTTGATATGGCGCATATGCACGCGAATCTGATGCGTGCGGCCCGTAAACAGGTGGCACTCGACGAGCGTGTAGCCGTCGTCAAAACGCGTGGAATCAAAACGCTCAAGGACCTTGAAGGTCGTGATGGCCTGGCGCGCAAAGGGATCGTCCGAAACCGCCATCTTGACACGGTCACGCGTAGAACGGGCAATGCCGGTGTTAATGGTGCCCTCATCCATAGCGATATGACCGTGAACGAGCGTAATGTAGCGGCGGTCGAGCGTGCGCGTGCGGATAAGATTTTGGAGCGCGCGCTGGGTGTCGTCGTCTTTTGCCGCGAGCATAAGGCCCGAGGTATCGCGATCCAAACGATGCACGATACCGGGGCGGTCCTCGCCCTGCACGGTGCCCAGATGGTCGATACCGCAGTGATAGACCAGGGCATTCGCGAGCGTACCGCTCTCATGACCATGCGCAGGATGGCACACAAGGCCGCGCTGCTTGGAGAGCACGATGAGGTAGTCGTCCTCGTAGCGAATGTCGAGCGGGATGGCCTCGGGAATCACGTCGGTCGGGTCGTGCGGCTCGGGCAGGTCGACCGAAATGCGGTCGCCGGCTCGCACGGCATACTTTTTGGACAGGCAGGTCTCGCCGTTGACGGCAACGGCACCGCCCTCGATCAGATGCGCGCAAGCGGAGCGCGTGGGGCAGCCGTCGTTGGCGCCCAGATAGGCGTCGAGACGCTGGCCAGCAGTGTCGTCGGCAACGAGAATATGGATGTCGGCCATTAGCGCTCATTCCTTTCGCGAATCTTGCGGGCACGCATCCCACGCTGCTGGGCCTTGCGCTTAGCGCGGGCCTCGTCACGGGCGTTGAGCTCGGCGGTCGCGTCGACCTCACGGGCCGCAGGACTAAAGAACATGTAGCCGATGAGGGCAAGCACCACACCGACCGTAATGCCGACATCGGCCACATTGAAGACGGGGAAGTCGATGAAGGTGGTGGCAATAAAATCGGTCACAAAGCCAAAAGCCAGACGGTCGATCGCATTGCCAATGGCGCCGCCCACGACCATAGCCATGCCCACAACCTCAAAGCGAGCAAGCTGGGGTGCGCGAAGCAAGTACACCGCGATCGCAACGATAACGACAAACGCCAGCACGGCAAATGCGAGGCCATGTCCCTCGCCCATGCTAAAGGCAGCACCGATGTTACGCACGAAAAGGAAGTCGATCACACCGGGGATAACAGTCACATGCAGAGCATCGCCAACGGCACGAACCGCAAGCTTGGTCAGCTGGTCAACAAGCAGCACGGCCAACGCCACGCTACCAGCAACACCCAACCGCCAACGCAAAGGCGGCGTCATATCCGCAGAACGACCCAAATCAATCCCCTACCCTCAAAAACATCGAATTACGTTTAACGCAATTAACCATCTTATATTGCCACACGCAGAACGTACGACATATCCACCAACGCAAGCTAAATAACCAGCTAAAAACGAAAGCGGCATTCCGAAAAACAGAATGCCGCTTTTATTCAGCGGAGCAAATGGGCCGAAGGCGCCCAAATTCTCCCTATAACTAAAATGCCGAGTTACCGTGCCTTAAAGGGCATTCGCGCACCTCTTACAGATATGAGCGTGGCCGTTGTACTCGCCGACGGTGGTGCGGTAGTTCCAGCAACGGTCGCAGCACTCGCCCTCGGCAGCCTCGATGGCAACGGAGAGGTCCTCGCCCTGGGTCAGCTCAACATCGGAGACGATGTAGAACTCGGCCAGGTCAACGGCCTTATCGCCGGTCAGCAGCGCATACATCTCGGCAGGAACGACCGCCTTGACGCGGACCTGCTGGCTCTTGGTGAAGGTGCCGGCGGAGCGGGCATCCTCAAGTGCCTTGGTCACGGCGCCACGGAGCTCGAGCGAAGCCTCGAGCACGCCCTCAAACTCATTGGCCTCGTCGATCGTGATGGGCGACTTGTACCAATCGAGCAGCGCGGCGTACTTCTGATGATCGACGCAGCCGGCGGGCGCATAGGCCATGGCCTCATCGACGGTGTAGGACAGAATCGGCTGCAGATCGCGCATGAGCATCGAGAAGAGCTCGGCGAGCACGGTCTGGGCACTGCGGCGCTCGAGCGAGCCGGGCTTTTCGCAGTACAGACGGTCCTTCAGGGCGTCGAGGTACACGTTGGAAAGCTCGGTAACCACGAAGTCGTAGAGCGCACGGTAGGCGCGCGGGAACTCGTAGCTGGCGTAGGCATCGTCGACCTCGGCCTGGACCTGGGTCAGGCGGGCAACCATGAGCTTGTCGAGCGGCAGCAGGTCGGCAAAGGCGACGCCGTCGGTCTCGGGCTCAAACTGACCCTCGAGCTCGGAGAGCAGGAAGCGCAGCGTGTTGCGGAAACGACGGTAGGCATCGGACGTACGGGCGAGAATCTCGTGGTCGATGGAAACGTCGGAGCTGGTGTCGACCGAGGCGACCCACAGGCGGATGATGTCGGCGCCCATCTCGTCGCAGACCTTGTTGGGGTCGATGACGTTGCCGAGCGACTTGGACATCTTGCGGCCCTGGCCGTCGAGGGTGAAGCCTTGCGAGACGACCGCCTTGTACGGAGCGTGGCCGTTGGCACCCACCGAGGTGAGCAGCGAGCTCTGGAACCAACCACGATGCTGGTCGGAGCCCTCAAGGTACACGTCCGCCGGGTACTCAAGCTCGTGGCGATACTCGCAGACGGCCTTCCAGGAGACGCCGGAGTCCCACCACACGTCGAGGATGTCCTTATCGGCCTTGAGGTGATGGCCACCGCACTTGGGGCAGACGCAGGCCTCGCCAAGATAGCTCTCGGGAGCGTCGGTGAACCAGGCGTCGGAGCCCTTCTCGTGGAAGAGCTTGATGACGGCGTCGAGCGTGGCGTCGTTCATGACCTTCTCGCCGCAGTCGGCGCAGGTGTAGCTGGGGATAGGCACGCCCCAGTTGCGCTGGCGGCTGATGCACCAGTCGGGACGCTGCTCGACCATGGCACCAATGCGGTTGGCCGCATGGGCCGGATACCACTTGACGTTCTCACGGACCTCCTTGCCGGCCTGCTCGCGCAAACCGGTCTTGTCCATCGAGACAAACCACTGGTCGGTAGCACGGAAGAGCACCGGGTGCTTGCAGCGCCAGCAGTGCGGATAGCTGTGCGTGATCTTCTTCTCGAGGACCAGGGTGCCGCGCTCGCGCAGGAACTCGATGATGTGCGGGTTGGCCTCGTCGGTATCCATGCCACTGAAGGGGCCACCGGTACCAAACTCCTCGCCGGTGTAGAACTTGCCGTCGTCATCGACCGGCATGCAGATGTCGGTGATGCCCTCCTTGAGGCAGGCAAAGTAGTCATCGACGCCGTGACCGGGCGAGTTGTGGACGATACCGGTACCGTCATCGACACCGACGTAATCGGCCAGCAGCGCCACGCCCTCAACGCCGTCAAAGATCGGCTGCTTGTAGTGGATGTGGTGGAAGGTCTCGGCAGGGACCACGTAGGGCTTGCCGTCGACCATGACCGGGGTGTACTCCCAGCCAAACTCCTCGCAGCACTTGGGAGCCAGGTCTTCGAGCATGACCTCGGCACGGCCCTCGTGTTCAACGGCGACGTAGGCGGCACCGGGCTTGAGGGAAACGGCCTGGTCGGACGGGATGGTCCACGGCGTAGTCGTCCAGATGATGAAGTCGACCGGGCCGTCGAAGTTCTCGAGGCCGGCGGGCTTGGAGGTCATCTCAAAGCGCACGAAGATGGACGGGCTCGTCTCGTCGGAGTACTCGATCTCGGCCTCGGCCAGCGCAGTGTGGCAGTGCTTGCACCAGTGAACCGGCTTGTGGCCGCGATAGATCATGCCCTTATCGAACATCGCCTTGAAAACCTCGATGTCGGCGGCGTCATGCTGGTGATAGAGCGTCAGGTAGGGGTTGTCCCAGTCGCCGAGCACGCCCAAGCGACGGAAACCGGCCTTCTGCAGCTCGATGTTCTCGACGGCGAACTCATTGCAGAGCTCGCGGATCTTAGCCGTGGTGGTCTGGTTGAACTTCTCGGTGCCGAGCTTCTCCTCGACCTTGTGCTCGATCGGCTGGCCGTGGCAGTCCCAACCGGGGACGTAGGGAACCTCATAGCCCTGCATCATCCAGTAGCGGTTGATCATGTCCTTGGAAATCTTGTTCATGGCGTGGCCGATGTGGATCGGACCGTTGGCGTACGGAGGGCCGTCGTGCAGCACGAACTTCTTGTGACCCTCGTTCTTCTTCAGAACTTGCTCGTAGACCTTGTTGTCCTGCCAGTCCTTGAGTCGCTTGGGCTCGGACTTGGAAAGACCGGCACGCATGGGAAAACCGGTTTTGGGCAGATTCATCGTCTGCTTGTACTCGTTTGCCACGGTACCCCTTTCATGTCGTGGGCGCGCACGCCCGTTGGGCACCAAAAAAGCGCCCGTCCCTGCAAGCTGGGACGAAGCGCCACAAAACGGGCCGTCTGCCCGCAAAAGCTCTTCGCTTAACCACCCAGCTTAGATGCCCTCACCCGCATTACAGCGCGCTCGCATCCGCTACTCGGCTGGCCTGTATCGACGACCATCTCGGCGATGTCTACTAAGACGTGCCTGTACGGCGCGTCCGTTGGGACCGCAGCTCCGGGGTGATTTTCATCGGTCGCATGCACGGGTTCTCAGCGCTCCCCGTTCTCTGTAGCACACGGACGGCCGACTACTCGTCCCCATCAACGCTTATGCGCTGTATGGTAGCACGGTCAACGCCGGCGAAAAACCCTCAACATCGGTTTCATACTTTAGTAATTTCTCGCGGTCGCAAGCACTCACTTGGAGCAAAATACCTGAAAGCACTTTATCTAACGAAAGAAGGCTGCTATGCGCACGATTGGAATGAGCGACTACACCGTCGGCGAGGACTGCTTTGACGAGCTGCCCGGCGCGCTGGACGAGTACGGAGCGGCCAAGGTCGCGATTATCGGTGGTAAACGAGCACTGGCCGCGGCGCTTCCCAGTATCGAAGCGGCACTGGAGGGCACCGACATCGAGATTCTGGAGACACGCGTCTACGGCACCAACAGCACGCGTGCCAATATCGCCAAGCTTGTTAACTCCCCCGCCTGCCGAGAGGCCGATGTGCTCATCGCATGCGGCGGCGGCAAAGCGCTCGACACCGTCAAGACGGCGGCCATCGAGCTCAAGAAGATCGTCTTTACGGTACCGACGATCTGCTCCAACTGCTCGGCCGCGACCGCCATTGCCGTTGTCTACAACGACGACGGCTCGCTCGAGGGCTATTCGTACCCCAACCGCCCCGCGCACATCTTCATCAACCCCAAGATCATCGCCGAGGCTCCGGTGGAGTACTTCTGGGCGGGCGTGGGCGATGCCCTGTCCAAGCAGCCCGAGGTCGAGTACGCCACGAGCGCCGGCAACCTGGAGCACACCGCAGGTCTTGGCCTGGCGCTCGCACACACCTGCTCCGAGCCGCTGTTTACCTATGGCGTGCAGGGTCTTGAGGACGTTCGCCAGAACCTGTCGACCGAAGCCGTCAAGCAGATCGCGCTCGATATCGTGGTCAACACGGGCTACGTCTCCAACCTGACCAACCAAAACGATTACTACTACAACTCGAGCGTGGCGCATGCGTTCTACAACGCCACCTGCAGCATTCCGCGCGAGGGCACCTACCTGCATGGCGAGGTCGTGAGCCTGGGCGTGCTGGTGCTGTTTGCCTACACGGGCGATACCGAGAACCTTGAGCGCTACTCAGCCTTTAACAAGCAGATGGGACTGCCCGTGACGCTTGAGCAGGTCGGGCTTTCCGAGTCCGATATCCCCGCCCTGTGCGAGTACGCGCACACCACCAACGAGTGGAAGCAGGGAAACCCCGAGCCCTTCACCGACGAAAAGTTCGCCGCCGCCATCAAGGCTGCCAACACCTACGGCCACACGCTCCTCGCCTAACCTACCAAAACCACCACAAAGGGGACAGGCACCTTTCTGGTGGTTTTATATTGCTCCAGCATTCAGTTCGTACTCGGAACGGTAAACAGAAACGAACAGAGGCAGGGTATCATCGTGGTGATGGTATCCTGCCTTTTGTTTTGCGGGATCAAGGTCGCTTTATGCGAACTTGATCGCCACTTATATGGCGCATTGATGGCAATTGCTTCGTACGTGCATACCGGGAGCCTGTACACCTCTGGCAAGGCGTAACACACTAGACTTTGTTCCAAAGTCCGTGTGCTAAGGGGGCAGGCCCCTTAGAATTCCTGTGGAGTGTGTACGCACGTACGCAGGAAAACGGCAAAATTTCGCTATATCAGGGCGTTCTTTCATTGGAAAGTATGGTATACACGGCTTAGTTCAACAAATAAGAATTTATATATAAAGGAGAATATTGATGAAACTGTTTTTATGTTCTCACTTTTCAAGTGTAGGAAGTCTGATAAAGGAAGAAATTGAAAATAAAAAAGTCGCATTTATTCCAACAGCTTCGCTGCGTGAAGGCTACACCGGTTATGTCGGCTCGGCTCGAAAATTATTCAAAAAGTTGGGAGCAATCGTAACTGAAATTGATATTTCAACGGAGGCTTATTCAACGATACAGTCTGTTTTTGAAGAAGCAGATGTGATATATTTTACCGGCGGAAATTCTTTCTTTCTTATGGACCAGCTCCGTAAAACGGGAACTGATGGACTGCTGAAAAAGGAATTGGCAAATGGAAAATTGATGATCGGCGAGTCGGCAGGCGCAATTATATGCGCTCCAAGCATCCAATATATCGAGCAAATGGATGAAAAGCCGGAGGACTACTCACAAGAAGATGATGCAGGGCTTGATTTGATTGATTTCTATGTTCTTCCGCATTATCTTACAGCACCATTTAAGAAAGTTACCGAGAAAATAATGACTGAGTTTTCGGATTTGAATCTATGCCCAATTAACAACCGTCAGGGAATTGTAATTGATGGTGAAGGTTCAAAGGTAATTTGCAAAGACTAATTTGAATATTTCAGTTTGCTGTACTCATTCCTAGCAGGGTTTGGGGCAGGCACGCCCCAACAAGAAGCTGTCCCAAAGGGGCAAGAATGGGGACTGCGGACGATTTCTTGAACCGTTACGCGGCCCTTCCCAGCGCGGAGCGGAACTCGGCCGGCGTGCGGCCACAGAGCGCATCGCTGCGCCTCTCCGTATTGTATCGACCGATCCAGCCCCCGAGCTCCTCGATGAAGCTGGCGGGGCTCCAGTCCGACCAGTCCCTGCCGTACCAGAACTCCTTCTTGAGCAGGCCGAAGAAGCCCTCCATCGCCGCGTTGTCCGGACTGCAGCCCTTGGCGGACTGGATTGGCTACACTGATGTGGACAGTTCCGGGAGGGGCGCAAGAGACGGGAAGGCCGTGTGCGCGTTCCTGCGCGAGGGCCGCGGGGAGGGGCTGTCTGGGTACGGCGCCTGTCAACTCGGTCTACGTCTTTGATGACCGGGTCGTACTCAATATCAACTTCACGGATGATGCCAAAACGGTCACCCGTGAGGAAGTGTTGGGTTCGAGTGCTATGGACAATGTTCCAGCATGCTGGGATCGAACTCGCTAGCCGGAATCACACGGTACCCGTGACGCAGCAGTAGATCGACAAAAACACCGTTGCCCGCTGTGAGGGTGCCGCTGAATGTTCCATCGTAGATGCGGCCGGCACCGCACGAGGGACTGCGATCCTGAAGAATACACGCGGCAATCTCAGACGGGCCACCCGCCTGCTCGCACATATCGAGTGTGCGCTGGGCGCCCAGGCGAAACTCGCGATCGACCGACACGCCCTCGCAGGTACGGACCTCGCCGTTCACAATCTCGGACGGCTTGCGCGGCGTGGGCAGGCCCCCAAAGACCTCAGGGCACACCAAGAGGACCTCGGTCTCTGTACGCTCGCAGGCCTCGACCAACTCGCGATGATAGTTGTCGAGCCCGTTATACTTGCAGCTCTCGCCCATCAAGCAGGCGCTCACCACGATCTTCATTTCCATCCCCCTCAAGCAAAACGCCCCATTTGAGTAGCTTTCTCAAATGGGGCGTCGGCGTCTACTGGCTCGGCCGCGGCTTTACTCTTGCTTCGGCATCAGCGGATTCTCGCGCGTGAGAAGATTCATAAACTCCTCGCCCGTGATCGTCTCCTTCTTGTACAGATAACGAGCCAGCTCGTGGAGCTTAAACTTGTTCTCCTTGAGGATCTGCAGGGCACGATCGTGCGCATCCTCAATCAGCTTGGCGACAATCGCGTCCACGCGCTCGGCCGTACCGGGAGCGCAGGTAAGCGACGTGTCCTGGTTGAGGTACGCGTTCTGGACGGTACCGAGCGCCATCATGCCAAACTCATCGGACATGCCAAAGCGTGTCACCATATTACGGGCGAGCTTGGTGGCCTGCTCGATGTCGTTGGCCGCACCGGTCGTCATCTCACCAAAGATGAGCTCCTCGGCAGCACGGCCACCGCAATAGACGGCGAGCTTGTCCAGGACCTCCTGGCGCGTGGTCAGGAAGCGCTCATCCTCCTCGACCTGCATGGTGTAGCCCAGAGCACCGCTCGTGCGCGGCACGATGGTGATCTTCGTGACCGGCGCAGAGCCCTTCTGACGGGCGGCAACGATGGCATGGCCGATCTCGTGGTAAGAAACGACCTGCTTCTCGTGGTCGGACAGCACCGTGGACTTGCGCTGCTGACCGGCGATGACGACTTCCACCGACTCCTCAAAATCATCCTGCGTCGCGCGCTTGCGACCCTCGCGGACGGCGCGCAGGGCACCCTCGTTGATGATATTGGCCAGGTCGGCACCAGAGGCGCCGGGCGTCGCGCGGGCGATCGCAGTCAGGTCGATCGGCGGCTGCGTCTTAACGCTCTTGGCATGGAGCTCAAGGATGTTCTTGCGGCCGGTCAGATCGGGCAGCTCAACGGGAATGCGGCGGTCAAAGCGGCCGGGACGTAGCAGGGCCGGGTCAAGGCTGTCAGGACGGTTCGTTGCAGCGAGGACGACGATACCCTTATGGTTATCAAAGCCGTCCATCTCGGTCAGCAGCTGGTTGAGCGTTTGCTCGCGCTCGTCGTTGCCGCTAAAGCCGCCGCCATCGCGCTTCTTACCGATGGTATCGATCTCATCGATAAAGACGATACACGGGGCCTTTTCCTTGGCCTGCTTAAACAGATCGCGCACCTTGGCAGCGCCACGGCCGACGAACATCTCGACGAACTCAGAACCAGAAATACTAAAGAACGGAACACCAGCTTCGCCGGCCACAGCCTTGGCAAGCAGGGTCTTACCAGTGCCCGGAGGGCCCACAAGAAGAGCGCCGCGCGGCAGCTTGGCGCCGATCTCCTCGTAGCGCTGCGGCTTCTCCAGAAAGTCGACGACCTCCTTGAGGGACTCCTTGGCCTCTTCCTGGCCGGCGACGTCCTTAAAGGTCACGCCCACGTCCTTGGAGGCGATCACGCGCGCGCCGGACTTGCCCAATCCGCCGCCGCCAAAACCACCGCCGCCAAAGTTCATCGACGGGCCGTCATCGCCCATAGCCTTCTTCATGCGGCGGTTGAGCCACCAGCCAATCAGGAAGAAAATCGCCATGGGAAGAATGAGCGTGATCAGGTAGTAGGTCATCAGGCCCGAGCTCTTGTCGGGAACGACCGACTCCAGCGAAGCGCCAGACTCAAGCACGCGATCGGTAAAGCCCGCGTCATTCGGCACACCGGTCGTCTTGTAGGCGATGTTCTCGTCCTCGCCCTTTTTAGTGTAATAAATCGTGTAATCGTCAGTGTTGTACTCGACCTTGTCGACGCTCTTCTTATCAAGCGCTTTGACAAACGTCGAGTAATCGGTCTTCGTAATCTGCTGCGTGTGACCGATGTTGGGGAACAGAACGGTCGAGAGCACGAGGTAGACGACGAAGGCGATGAGCACGTAGAGGATCATATTCCGTCTACGTTTGTTGTCATCCATCTCCATCTGCTTGAACTCCATCTACTGGGGTTGATAATGCTATCTAGAATACCCAACCGGGACGGCGATAAACCGACGCCGGGCACGAAAGGACAGAGATGGCATCACTGGAAGTCGGCAAGGTTCAAATCTATACGGGAGACGGCAAGGGCAAGACGACGGCTGCGTTGGGGCTCGCGCTTCGTGCCACGGGCTATGGACTCGACGTGCTTATGCTGCAGTTTGCCAAGAAGCTGCATTGCGCCGAACATGACGCGGCGCCTCGTTTGGGGCTACGCATTGTGCAGGCCGATCGCGACACGCCCGAGGCTTGCGCCGCGCAGATCATGGAGCTCGCACGCGAGCAGATTAGCCAGGTAGACATGCTGATCTTGGATGAACTGGGAGAAGCCATGCGACGGGGCTTTGTGACGCGCGAAGATGTCGAAGCGTTGATCACGATGAAACCGACCACCACAGAGCTCGTGCTCACCGGCCGCGGCTTGCTGCCCCTCGCCGACCTTGCCGACCTAGTAACCGAAATGCGTCCCATCAAACACTACTTCGACGAAGGCCTCCTAGCCCGTCAAGGCATCGAATACTAGCCATTGGGGACGTTCTTAAACGACTAGTCATTGGGGACGTTCTTTAATGACTAGTCGCAGGGGACACTCTTTCCAGGAAAAGGACAGCCAATCAGATCCTAAATGTTACGCCAGCCCACCGTACCATTTGTTATCGTTGCGCGACCAAGGCCAACGGCCCTAACAATTTGGTTGACCGTCAGGCCCGCTCTCCGCATCTTGCAAAGAATGGGCTTGCGCTCGATTGGACTCATCGTCTTGATGTCCGCCAGGGAGGCGGGCAATGCGATTTCCTTTGCAATCTTGAGCACTTCATCGTCAAGAACACGTGGGCGAGGCTCGGCATCATAAGGCGCGTCTTCAAGCCGTTCATCGAGATAGCGTCGATAGGCCAATGAACCGCCCACAAGATCCAGCACGATGCCGGGGTCACAAAAACCAAATCCATCATAGCCGTAAGCATATGCTCGATAGCTCGACCAACGATAGTTGTCGATGGCAGATACGCCCGCCTTAACCGGATTCATATGAATATAATCCGCGAGAGCAATGGCCTGGGCATCATTCTCAACAGGAATGTTCTTAAACCTATCCTGAAACAAATGCCCAACGCGGTCAGTTTTGCGATTGAAATATTTGACGTACGAGGTAAGAACACCGCTCATGCACGACGATATTCTCCCATGTGGATCATCAACCATAAGATGAAAGTGGTTCGACATGAGACACCACGCCGTAACGTCGATACCATTTCCGACAAGTTTGTCTTCAAACAAGGTGAGCATTCGATATCGATCTTCGTCATCTTCGAAGATGCAAATGCCACCGTTTCCGCGCGCGATTATGTGGTTACAACCCGTCAACGAAACTATTCGACCCGTTCGTGGCATATCGCCCTCCCATCTCGAAACCCTGCGGGCACCATCTGATAGGCGCGGACGATTCAAATATGCTAAGCCCGTTATGCCAGTTTACATGGCCACATAAAGCGTCGCGAATGAAAACCCGAAAATCGTGTCGCAAAGAGTGTCCCCAACGACTAGTCATTCAAGAACGTCCCCAACGACTAGTCGTTTAAGAACGTCCCCAATGACTAGACGGATGTCCTAGGCGGTGGCGCGGCCGAGCCAGTTGCCACTGTGGTGGTAGATAGTAAACATCGTGGCCGTGATGAGCCAGGTTGCGGGGTAAACCAGCAGCAGGTGCTCAAGCGACGGATCGAACGGCATAATCGCAAACACCCAGATCACCCTGAGCACGACGGTGCCAAAAATCGTGAGCAGCATGGGTTGCAAGCTCACGCCGGCACCGCGAATGGAGCCCGACGCGTTTTCGATAATCGAGAAGATCGCGTAGAACGGCGCGATAAAATGAAGAATCGTCGTGGTGTACGCCGAAATCGAAGCATCGTCGACAAACAGACGCGACAACGGACCCGAGAACACCAGCAGCACGGCTGACAGGCCACCAATGAGCATAAACGACAGCACGAGCGACGTATGGTAACCCTTGCGCATGCGCTCGTAGTTGCGCGCGCCAAAGTTCTGTGCCGAGAACGTGGTGATCGACACGCCAAGCGCCTCGGTAACCATCCAGACAATGCCATCCAAACGGCCCGAAAGACCCCACGCCGTGGTGACATCGGCACCAAACGAATTGACCGACACCTGAATCAAAACGTTGGAAATCGAATACGCAGCAGACTGAAAGCCAAGCGGCAGACCACACGAGATCATGCTCTTACAAATGCCAGGATCAATGCCGAGCTTGGACAGTGAAAGCCGCCACGCGCCCGGTGCGTGCATCATACGAATCACGATCATCGTGGCGTTGGAGCAAATGGTCAGCGCCACCGCGATGCCGCAGCCCAGAGCCTCCATATGAAGCACGGCAACGAAGATGACATCCAGCACCGCATTAACAAGGCAGCCGGAAGCGATGATCACAGCAGGCCCGCGCGTGTCGCCCACAGCGCGCAGCAATGCCGTTCCCATATTGAGCAGCAGCGCCGCAACCATGGCGGCAAAATAACAACGAGCATAGGCCACGCCCTCGGCCAATAGTTCATGCGGCGTGTTCATAAGCACCAGCATGGGCTCAACGAACACTATGCCAAGAATCGAGAAAACGATACCGCCCACCAGCGCGAGCGTCATGGCCGTATGGACCGAACGACTCAGTCGCTCATCATCGTGCTGGCCAAAATACTGACCGGTAATGACCGCGCAGCCGGCGCCGACGCCGACGCAAAAGCCAATGCAGAGCTCGGTGAGCACCATCGTGGCCTGAATGCCACCCAGCGCGAGCTTGCCGCCAAACTGGCCGACGATATAGGTACCAATAAGCGTGTAGGCCTGCTGAAAAAACGAACTAAAAAAGATGGGAACGCACAGTGAAAGCAGCTGCTGCCAAATGACACCACCCTGCGTTACATCGATAGCCGTAGATTTCTTAGCCACACGCCCTCCCCAAATGCGCACGTCAACCGACAAAACAGCTGATAATAGTTACAATTATGACCAGCCTAGCACCGAGCGAAGATTATAGAAATACCCCGCTCGCACGACTCGGATATCACACTCGGCTAGTGATACAAACCCGGCTGGTAGTGATACTCGTTGCTCACGTGCGGGCACAGCTGCCAAAAGGCGACGGCACTCGCCGCGGCCACGTTGAGCGAATCGACCCCGTGCGCCATCGGAATGCGCACGGCCCGGTCACAGCCCGCGATGGTCTTGGCGCCCAGACCGGCACCCTCGGTGCCCATAAAGATCGCCAGGCGATCAATCTCCTGCAGTACAGGATCGTCCAGCGAAACGGAGTCATCCGTCAACGCCATGGCGGCACAGGAAAACCCGGCATTGCGCAGCGCGGCCAGGCCATCATGCGGCCACACGCGCGCCTCACTGCCGATACGCGTCCACGGCACCTGAAACACGGTGCCCATGCTCACACGGGCCGAGCGACGATACAGCGGATCGCAGCACGTAGGGCTCACCAGAATGCCGTCGACATTGAGAGCGGCAGCCGAGCGGAAAATCGCGCCCACGTTTGTGTGGTCGACAATACCCTCGAGCACGCATACGCGCACCGGGCGCTCCCCCGCCGCCTCGACGACGCCGCCCAAGAACTCATCAACCGGAATCTGACGCGGGCGACGGAACGCCGCGAGCGCACCGCGCGTCACGTTAAAGCCCGTCAACTGCTCCATGAGCTCCATGGAGGCCACGAACACAGGAACCGGATCCGCGCCCTCGCGCACAACCAGGCGCTCAAACAGCGGCATCATTTGATCGAGCCAGCGTTCGCCCAAAAGAAAGCTCACCGGCTGGTATCCGGCGCGAACCGCACGCTCGATGACCTTGGCACTCTCGGCGATAAAAATGCCCTTCTGCGGCTCCAGCACGCAGCGAAGCTCACGCTCGGTCAGTCGCACGTAGGCATCGAGCCGCTCGTCCTCGAGAGAATCGATTCGCAGCACCTCAACGGCATCAGTCATAGCAGCCAGCCCGCACCCTTCTTTACAGCGCATCTATACCAAACGAGGCGACGCTAAGCGCCGCCCCATGCATTCAAACAACCCGATGATACCGTTCACGCCAGACGATTTACGCCTCAACGCGACGATACGTCACGAACTCATAATCGACACCCTCGTCTCCCTCGCCCGAGGCAATCGTGGCAACACCGTCACGCCGCGCAATCTCCCACGCGGGATCGGCATCCAAATCGGGAAAGTACGTATCCACGTCATGCACGCAATGGTTATGCGTAACCTCGGCCTCCACGCAATACGGCAAAAACTGTCGATATACCTCGCCGCCGCCGATTACCCAGGCAACGGGTTCATCGGCAACCGCGGCAAGCGCCTCGTCGATACTATGCACCACGTCGACGCCCTCGGGAGCAAAGTCCTCATCGCGCGTGAGCACGATATTGCGGCGGTTCTTGAGCGGACGTCCGCCGGGAAAACTCAGCAGCGTCTTGCGTCCCATAATGACCGGGCAACCTTTGGTACACGCCACAAAATGGCGCATGTCGGCGCGATTGGACACGACCATGTCACCCTCGCACCCAATGCCCCAATCGTCACACACGGCGACAATGGCAGAAAGCTTACACCTCATGCGCGTCACCTACACCGCAATGGGGATGTTCTTGACCTGAGGGCCGTGCTCATAGCCCTCGACGATCAGATCATCGGTCGTAAACGCATAGAAGTCATGCACATCGGGGTTGAGCGTTACCTTGGGCGCAGCAAACTGCGGACGCTCAATAAGCTCGCGAACGATATCGACATGACGGTCGTAAATGTGGGCATCGGCAATCACATGCAGCAGCTCGCCAGCGATCATATCGACCGACTGCGCGACCATCATCAGCAAAATGGCGTACTGGCACACATTCCAGTTGTTCGCAGCCAAAATATCCTGGCTGCGCTGGTTGAGAATCATGTTGAGCGTCGGTTTATCATCCTGCGGACGCTGCGTCACGTTATACGTCACGCTGTAGGCACACGGATACAGGTGCATCTCGGACAGGTCGCTAAACACATAGGTGTTCGTCATAATGCGGCGGCTGTACGGCGTGTTCTTAAGGTCGTACAGCACGCGATCCATCTGGTCAAAGTCGCCCTCGGCATAATGGCTCTTCTGCCCAATCTGATACCCGTAGGCCTTGCCGATGGAGCCAGTCTCGTCGGCCCACTCATCCCAAATATGGCTGTTGAGGTCATGCACGTTATTGGACTTCTTTTGATAGATCCATAGGATCTCATCCATGGCAGATTTGAGGGCCGTACGACGCAAGGTAAGCGCCGGAAACTCCTCACGTAGGTCATAGCGTGCCGTGACACCAAAGTTTTTAATGGTATAGGCAGGAGTGCCATCCTCCCACACCGGGCGGACCTTTTGGCCCTCGGTGGTGGTGCCATGGTCCAGAATATCGCGGCACATGGTTACAAACTGTTGATCAGCCTTGCTCATTGACCCTCCTGTCAGTCGCCTATAAGCGATTTTAATTGTAGCCCAGGCGCGCAGTGTCGGATTGGACACTTGGGTCGGCACACGCAATGCACGGCAGCCAGCACCCCCACAATCGCAGACGTAACAACTTTGAATTTCTGACATATGCTAAAAAAGCTTGCGCGGAACCGCATACACGCTATCCTATTACTGACATATGTCAGATTTGGAGAGAGTATGGCAGGAAGACGCGAAAAATTACGCCGTGTTGGGATCATCCCCGAATATCGCGGCTTTACCCCCGACGGCCTTGCCAGCGGAGACGCCATCGAGATGACGGTCGATGAGCTCGAAGTACTGCGCCTGTGCGACCTGGAAGGCCTTAACCAAGAGGCAGCCGCACAGCAGATGGGCATCGCGCGCGCCACGGTGGCGGCTATTTGCAGCCGAGCGCATCGCAAGGTGGCAAACGCGTTGGTCAATGGACGGGCAATCGTCATCGAAGGCGGCAATATCGCGTACTCCCCCATTACCACGGCAACGGCCGTATGGCCAGCAAAGGAGATCGACACCATGAGGGTGGCAACCACGTACGACAACGGCAACATCTTTATGCACTTTGGCCACAGCGAGCAGTTCAAGATCTACGACATTCAGGATGGCAAGGTACTCAACGAGCAGGTCGTGGGCACCGACGGCACCGGCCACGGTGCCCTTGCGGGCCTGCTCGACAACGGTGGCGTGGACACGCTCATCTGCGGCGGCATCGGCGGTGGCGCTATCAACGCGCTTGCCCAAGCCGGCATCACGGTGTACGCAGGAGCTCAGGGCAGCTGCGACGCTTGTGTCGAGGCCCTTATCGCCGGAACGCTCGCACAGAACGGCGAGGCCACGTGCAGCTGCCACGGCCATGACCACGACCACGCCCACGAACATGGCGAGTCCTGCAGCTGCCACGGCCATCACGAGCCCGAGGGCCACGAGGGCTGCGGCTGCCACTAACGGCACGGCACCGCGAGCTCGGGGCGCGACGCTGAACGCAGCCCAACTATCAAAGCCAACAACAAAGGCCACCCGGTAACTTCCGAGTGGCCTTTGCCATATCAAGCTGGAATTACAGCCCTATTTCTTATTGCGCATCTGCGCTTCCATCTGGCGCAGCAGCTCCATATCGGACTTGGGACCGCCCGTACCCAGGCCGCCCATGCCGCCCAGACCCATAGCGTCCAGCCCAGGGATATTGGGCATGCGCATCTTCTTGCCCTTCTTGCCCTTTTTGCCCTTCTTGCCGCCGGCCTGTGCCTGATTGGCCATCGTGCGCATGCGGCCCATCATCTTGTTCATCTCGCCCCACTGCTTCATAAGGCTATTGACCTCGGTGGGGGTCACACCGGCGCCCTTGGCGATACGCGCGCGACGCTGGCCGTTGATGATGGAGGGACGCAGACGCTCCTCCTTGGTCATCGACATGATGATGGCCTCGTTCTTGTCGAAGATGCCCTCGTCCAGGTTACCGCCCATCTGGTTGAGCGCGCGCTGGCCACCGGGGAGCATGCCCAGGATACCCTTCATGCCGCCCATCTTTTTGACGGCTTTCATCTGGTCGAGCATGTCATTCATGGTAAAGCCCTCGCGCAGCATGCGCTCGGCAGCCTCGAGCTGTTCGGCATCGGCGGCCTCCTGGGCCTTCTCGATGATGCCGACAACGTCGCCCATGCCCAAGATTCGCTTGGCCATGCGATCGGGATAGAACGGCTCAAGCGAATCGGGTTTCTCGCCCATGCTCACAAACTTGATGGGCTTGCCGGTCACCTGACGCACCGAAAGCGCGCCACCGCCACGGGCGTCACCGTCGAGCTTGGAGATAATCACACCATCAAAGTCGGTGCGCTCGGCAAACGTCGAGACCACGTTGACGATATCCTGGCCGGTCATGGCGTCGACGACCATCAGCACCTGGTCGGGCTTGACGGCCTTCTTGATGTCGACGGCCTCCTGCATCATCTGCTCGTCGATCTGAAGACGACCGGCGGTATCGACGATCACCACGTCACGAAGGTGGTCGACGGCCTCCTGGATGGCGCCCTTGGCGATGTCGACCGGGTGCGCACCGTCGCCGCGGAAGACCGGCACGCCGATCTCGCCACCGAGCGTGGCAAGCTGATCGGCAGCAGCGGGACGGTAGACGTCGCACGCGGCGAGCAGCGGCGAGCGGCCCTGCTTCTTGAGCAGGTAGGCAAGCTTTACGGCAGCCGTGGTCTTACCGGAGCCCTGCAGGCCCACGAGCATGATGACATTAGGAATGCGGTTACTAAAAACGAGCTTGCTCTCGGTGGAGCCGAGCATCTCGGTGAGCTCGTCGAGCACAATCTTGACGACGTTTTGCGCCGGCGACAGCGACTCCATGACCTCGGCGGTCATGCAGCGCTCCTTGGTCTTAGCAACGAACTCCTTAACGACCTTAAAGTTAACGTCGGCCTCGAGCAGCGCCATGCGAATGTCGCGCATGGCCGAGGTGATATCGGCCTCGGTCAGCTTACCCTTGCCGCGCAGGCGGTCAAATGTGTCGTTGAGGCGATCGCTCAGAGAATCAAACACTGGTTACTCCTTAATTGGACTCGCCCACCAGGGCGCGGCAGAAATCTTTGGCATTGAACTCCTGCAGGTCATCGACCTGCTCGCCCACGCCAATGCGCAGGATCGGGAGCTTGAGTTTTTCGGCCACGGCCATGGCGATGCCGCCCTTAGCCGTGCCGTCGAGCTTTGTCATGATAATACCGTCCAGACCCAGCGCCTCGTTAAACTCGAGCGCCTGGTTCAGACCGTTTTGGCCCGTCGCGGCATCGATTACGAGGACGACCGAGACAGGCATGGGGCCGGCGGCCATATTGGCGGCGCGCTTACGCGTCACGTTGACCACTTTGGCAAGCTCGCGCATGAGCTCGGGGCTTGTGTGCAGACGGCCGGCGGTATCGATGAGCACCAGGTCGCTGCCGCGCCTGTCGGCCTCGTCGAGCACGTCATAGCACACGCTCGCCGGATCGGAGCCGCGGTCACGCTTAATAACCGGTACGCCGGCACGCTGGCCCCACACATCGAGCTGCTCGATGGCGGCGGCGCGGAAGGTGTCGGCCGAACCGATCACCACGTTCTTGCCGCGGGCGGCCATGGCGCTCGCAATCTTGCCGACCGTGGTGGTCTTGCCGGCGCCGTTGATGCCGACAAACAGCACGCAGCTCGGCGTATCGGAAAACGGATCGCGCTCAACAGGCACAAAATGGCCCTCGAGCTGCTCGGCCAGAGCGCGGCGAAGCTGCGGGGCGGTCTTAAGGTTCTTCTTGGCAGCAGCATCGCGCAGGTCATCGGAGACCTGAATGGCGACCTCGGCACCCATGTCACCCATAACGAGGGTGTCCTCAAGGTCCTCCCAAAAGTCCTCGTCGACCTCGCCGCCAAAGTAGAAGACCTCGTTGAGGGCCTCGCGGCTGCGCTCAAGTCCGCGCGAGAGAGCATCGAAGAATCCCATTATGCATTCACGACCTTTCCGGTTTCGCGATCGAGTTTTTGCGAGACGACGCGACTGACGCCGTCGGCTTGCATCGAGACGCCGTAGAGAACGTCAGCGTCCTCCATAGTACGGCGCTGATGCGAGATAACCAAGAGCTGCGTATCGGAACGCAACACGTCGAGCGCACCGATGAGCTTGGACAGGTTAGCGTCATCGAGCGCCGCCTCGACCTCGTCCAGCACATAGAACGGCACCGTGCGCGTGCGATACACGGCAAAGAGCAGGGCGAGCGCCGTCAGGCTCTTCTCGCCACCCGACATGAGCATCATCTTGGTGATGCGCTTGCCGCGCGGCTGCGCCACGACCTCGATACCCGTCTCGGCCGGATGCTCGGGATCGGTCATCTCCAGATGAGCCTGGCCACCCGGGAACAGCATAGCGAAGATCTCGCGGAAGTTCGCGTCGACCTTCTCAAACGTCACAAGGAACGCCTTGCGCATCTTGCGATCAATAGCCACCGTGATCTTGGTGAGCGCCTTACGCGCGCTCTCCAGATCGGCCAGCTGCTCCTCGATGTAGTCAGCGCGGCGCTTGAGCTGCTCGTACTCCTCCATGGCAACTTGGTTCACGGGACCAAGGTTGTTGATCTGGCGCACAAGCTGGTTGAGCTCGCGCTCGGCGGCATCGCGGTCCGTGGGCGCAGGAAGCATAAGCGCTTCCTCGAGTACCGTGTTGCCATCGGCGGTAATGGCCTTAATGGCGGCCTCTACCTGCACCTCGAGCTTGCCACGCGCGACCTTAAACTCGTTTTGCGTGGCGGTGGCGGTATCGACCTTCTCCTTAGCGCGGGCAACCTCTGCCTTGGCATCCTCGATGGTCTTCTTGAGCGAAGCGGAGTCCGCCTCCTCCAGAGAGGCCTGGTCACGCAGACGCGCTGCCCAATCCGACGCGCGCTCCAGCAGGGCCGAATAGCGCTCGTGCATGGGATCGACGCGCAGGCGCAGCAGCTCGAGTGAGCGCGAGGCCTGGCGTGTTCCGCGGATACGGCGGTCGATGCCCTCCAGGCGATGCTCCAGATCGGGCACGCGGCCCTTCAGAGAACGAAGGCGCTCGCTCGTCTGGGCCAGGCGGACCTTGGCATCGGCGAGCTTGCCGGCGGCCTCGGAATCGTCACGGCGAACGCGGTCGAGTTCGTCGTTGGCTTCGGCAATCTGAAGGCCAAGATCGCTTGCCTGCGCTCGGGCCTCGTCACGCGAGCGGGTGAGCTCGTCCACGCGCGGGCGCGCAGCGCGAACGGCCTCGGCGGCCTGCTCGCGGCGCTTGGAGATGCGCACGCGCTCGACCTCGGCGTTGTTGGCGCTTTGCTCCAGGCGGCCAATCTCGGAGAGCAGCGAGCGGCGCTCGCCCTCAAGACGGGCGATCTCGCCGGCGGCATCGCCCTCAGCGGCACGCGCCTCTTCGACGGCCGCATTGGCCTCGACGACCTGATCCGACACATGCTCAAACACAGCAGCCAGATCGGGTTCCAGGCCCTCGAGCTCACGGATGCGACGCTTGCGCTCCAAAGCACCCGAAGCCTCTCCGGCGTCGAGCCCCACACGCACCAGGCCGCCGCAGGCGACGCGGGCGCCATCGGGGGTCACGTAAGTCACGCCGTCAACGACAGGCGCGGCCAGCGCAGCCGCCAAGTCGTCGACAACGTAATAGCCGCCGAGCAGCGCCTCGACAACCGGGCCATAGCCGGCGCGTACGGACAGGCGATCGACCAGGCGGGAACCGGCAGCGCCCTTAGCGGCAGCAGAGGCGCTCACACCGCGCGCGACCAGCAGCGCCTCGCCCGAGGCCTTCTTCTGGTCCAGAGCGGCACGACCGGCACGCTCAAGCGCGGACGCATCGTCGAACAGCAGCGCATCGATATCGCCGGCAAGCAGCTGCTCGACCAGGCCCTCGAGCTCACGAGGAGCCTCGAGCACGTCACCCAGACGGCCCGAAACATCGTCGCCCAGCGCGCCCACCAGACGGCTCACCAGCGGCGAGCTGTCTGCCATGCGGGCATCGAGCTTCTTTTGGCTGGCAAGCTCCGAGCGAACCTCGGACAGCTTGTTGCGCGCTTCGCTCTCGCGATTACGCAGGTCCTTGAGGGCAGCGCGTGCCGTCTCGGTGGCCTCGCGCGCATCGACCTGAGCATGGCGCGCTTCCTCAAGAGCACCCTCAAGCTCCTCAGCACGGTCGCGACGGCTCTCGAGCGAGGCCGTGACCTCCTCGAGCTGTTCATCGATCTGCTCCAGGCGCGAGGCGTACATGTTGTCCTCGACCTCGGCGTTACTCAGCGAGTCCTTCACCTTGGCGAGTTCGAGCGCCGCGTTATCGGCCGCACGCTGCACATCGCGTTGCTCACGCGTAAGCTGCGAAATCTGATTGTCGAGCGCCACGCGCCGCTCGTGGAGCTGAGCGGCGGCAGGACCAGCGGCGTCAACGTCCTCCTGGGCCTGCATGTGCGCGCCGGTCACTTCCTCGCGCTGCGCACGTGCATCCTCGAGCTCCTCGACAACGCGACGACGCTGATGCTCGGAGCTCGAGATCTGGCCGCGCATGTCGGACAGGCGCGACACCATATTGTGGCCCTTTTCCTCGAGCAGGCGCATATCGGAGTTAATGCGACCGACCACGTCTTGCATATGGCGGCGCTGCTCGCCCAGATCGCCCACAAACAGGCCCTTTTCCTCGAGCATGACCTGGAGCTTCTCGAGCTCGCGTTCCTTTTCGCCCAAGCGGTACTGCGCAAGCTCAAGCTCGGCAGCACCCTCCTTGGAGCGGCTCTCCAAGTCGTTCCACTGCGACTGCAGCGAACGCAGCTCGTCGACGGCCAGCATCTGCGTAAGCTCGTTCGCGCGCGAGGACAGCTCTTTGTACTTGCGCGCGCGATCGACCTGACGCTCCAGCGGTCGCAACTGACGGGCGATTTCCTTGTTGATATCGCGGGCACGGGTTAGGTGCTCGTCCATCGATTTAATCTTTTTGAGCGCACGTTCCTTACGACGCTTGTGCTTGGAGATGCCGGCGGCCTCCTCAATGAGGGCACGGCGCTCCTCGGGGCGGCTCTGCAAAATGGCATCGAGCTTGCCCTGGCTGATGATGGAATGCGTATCCTTGCCCAGTCCCGAATCGTGCAGGATGTCCTGGATGTCCATCAGGCGGCACGGGCTCGAGTTGATGAGGTACTCGCTTTCGCCCGAGCGATACATGCGGCGAGTGATAGCCACCTCGTCAAAGTCGACAGGCAGCATATGGTCCGAATTATCGAGCACCAGCGTGACCTCGGCCACACCCACCGGCTTGCGCGCCGACGAGCCCGAGAAGATGACGTCCTCCATGGCCTGGCCGCGCAGCTGCTTGGCGCTCTGCTCGCCCAGGACCCACAGAATCGAGTCAGAGATGTTCGATTTTCCCGAGCCGTTGGGACCGACGATGACGGTTAGGCCCGGCTCAAACGTCATATGGGCGCGGTCGGCAAACGACTTGAACCCTTTGAGCGTGAGGGACTTGAGATACACGGTTCCTCGCTTAAACAGGCTTCTTGTTGAGAATCACGCCGTTAGTGGTGTAACCCATGCGGTCGAGCGCCTCGAGCGCAGCGGCTCCCTCGGCCTCCTTCTTGGAGGAACCGGTGCCGCGGCCCTGGCGAATACCGTCGATGAGCACCACAGCGGTAAAGGTGGGCGCATGCGCGGGGCCCTCGGAGCCGACCAGCTTATACGCGGGAGGCTCGTGGCCGTCCGCCTGCACGCACTCCTGCAAGAACGATTTGGGGTTCGCGGGGTGCTCGGCACGCTCGGAAGCCAAATGTGGCTTGAGCGTACGATGGATAAAGTCCGCCGCAACATCCCAACCGGCATCCAGGTACAGCGCACCCACGAGCGACTCGTATACGTTCTCGAGCGCCGAGTGCAGGCCGCGCGCACCGGTACCGGTCTCGGAGGCACCAAAGATAATGATGTCGTCGATGCCCAGCTCATGCGACACCTCGGACAGCGTGGCGCCCGAGACAAGGGACACCTTCAGGCGCGTGAGCTTGCCCTCGTCAAACTCGGGATAGGACTCAAAGAGTGAACGGGCGACGACGGCGCCCAAAATGGAATCGCCCAAAAACTCAAGGCGCTCATAGCTGGCAGAGACCGGCTGGCCCTCGACGGCCGAGGGATGCGTGAGCGCCGCGCGCAGCAGCACCTTGTCATTGAACTCGTGGCCCAGAATCTCCTGTGCGCGCGTAAGTCGTTCGGATAAAGCCAAGACCTAAGCCTCCCTGGCGTTTTCAATCGCGTCGACAGCGTCGGCGACAGAGTTGAGCGAGAGCAGGGTCTCGTCATCGATCTCGAGGTTGAACTCGTCCTCGATAGCCGTAACCAGCTGCAGGCGCTCGAGCGAATTGGCATCGAGATCGTCAAACGTGGTCTCATCGCTAATTTCGGCAACATCGACGCCCAGAACGTCAGCAGCGACCTCGGCGATCTTGTCGAAGATTTCGGAGCGGTCCATAGCGCTTCCTCTCATAGTGCATGAATACCAAAAGATTGGCGCCGCGCGGGCGGCACCAAGACACGGTTTTGATTCTACCCCACGACGCAGGCCGCGAGGCACATAACAGCGCTCTAACTCGCTCTTACAAAACGATACCGTCCATGGAGTTGGCGACGTTCTCGACCAGCCCGGCGCGAACCGCCTCGGCTGCGGCGAGCGTACCGTTTTTGACGGCCTCGACCGAGGTGGCACCATGGCCGATCAGGACCACGCCGCGCAAGCCCAAAAGAATCGCGCCGCCCTTGGCGTCACCCGAAAGCTTGGCCTTTATCTCGCGCATCTGCTGCTTCATGAGCAGCGCGGCGATCTTGGTGCCGAACGAGGACGTAAAGGCGCCCTTGAGCTCCTGCAGCAAAAACTTGGCAGCGCCCTCGGTGGCCTTAAGGGCAATGTTTCCCGACATGCCGTCGGCAACGACAACGTCAAAATTACCCGAGGTAATATCGGTGCCCTCGCAGTTGCCCACAAAGCCGGGGACGGCAGCCTTCATAGCCGGGAGGCAGGCCTTGGTAAAGTTGGAGCCCTTCTCATCCTCGGTACCGTTACCAAGAAGACCCACGCGGGGATGCTCGATACCCAAGACGACGCGGGCATAGGCGCTACCCATCTGGGCAAAGCGCACCATATCGTCAACCTCGACATCGGGGTTGGCACCCATATCGCACAACACCGTCAGGCCGCCGGCGCGGTTGGGAAGTGCATTGGTGAGGCAGGGGCGCACCGGCTGCTTCTTGCCCTCGGCCTGATACCTAAAGGGCGTCACATAGGCGGTGGCGGCTGCGGTCATGGCACCAGTGGAGCCAGCGGAGAAGAACGCGTCCGCGTTGCCCTTCTTAATGGCACGGCAGGAAAGCACAATCGAAGACTTGCGCTTGGTCATCACGGCACGAATGGGATCGTCGTCCATGGCGATAACGTCGGGAGCCTCCAGGGCTTCGACGCGCGCATGGGAAGCGGCAAAGGGATTGACGATTTCGGCAGGGCCGGCAGCCAGGACCTCGATATCGGGGTCGGCCGCAAGGGCGGCCTCAATACCATCGAGAACAACCTGGGGCTTCTCGTCTCCACCCACAACGTCTACACAAACGCGAACGCTACTCATATACATGCTCCTTATACAAAAATGGCCGACTCATTGAGCCGGCCATTGTGGTTCCATTTGGAACGGCATCGTATCCAGAGTATACAGTTACTCGGTAACGATAACCTCGCGGTCCTTGTAGAAACCGCAGCTGGGGCACACGTGGTGCGGGAGCTTGACAGCGCCGCAACGGGGGCACGTGGACTGAGCCGCAGCCGAGATTTTCATGTTGGCGGAACGACGGGTGTGAGTGCGGATACGACCCTGCTTTTGTTTAGGTACGGGCATAGTGACCTTCCTTATGAACTATCCAGTGTGGCGATTACGCGCAAGTAGCGATATTACCACAGTTTTACTCATCAAGCTTGAGATTCTTTAATGCTGCAAATGGATTTTCCGTGGCTTCGGCCCATTCGGCCTCTGCCTGGGCAGCGCAATCGCATTGCTCGACGTTGAGATTACCACCGCAGACCGGGCAAAGACCGCGGCAATCGGGCTTGCAGAGAACCACGAACGGAGTATCCATGACGACCGCGTCGTTGATGGGCTCACCCAGATCGACGATGCGATCCTCGCCCAGCAGCTCGTAACCGTCCTCGTAGGCCTCGGGATCCTCGGGCTCGTTAAAGAGGTAGAACTCCTCGATCTCGCCGGCAATATCAAACGAAGCGGGCTCCAGGCAGCGATCGCACTCGCCGGTAGCGTGCGCGCGGACCATGCCCGTGAGCAGAACACCGGTGCCGGCATTGGTAAAGACCACATCATAGTCAATACCATCCTGTAGCTGGTACTCCTTCTCGCCCACCGTGTAGGTGGTCACATCGACCTTACCGGTCAGCGGATACGAGTCTCCGGGAAACTCGAGCTGCTCGGAAAGGTCGACGGTAACACTCGGGAACTCAGCCATTACCACTGACCGTTCTGCTGGGCGGCACCCTCGTTGAGCTGCTGACGGCAACGGGTGACGGTGCCGGTCAGGCTCTTGAGATTCTCCTCCAGGTGCGTAAAGACCTGCTCGGCATAGTCCTCGGCGGCATAACGCGTCTCGCGCTCGTACTGCTGGGCACGGTCGCGGATATCATCGGCCTGCTGCTGTGCTAGGCGGACAATTTCCTGCTCACCGGCGATGGTGAGGGCCTGCTGCTGAGCGTCGGCGATGATGGAATCGGCCTGAGCGGCGGCGGAAGCCATAAGCTCCTCGCGCTCCTTGAGGATACGGCGGGACTTCTGCCACTCCTCGGGATAGCTCATGCGGATCTCGTCGAGGATGTTGAAAAACACGTCGGCGTCGATGACCTTGAACTGAGCGTTCTTGCCGAAAGGCGGCTTGGCTTCCTCGATCAGCCCTTCGAGCTCATCGACCAAGCTGACGATCCTATCGCCAGGAAAATTCTCGCCCGGCATCCGGTCTCCTTTCATAGGTAACATATCATCGTGCTAGTTTACCACATGCCACCAGGCAATAAAAAACGTCACGAAAAGCGATGTTTGAGCGCTTCGACCACGTTGGGCGGCACAAACGTCGACACGTCGCTGCCAAGCGAGGCAATCTGTCGGACCACCGAGCTCGAGATATATCCGTACTGCGGCGCACTCATGACAAAGATGGACTCCAGCTCGTTGTCCAGGCGGTAGTTGAGGTCGGCCTGCTGAAGCTCGTACTCAAAGTCGGTCATGGCACGCAGACCCTTGACCACGGCACCGGCGCCCTGCTCGCGTGCGAAGTCGACCAACAGGCCGGTAAAGGGCAGGACCTCGACGCCTTCGATATCGCCCAGTGCCTCGCGGGCCAGCGCCACGCGCTCGTCGAGCATAAAGGTGGTACCCACGCCGTTTTTGCCCTGCGACTCGGCGACAGCCACGATCACGCTGGGAAAGATGCGGCGTGCACGGCGAATGACGTCGATGTGGCCAAAGGTGATGGGGTCAAAGGTGCCCGGGACGATTACGCGGTTGATGGTGTCACTCATGGGCATCCTCCGGGGATACTGCCTCGTCGTTTTCGTTAGTATCGGCGCTATCGTCCTTGCTATCGCCGACCCAGCGCAGCAGGTCGACCGAGGTGATGCCGTAGCGCTTCTCGCGCACGGTCTCAAAGTCGGCCGGATGCGCGCCCGCGTCAGCGGCGGCATGCTCAAACAGGGCGTACGCGCCAGGGGCTAGCAGGCCCTGCTCGGCAAGGTTCTGCAGCAGTTCCTGAACCGGCTCGGCACCAAAGGCATACGGAGGGTCGAGCAGAACCAAGTCGAAGGGACCACCCGGAACACGACCGCGCGAGGCGCTTGCCAGCATATCGCCCGTCACCACGCGCCAACGCGCACGGTCACGGCAGAGTGACTCGATATTCTTGGTAATAAGACGCGCGGCATTCCGATCGATCTCGAACGTCGTGAGTGAGCGGGCACCACGTGAGAGCATCTCTAACCCTAAGGCACCGGAGCCGCCAAAGGCGTCCAGCACGCAGACCTCGTCCAGATCGAAGTCGAATGCCGACATGACCATAGATGCGCACGCCTCGCGCACGCGATCAGTCGTGGGGCGGGTGACATCGCGACCACGGGGCTCCTCGATCTTACGACCGCGCCATTCGCCGCCGATGATTCTCATCCTCCGCTGACCTCCTTAAAGATATGTCGATAACGCATGGCGACCGCGTCGCGCAAGGGACGCGTCGCCACGGAGTCAAGGTTGCAAGCATACCGCAAGAGCTCGACCGCGTCCAAATGGGCCCACTCGATCAGCTCCTCGTCGGCATCCAGGTCGACAAAGCGCAGGGTCACTCCGCCATGCTGGCGGTACCCCAGGATTTCGCCCTCGTGGCGCAGACGCAGGTCCATCTGGGCGAGCGTAAAGCCATCCGAGGTCTTCTCGAGCGATTGCAGGCGATCTTGTGCTGCCGAAGCGCCGCCGTTGCCCTTGGAGTGCGTCATGACCAGGCACGTGCCCGACACGCTGCCACGGCCCACGCGACCGCGCAGCTGGTGCAGAGCAGCCAAACCAAAGCGCTCCCCGTTCTCGATGACCATGACGGTGGCGTTAGGCACGTCGACGCCCACCTCGACCACCGTAGTCGAGACGAGCACGTCAATCTCGCCACGCTTAAAGGCATCGATAACCTGGTCCTTCTCCCCCGCTGGCATGCGGCCGTGAAGGCGCTCGATGGCAAGACCCGGCAACGCCAGACGCAGGCGATCGAGCTCGGTCGCCGTATCGTGCAGCGGCACAGGGACCGTCACGCGGCCCTCGTCGTCGCGGGCGATACCGGGCACGTCCTCCAGATCATCGGCCGAGTCACTCGGCTCCACGAGCGGGCAAATCACGTAGGCCTGCTGACCCTTTTCATGCGCCTCGCGGATGGCGCCATAGGCAAGGTCGCGGCTCGACTCGGTAAGCACGCGTGTCGTCACGCCAGCGCCAGGGACGGGCCGATGGCGGATGATACTCGTGTCCAGATCGCCGTAGACCGAAAGCGCCAGCGTACGCGGGATGGGCGTTGCCGTCATAACGAGCAGATCGGCACCGGGGCCCTTCGCGCGCAAGGCATTGCGTTGGCCGACGCCAAACCGGTGCTGCTCATCGATGACTACGAGCGACAGATACTTAAACGCCACGTTATCCGAAAGGACCGCGTGGGTGCCAAAGAGGACATCGAGCTCGCCCGATTCCAGCTGGGCATGGATCCGCTCGCGCTCGGCCGCCGGCGTGGCGCCCGTCAGGAGCGCCCAGGTCATACCAGCCTGCGAGAGCAAGGGGCCGGTCTTATCGGCATATTGACGCGCCAGCACGCCCGTGGGCGCCATAACGCAGGCCTGCGTGCCGCTATCGGCAGCCACAGCCAGCGCGTAGGCGGCAACAGCGGTCTTGCCGGTACCGACATCGCCCAGCAGCAGGCGGTTCATCACGCGCCCGCCATCGCACATATCGCGCAGGATATCTTGGAACGCGGCCTGTTGCTCGTCGCTCAGCGAAAACGGCAGGGCCTGCTTAAGCGCGGCCAGGTGCTCGCCCGCGGCGTGGGCATAGGGTACCACATCGACCAGGCCGCCGTCGTTGCGCAGGCGCAGCGCCAGCTGCAGGTAGAGGCACTCCTCGTAGGCAAGCCGTGCGCGCGCGATATCGCGCTCAGCCATGCTCGAGGGAAAATGGATCGATCGAAGCGCACGGGCATTGCTCATCAGGCGGCGCTTGACGCGCAAGCGTGCGGGAATCGGATCGAAGGGATTGCCGACGACCTCGAGCGCGCCACTTACGATGCGGCGCATCCACGCCTGGCTCACGCCGTCACTCACATAATGGACCGGCAAAATGGTGCCCGCAGCACGCCCCTCATCGAGCTTTTCAAAGTGCGGCGAGGCCATCTGCTTAAAACCGTAGGCAAACTCAACCTTGCCCATCACGGCCAGGCGGTCGCCCTGCTTAAGCTGCTGGGCAATCCAAGGCTGACGGAAAAAGGCGACCTGCAGCACGCCCGTCTCATCAACGAGTGAGACCTCGGTCACCTGCATGCGCGGACGCGGCTTCTTTTGAACGATACGGTCGACCGTGGCGATGATGGTGCACACGGTACCGATGGGCGCCATCTCGATGGACCAGGAGCGCGTAAAGTCCAGGTATCGATGAGGGATATGGAGAAGGAGGTCCCCCACCGTCCGAATTCCCAGACGGCGAAGGGCCTCCTCACGTTTACCCGAAACATATTTGAGTCGCGCGATATCCTCGTCGAGCGCATTGCTCTGGGCAAAGCGATCCGAGACGCGCGGCACGGAGCAGAGCTCGGACATAGGCAGATGCCTACTCGATCGAGAAGATCACGGGATAGAGCGGCTGCTCGCCACGATGGGCGTCGATCTCCAGGTCGGGCTGAGCCTCCTCGATAGCGTCGACGATCTCCTGGAAGGCTTCATCGGACAGCTCCTCGCCGGCCAGAATCGTCAGCGCGTCGCCCTCCTCTTCCTCCTGCATGCGGTTGATGCAATCGAGCGTGACCTGCTTCACGTCGGAGCCGACGACATCGATGGAGCCGGCAATGATGCCCATGACGTCACCGGAGTGAATTGGCGAACCGTCGGAGGCGCTGGAATCGCGCACGGCACGGGTGACCTCGCCATCGCGAACCTCGCTGATGGCGTCGACCATGGCGGCAACGGCGTCCTCGAGCTCGGAATCGGGCAGGACAGCGAACAGCGCGGAGAAGGCCTGCGGGACGGTCTTGGTGGGAACGACGGCGACCTTCTTGTCGGTGCAGGCGGAGGCAGCGGCCTCGGCAGCCATGCGGATGTTGCCGTTGTTGGGCAGGATGATAACCGAGGTCGCGTTGACCTGGTCGACGGCGCCCAGCAGGTCGGCGGTCGAGGGGTTCATGGTTTGGCCGCCCGACACGATCACATCGACGCCGAGGGACTTGAGGATGTCGGCCTCGCCGGAACCGGCGGCAACGGCGACAAAGCCCAGGGCCTTCGCGGGCTCGGCGGCCTTCTCCTGGTCCTCGTGGATCTTAGCGGTACGGTCGTGGGCCTCCATCTCCATGTTGTGGATAAAGACCTCGTAGATCTGACCGAGCTGCAGCATGTGCTCGAGCACCAGGTTGGGGGTGTTGGAGTGCACGTGGATCTTGTAGTCGGGATAGGCGCCCACGAGCAGCTCGCAGTCGCCCATGGAGCCCAGGAACTTCAGGCACTCGTCCTCGTCAAACGGGGCGTCGGCCTTAAAGAGGAACTCGTTGCAGTAGCGGAACTCCGAGCCCTCCCAGTCGTCGTTGGCCTCGATCTCCACGCGGTCAAGAGCGGCGTCACGGGCAGAGCCAGCGGAATCAAACGTGGCGGAGAAATCCTCGACCACGGTGCTGCGACCAAGGGCGGCGGCAACAAAGTTCTCCAAGAAGATGGCAAAGCCAAAGGCACCGGAGTCGACCACGCCGTTCTCCTTGAGGACGGGCAGCAGGTCGGGCGTGCGGGCGACGGACTGGTAGGCCTCGACGACGATGGCGTCGAGCGCATCCTCGGCAGAGAACTTCTTCTTCTCGCACTCGTCTGCCTTGGTCGAAACATCACGCAGGACCGTGAGGATCGTGCCCTCGATGGGCTTACGGACAGCCTGGAAGGCAACCTTGACGGCACGACGGAAGGCGAAGGCGATATTGGCGGACGTAATGGGCTCATCGGCAGAGACAAGGCCCTCGGCCACACCACGCAGAATCTGCGAGGTGATGACACCGGAGTTGCCGCGGGCGCCCATCAGGGAGCCGTGGGTGATGGCGCCGGCAATGGCCTCCATGTCGGCGTCGGCGGGAAGTGCGGAAAGCTCCTTAGTCACCGAAGCGAGCGTGAGCGACATGTTGGTGCCGGTGTCGCCGTCGGGTACGGGGAAGACGTTGAGCTTGTTGATCTCCTCGGCCTTTTCGGAAACGGCAGCCGCAGCGATCGGAAAACAGGTGCGAATGGTCTTTGCAATCATGAGTGGTGAAATCTCCGTATTCGGATGCTAGTTCAGACGGCTCTTGAGCGCGTCGATGTGAATGCCGATCTTAAGGCTGGCGGGATCGATCTGGGCGATCTCCTGCAGGGTGAAGGCGACGGAGCTCGAAAGATTGTGGCAGACGGACTTCATGTTGACGCCGTTCTCGAGCACGACGTGAAGGTCGACCGTAAGGCCGTTCTCGTCGGCGGAAACAAGCACGCCCTTGCGGAGGCGCTGGCCGGCAAGCAGGCGCACGCTCTCGGCGCCCTGGAGCTGTTCGGCCATACCGACGACGCCGTAGCACGTCATCGCGGCATAACCGGCAATATCGGCAATAACGTCGTTCGAGACGCTCAGGCTGCCGTTAATGGTCTCAGACACAAGAATCTCCTTATCTGGTGCTCACGGCACCATGTCGTGGGAGCAATCATTGCAATATTCTACAACGACCGCGCCATGTTGAGGTGATGGGTCGCGGGATTACATCCTCGACACGAAATGTTGATATGGCAACGTCCGAGTCAAGTGGTCGCGGCATGAAAAAACCCGCCGCATAAGCGACGGGTTTTACAACCTGGCTCCCCGGGTAGGACTCGAACCTACAACAGCGCGGTTAACAGCCGCGTGCTCTACCATTGAGCTACCGAGGAATAGGTGCGTGCTCTCAAGCAACGAAGTTTATTATACGGACGAATCAGCTCAGGGCAAGAACTTTTTTAAGAATTTTTCCGACCTAGTCATTGGCCTTGATTATCAACTTCATCCGAACACTCCCCACATTCATCCGTACATGTACGGA
>CABQJK010000019.1 GCA_902464495.1 uncultured Collinsella sp. | reverse complement strand
GGATTTGCAGCGACGGACCTCAGGACGCTCTTACACCACGTCTGCGCGCGCGACCAGTTTCAAGTCGAGTTTTGCTGATTTCGACCAAGAATCGCTGCTACTAAAAAGGTAACAGTACTCATATTTGCCCTTTTTTGGCCACAAGCCCTAAAACAAGCCTCGCCAAGGTCGGGAAGCGGGCCAAATCGCCGGCCTCGAGGCTTATTCCACGGTTCCGTAGACGGCGCCCCAGCCGTGGGCGGCTAGGGCCGAGTTAAGCTGGTCACACAGCGACTGGCGGTCGTAATAGCCGGGCGGTAGCAGGTTGACGATTTCCATGAGATCGGGCGCCAGGTCCAAGATTTCGGCCTGTACGATCAGGTCCAGGCGGTCGATGGCATGGCGGTCGTAAAACAGCCCGTCGACCAGGCGCTGCAGGTCGCCGAATTCCTCGGCCCTAAACGATCCGTACTCCATAGTGCCTCCTTGGGCGCCCCACGCCGCCATGCGCGGCGATTCGTAATTCATTGCGATGAACTTAATCTATCACGGCTTCATACCGTTGCGGCGGTGGCGGTCTATACTTAGACGAACTGCAACGTACCGCTTCGCGAAAGGTCGCACCCATGCAGACGATCTACCAGAAGATGGAAACCACCGAACTCGATGCCGCCATCGAGGCGCTCGAAGCCGAGGTCGCCGAGGTCAAGGCCAAGGGCCTGGCGCTCGACATGGCTCGCGGCAAGCCGTCGCCCTCCCAGGTGGACATCTCGCGCCCCATGCTCGATATCCTCAATGCCGACGCCGATCTGCACGATGGCAACGTCGATTGTTCCAACTACGGCTGCTTCGAGGGTATTCCCTCGGCACGCAAGTTGGCAGGGGAGTTCCTGGGCTGCCCCGCCGAGCAGACGCTCGTGCTGGGTTCGTCGAGCCTTTTGATCGAGCATGACATCGCCGGCATGTTCTGGCGTTGTGGCTCGTGCGGCAGCGAGCCCTGGGACGCCTACGAGGCCGCGCACGACGGTAAGAAGGTCAAGTTCCTGTGCCCCGTTCCCGGCTACGATCGCCACTTTGGCATCACCGCCGATCTGGGTATCGAGAATGTCCCCGTTGCGATGACCGACAACGGCCCCGACATGGACGAGGTCGAGCGCCTGGTTGCTGCCGACGACTCCATCAAGGGTATCTGGTGCGTGCCCAAGTATTCCAACCCCACGGGCATCACCTTTAGCGAGGACACCGTGCGCCGCCTAGTCGAGATGCCCACGGCCGCGCCCGATTTTCGCATCTTCTGGGACAACGCCTACTGCGTGCACGACCTGTACGACGAGACCGACGAGCTCGCAAACATCTTTGACCTCGCTCGCACGGCGGGCACCGAGGACCGTGTGGTGGCCTTTGCCTCGACGTCCAAGATCACCTTCCCGGGCGCCGGCATCGGCTTTATCGGTGCGAGCCCCGCGGTTATCGCCGAGTTCTCCAAGCGCCTGAAGGCCGGCCTCATCAGCGCCGACAAGCTCAACCAGCTGCGTCACGTGCGCTTCCTTCCCACCATCGAGGCGGTTAAGGAGCACATGAAAAAGCATGCCGAGTTCCTGCGCCCGCGCTTTGAGGCCGTCGAGCGCAAGCTCACCGAGGGCTTGGGCGACACGGGCTGCGCCACCTGGACGCACCCCCGCGGCGGCTACTTTGTAAGCTTCGATGGTCCCGAGGGCTCGGCCCAAAAGGTCGCCGCGCTTTGTGCCGACCTGGGCGTCAAGCTCACGCCGGCTGGTGCCACCTGGCCTTATGGCAAGGATCCGCGCGACACCAACATCCGCATCGCGCCGAGCTATCCCACGGTTGAGGACCTGGAGGCCGCGCTCGATGTGTTGGTGCTGGCCGTTAAGCTCGTCGCTGCCGAGCTTGCGCGTGCCGAGCGCGCCTAACGCGCGGCTTCCCGTACTATCCGCACTTTCGATACGTAAAGGAGCGTATACATGGATTTGGGTATTTCCACCAACCCCACGCCAGAGCTCTACACCATTAAGGTAACCGGCGAGATCGATATCTCTAACGCCGATAGCCTGCGCAATGCCATCGACCTGGCGCTCGAGCAGCCCACTGAGGCCGTTGAGCTCGATTTTGCCCAGGTGAGCTACATCGATTCGACGGGCATTGGCGTGCTCGTGGGCGCCGCGCACCACGCGGCCGACCACGGCAAGCGCTTTAGCTGCGTCAACGTGCAGCCTCAGGTGATGCGCGTGGTTCAGCTGTTGGGTGTCGACCAGGAGATTTCAATCACCGCTGCATAATCTTTGCCCCAAAAGGGCGTGCCGTTTGGCATATGTTTGTGATGCGCTCGGACGTTTTGGCGTCCGGGCGCTATACTTGACCGAATGAATAGACGAGTTCCGGCCGAATGGCGCGGTGCGGGCTCGACTCACATCGAGCCTTGGAGGTATGTGTGTTTGGTATTGGAGAGGGTGAGCTGGCAATCATCGTGGTCTTCGGCTTTTTGCTGTTTGGCCCGGATAAGCTCCCGCAGATGGGCCGCACGATCGGCCGTGCCATCCGTCAGTTTCGCGAGACGCAGGAAAAGATGACGGCCGTTGTTCAGTCCGAGATTATCGATCCGGTAAGCGAGGCCGCGTCGGCCCCGGTCAAGCCCAAGAAGGCTGCTGCGACCGACGACGATTCCGATGCGGACGAGGATGCCGCCGAGAAGGCAGCACCCGCCAAGAAGGAGACCTTTGCCGAGCGTCGCGCCCGTCTTGCTGCCGAGAAGGCCGCAAGCGAGGGTGCTGCTGAGGGCGAAGGTGTTGCCGAGGAGGCCGAGGGTGCAGAGCCTGCCGTTGCTGCTGATGCTGCCGTCGAGCCCGAGCCTGCTGCAGAGCCGGAGCCCGAGCCGGCAGAGCCCACGACGGCTGACCTCTACGCCCGCCGTCCCCGCAAGCGCAAGGCTGTCGTCGACCAGCTCGCTCGCGAGCTCGAGGCCGAGGACGCTGCCGAGACTGCTGCCGCCGATGCCCCGAAGGGAGGCGATGAGTAATGCCTATCGGACCTGCGCGTATGCCGCTCTTCGATCACCTGGGAGAGCTCCGTCGCCGCCTGACCATCGTGGTCGTGTCGGTGTTTGCCGCCGCCATCGTGCTGTACTTTGCCACGCCCGTGGTGCTCGATATCCTCGAGGATCCCATCCGCTCGTTTGTGCCGGACGGTAAGTTCTACATCACCACCACGCTCGGCGGTTTTGGCCTGCGCTTCTCGCTGGCCATCAAGATGGCCGTGGTCATGTGCACGCCCATGATCATCTGGCAGATTCTGGCATTTTTCCTGCCGGCGCTGCGTCCCAACGAGCGCAAATGGGTCGTGCCCACGGTGCTCGCATCGACGCTGCTCTTCTTCCTGGGCGCCATCTTCTGCTACTTCATCATCATTCCGGCCGGCTTTGAGTGGCTCATCGGCGAGACCTCGGCCGTCGCCACCGCGCTGCCCGACCTGGAGAACTACGTCAACATGGAGTTGCTCTTTATGATCGGCTTTGGCGTGGCGTTTGAGCTGCCGCTCATCATCTTCTACTTGTCCGTTTTCCACATCGTGTCCTACGCCGCCTTCCGCAGCGCTTGGCGCTATGTGTACGTGGGCCTGCTCGTGGCTTCGGCCGTGATCACGCCCGACGGCTCGCCCGTCACCCTGGGCCTTATGTACGGCGCCCTGCTCTCGCTCTACGAGATCTCGCTCGCCGTCGCCCGTGTGGTCATCACCGCGCGCGAGGGCAAGGAGGGCCTGTTCGTGAGCCGTCTGGACCTGTTCTCGGACGACGAGGACGACGAGGAGTAAAACGGTATGCACGAGGTTGGCATTGTCAACGGCATACTCGATACAGTGATTCGCGCGGCGCGTGGGGCGGGGGCCTCGCGCGCCGTTTTGGTAACGCTGCGTATCGGGGATATGACCGAGGTCGTGCGCGAGGCGCTCGACTTTGCCTGGGAGACATTTCGCGACGAGGATCCGCTCACGAAGGGCTGCGAGCTTGCCGTGGAGGAGATTCATCCGCAAAGTGAGTGCCTGGACTGCGGCGAGGTCTTCGATCACGACCGCTTCCATTGTCGCTGCCCCCAGTGCGGAGGCGCCAACGTGCGTCTGCTGCACGGCCGCGAGCTCGATATCGCGAGCATCGAGATCGAAACCCCCGACGATTAGTCCGCCCAGCCATCTAGTGATGGGGTATAAAGGGGCAAAAGTAAGGAGCGCTAAGTATGGCCGAGAAAACGATTGATATTGCATCGCCGATTCTGTCGCGCAACGAGCGCCTGGCAGATCAGCTACGTCAGCGATTTGAGCAGACGAACACCTACGTGATCAACGTGCTGTCGAGCCCCGGCTCGGGTAAGACCACCACGATTCTGGGCACCAACGAGCGCCTGCGTGACAAGGCCGGCCTGCGCTGCGCCGTCATCGAGGGCGATATCGCCTCGGATGTCGACGCCATCACCATGAAGGAAGCCGGCATGCCCGCCATCCAGATCAACACGGGCGGCCTGTGCCACCTCGAGGGCAACATGATCATGGAGGCCGTCGATGCCTTCGACCAGGCTGTGGGTCTGGAGAACATCGACGTCATCTTTATCGAAAACGTGGGTAACCTGGTCTGCCCGGTCGACTTTGACCTGGGCGAGAACCTGTCCATCATGATCCTCTCGGTGCCCGAGGGCGACGACAAGCCCATCAAGTACCCGGGTATCTTCCAACACGCCGGCGCGCAGCTGCTCAACAAGGTCGACGTGGCTCCGGCTTTCGATTTTGACATGGATAGGTATACTAAGACACTCGATGACCTCAATCCGCAAGCGCCGCGGTTTGCCGTGAGCGCGCGCAAGGGCGAGGGCATGGATGCCTGGTGCGATTGGCTCATCGGGCAGATTGAGCAAGCAAGGGCGTAAGTCGGCCGCCATACGGGCGGGCGTAGCCGCAGAGATACGAGATAGGAGCCTCTTTTGAAGCTCATCATCGCCGAGAAAAACGACGCCGCGCGTCAGATCGCCGAGCGTCTGTCCACGGGCAAGCCCAAAAAGGACAAGGTGTACAACACCGCCATCTACCGTTTTGAGTGGAAGGGCGAGGAGTGCGTGACGATCGGCCTTGCCGGTCACATCCTTGCGCCCGATTTTTGCGACAGCGTGCTGTTCGATAAAAAGCTGGGCTGGTATTCGGTCACCGAGGACGGTGAGATGCTGCCGGCCGATATGCCCGATGGCTTGGCCCGCCCGCCGTACGACACCAAGCGCAAGCCGTTTCTTGCCGATGGTATCTCCATCAAGGGCTGGAAGCTCGAGAGCCTGCCTTACCTCACCTGGGCGCCCGTCATTAAGCTGCCGGCCGAGAAGGAGCTCATCCGCTCGCTCAAGAACCTTGCCAAGAAGTCCGACAGCGTCATTATCGCCACGGACTTCGACCGCGAGGGCGAACTGATCGGTTCGGACGCCCTCAACAAGGTGCGCGAGGTTGCGCCCGACTTGCCGGTCGCCCGCGCCCAGTATTCTTCGTTTACCAAGGCCGAGATTACGCAGGCCTTCGATAATCTTGTCTCGCTCGACCAGAATCTGGCCGACGCCGGCGAGAGCCGCCAGCACATCGACCTCATTTGGGGCGCGGTGCTCACGCGCTACCTGACGCTCGCCAAGTTTGGCGGCTTTGGCAACGTGCGCTCCGCCGGCCGCGTGCAGACTCCGACGCTCGCCCTGGTGGTCGAGCGCGAACGCGAACGCATGGCGTTTGTGCCCGAGGACTATTGGCAGATTCGCGGCATGGGTGCCGCTCAGGGTGCTGCCGAGGATGACCGCTTTAAGATTGCGCACAAGACGACACGTTTTACCGACAAAGATGCTGCCGAGACGGCGTACGGCCACGTCGACGGCGCTACGACGGCAACCGTCGCCGCGGTGACCAAGCGCTCCCGCAAGCAGCAGCCGCCCACGCCGTTTGCGACGACCTCGCTGCAGGCTGCCGCCGCGGCCGAGGGCATCTCACCTGCACGTACCATGCGCATCGCCGAGTCCCTCTACATGGCGGGCCTCATCAGCTACCCGCGTGTCGACAACACCGTGTATCCCGCGACGCTCGATTTGGGCGCCGTGGTGAGTGACCTGGCAAAGATCAACCCGGCGCTGGCGCCCGTGTGCAAAAAGGTACTCGCTGGTCCCATGAAGCCCACGCGCGGTAAAGTCGAGACCACCGACCACCCGCCTATCTACCCCACGGGCGAGGGCGATCCGTCCACGCTCGACGGCGGCCAGCGCAAGCTCTACGACCTCATCGCCCGTCGCTTCCTGGCGACGCTTATGGGTCCCGCGACCATCGAGAACACCAAGCTCGAGCTCGACGTGAACGGTGAGCCGTTCGTGGCTTCGGGCGATGTGCTCGTGACTCCGGGCTTCCGCGAGGCGTATCCGTATGGACTTAAGCGCGACGAGCAGATGCCGCCGCTGGAGCAGGGCGATACGGTCGACGTTTTCGACATTAAACTCGAGGCCAAGCAGACCGAGCCGCCCGCGCGCTACAGCCAGGGCAAGCTCGTGCAGGAGATGGAAAAGCGCGGCCTGGGTACCAAGTCCACGCGTGCGAGCATCATCGAGCGCCTGTATGCCGTGCGCTATCTCAAAAATGATCCCGTTGAGCCGAGCCAGCTGGGCATCGCCATCATCGATGCGCTGACGCAATTTGCCCCGCGCATCACGAGCCCCGATATGACCAGCGAGCTCGACGGCGACATGACTCGCGTCGAGCGCGGCGAGGACACCGAAGAGCATGTCGTGACGCACTCGCGTGCGCTGCTGGCCGGCGTGCTCGACGAGCTGCTCAAGCATACGCAGGAGCTGGGCGACGCCATCAGCGACGCCGTCACGGCCGATGCGCGCGTGGGCGCCTGCCCCAAGTGCGGCAAGGACCTGGTTATGAAGACGAGCGCCAAGACCCGCGGCAGCTTCATTGGCTGCATGGGCTGGCCCGACTGCGACGTGACCTATCCGGTGCCGAGCGGCGTCAAGGTGAGCCCGCTCGAGGGCGAGGCCGCCGTGTGCCCCGAGTGCGGCGCGCCGCGCATCAAGTGTCAGCCGTTCCGCCAGAAGGCTTTCGAGATCTGCGTGAACCCGAGGTGCCCCACCAACTACGAGCCTGACCTTAAGGTGGGCGAGTGCAAGGTGTGCGCCGAGGCCGGACGCCATGGCGACCTGATCGCGCACAAGAGCGAGAAGAGCGGCAAGCGCTTTATCCGCTGCACCAACTACGATGACTGTGGCGTGAGCTATCCTCTACCGGCGCGCGGTAAGCTCGAGGCGACGGGTGAGACCTGCCCCGAGTGCGGCGCTCCCATCGTGGTGGTCAACACGGCGCGCGGCCCGTGGCGCATCTGCGTGAACATGGACTGCCCGACCAAGGAGAAGAAGCCCGCCCGCGGCCGCAAGACCGCGACTAAGGCGAGCTCGGCAAAGAAGACGACGGCGGCCAAGAAGACCACGGCTAAGAAAGCCACTGCCGCCAAGAAGACGACCGCGAAGAAGTCGACTGCCAAGAAAGCAGCCTCCGACAAGTAACGGCGCGGTCGAAACATTGCCTAAAAAACGAGCGAGGACCCCACGATCCTCGCTCGTTTTTTTGACCGGCAGTTAGGGACGTTCCTTTTCTGCCGGCAGTTTAGGAACGTCTCTAACTGCCGGCTCGGGAACGACAAAGCGCTAGTTCACCTCGACGGGTTTGGCGCCGGGATAGCGCTCCTCAAAGTCTAGGCGGTACTTATTGTCATTGGTACCCGCCACGTTGTCGCGCGACAGCGGCGCCACGATCTCATTCTTGTGGTCCGCAGGCTTGGCGTATTTCAGGCTGATCTCCCAGGCATCACAGATTGCGTCAATGCGGTGATCCAGGTCGTCGTACAGGGCGATGATGTCCTTCCAGGAGCTGTAGTTCTTGGAGCTCGTCGGGACGTCCAGGTCCTCGACGATGTCGTAATACTGCTCGATGGTGTCCTCCGTGCGCTCGGCGACGTCGGCGAGATTTTGACGGGTGGTTCGATCCTCTTCCAGATAGTTGCCGTTGAAGTTCTGCGCGCAGCCACGGACCTGGCTGTCGAGATCTTCGAGCAGGTCGTAGTATTCGCTCAGGCGACGGTAGAGGTTCTGCTCGGAGAGCGTTGCTTCGCCGCCATCCTCGTCGTCATCGTCATCATCGTCGTACAGGCTGTTGGGATCGCCGAGAGGCTTTAGGTCATCGTCGTCGACGTCATGGTGCAGCTTAGCTACCGCGGCAGTCGTCTGCGTGGCGGCGTTGTCGAAAGGCTTGATCACAAAGAAAACGACCAGGGCGATGATGATCGCCACCAGCACAACAATAACGGCGATAAGCGGCCCGGTGCCGCTCTTTTTGGGAGCGGGGGTCTGTGGCGAAGCGGGCGCGTATGCGGGAGCCGGCTGCTGTTGGGGCGAGCCGCTCGCGACGGGTATGCGCTGCGTGGTCTCGACGGCCTCGGTCCCTGCGGCGGGGTCGGGGCTATAGGCGAGGGGGTTGTCCGCCTTGGCTTGCGGCGTATCAAGGGAGCCGGTCTGCTCAAAAGCGGGCTGGCTATCGCTCGCGGCTGTTTGCTCAACGGGTGCACCGCACGAGGTGCAGAACTTGGCATCATCTGCAAGAAGCTTGCCGCACGAGGCGCAATACCGAGACATTGCCACTCCTTTCGCCACATTTCAATGCAATACGACGATTATACCCAGCATCCAAAATTCCCCATCATAAGTTGCGGTGAAATAGGGACTGTTTGGCGGTCTCAGAGCTTCAATCAGTCCCTATTTCACCGCAACTTTGGAAAGGCGCCTTTAGCCATTGGGGACGCGCCGAGCACTGGGGTATCATGGCTTAGTTGATATATCTGCATTTTCGCGCCTTGTAGGAAGGGGCTGCGCCCATGGCTTTTGAGCCTGCTCAACATAGCTTTATCACGCTCGAGGGCGTCGACGGCGCCGGCAAGTCCACGCAGGCGCGCCTGCTTGCCCGTGCGCTCGAGCTCGCTGGCTACCAGGTTGTGAGCCTGCGCGAGCCGGGCGGCACCGCCATCAGCGAAAAGATTCGCGCCCTGCTGCTCGACCCCGCTAACACGGCGATGGGGGACACCTGCGAGTTGCTGCTCTACGAGGCGGCGCGCGCCCAGCTGGTGCACGAGGTCATCGCCCCCGCCCTTGCGGCCGGCAAGGTGGTCCTGTGCGATCGCTTCTACGATTCCACGACTTGCTACCAGGCGTTTGCCGACGGCCTCGATCGCCAGATGGTGCGCGACGCCAACAACCTGGCTGTCGCGGGGACGCACCCGGCGCTCACGCTCGTCTACCACATCACGCCCGAGCAGGCGGCGCTGCGCATGGCGGCCCGCGGTGCGGCTGATCGCATGGAGGCCAAGGGCATGGCCTTCCAGGAGCGCGTCTACCAGGGATTTTGTGCAATTGCTGCCGAGGAGCCAGACCGCGTAAAGCTCATCGACGCCACCGCGTCGATTGCAGACGTCTTCGCGCAGACGGTCGAGCAGGTTCGCGCGTATGGCCTCGATGTTCCCCAAGATGCCGTCGCCGCCGCGCTTGCCCAGGAGGCTGAGTAGCATGGCCCCCGCTCAGGCAAGCCTGCTGGCCAAGCTCGACACCCAAGAGCGCGTGCGCGACTTTTTGACCAACGCCATCGCAAACGGCCGCGCATCGCACGCCTACCTGTTTTTGGGCGCGCCCGGTGCCGGTAAGCTCGACGCCGCATGGGCGCTTGCCCAGGCATTCCTGTGCGAGCGGGACGGCTGTGGTTCGTGCGACAGCTGCGTGCGCGTCTCGCGCCATACGCACCCCGACGTGCACTATTACACGCCCGAAAGCGCTACGGGCTATCTCATCGCCCAGACCCGCGAGCTGCTCGATGACGTGCCTCTGGCACCCATCCGCGCCAAGGCAAAGGTCTACATCATCGACCGTGCCGAGCAGCTGCGCGCCAACACCGCCAACGCGCTGCTCAAAACGCTCGAGGAACCGCCCGAGGGCGTCATGTTCATCCTGCTGGGCACCTCGGCCGACGTGATGCTGCCCACCATCGTGAGCCGCTGCCAGTGCGTACCGTTTCGGCTGGTGTCGCCCGTTGTGGCCGCGCAGGCCGTGAGCCGCGCCACCGGTCAGGACCCCGCGCGCTGCCGCATGGCCGTCGCCGTGGCGGGAAGCCCCACGCGTGGTATCGAGTTCCTCAAGAGCGCCGAGCGCCAGGGCGCCCGTCGCCAGATGGTCCGTGCCATCGACTCGCTCATCGCCGCCGACGAGGCCGATGTGCTCAGTCGCGCCAAGTCGCTCATCGTCGCCGTCAAGGCGCCGCTCGCCGAGGTCAAGTCCACGCAGGAAAAGGTGCTCGAGCAAAACGCCGATTACCTGTCGCGTGGAGCATTGAAGCAGCTTGAGGACCGCAACAAGCGCGAACTCAACGCGCGCGAGCGTTCGGGTATCATGGAAGCGCTGGCGAGCGCGCGGACGCTCATGCGCGACGTGCTGCTGACGCTTCAGGATGAGGCGGCAGACGTTGTGAACGAAGACGTGCGCGACACGATCGGGCGGCTTGCCGCGGCGACGAATGTTGCGGGTGCCACCCAGGCGCTCGAGGCGGTTGCCACCGCTGAGCGCAACATCGCCAGAAACGTTACTCCCCAGCTGGCCATCGAGGTCATGCTGTTCGATATCAGGAAGGCACTGAAATGCCGTTAGTCGTACCCGTTAAGTTTACCTACGCCTCGCGCGACCTGTGGTTTGACCCGCAGGATCTGGATATCCTCGAGGCCGATTATGCCATTTGCTCTACCGAGCGCGGAACCGAGATCGGCCTGGTCACGGCCGATCCCTTCGAGGTGCCGCTCGACGAAATCGGTCAGCCGCTCAAGCCCGTGTTGCGCGTAGCGAGCGACATCGACCTGCAGCTTGCCGACGACCTGGCCATCCAGGGCGACGAGGCCATGGTCGACTTCCGCCGCCTGGTCAAGGAACTCGACCTCGAGATGAAGCCGGTCGGCGTCGAGTACCTGTTTGGCGGCGAGAAGGCTGTGTTCTACTTTGCTGCCGAGGAGCGCGTCGATTTCCGTCAGCTCGTCAAGGACCTGTCCTCGACGCTGCACATTCGCGTCGACATGCGCCAGATCGGCGTGCGTGACGAGACCCGCCTGGTGGGCGGCTATGCCCAGTGTGGCCAGGAGCTCTGCTGCACGCGCTTTGGCGGACAGTTTGAGCCGGTTTCGATCCGCATGGCAAAAGAGCAGGACCTGCCGCTCAACTCGTCCAAGATTAGCGGCGTCTGCGGCCGCCTGATGTGCTGCCTGCGCTACGAGTTCGAGGCCTACAAGGACTTTAAGAGCCGCGCGCCCAAAAAGAAGACGCTTATCGATACGCCGCTTGGCAAGGCGCGCATCCAGGAATATGACACGCCGCGCGAGCAGCTGGTGTTGCGCCTGGAGAACGGCAAAGTCTTTAAGGTCAACCTGGCCGATATGACGTGCTCGGAGGGCTGCAAAAAGAAGGCCGCCGAGCAGGGCTGCAACTGCCGCCCCGACTGCGTGACGCGCGACGTGCTCGAGCGCATCGAGTCGCCCGAGATGCGCCTGGCGCTCATGGAGCTCGACCGCGAGAACGGCGTCGACGTGGGCGATGGCCTGTCGAGCGCCGACCGTCTTGCTGGCACGTCGATGCCCAAGCGCCGTCGTCGCGATGCCGATTCCGATGCCCGCGCCGGTCAGGGGCAGGGCGAGGGTCGTGGCCGCGGAAAGGGCCGTGGCAATGCCGCAACGCCTGAGGCCGAGGAGGCCGCCGGTGGCCGTCGTCGTCGCAAGCGCGCGGGCTCGGGCGATGTCGGCGAGGCTGCAGCTGCAGGCAAGAACGCCTCTCGCGAGCGCGAGGCTCAACAGCCCCAGCAGCAAAACCGCGGCGGTGGTATGAACCCCACGCGCCGTCGCCGCCGCCATTTGTCGAGCGAGGAGCGCGAGGACGCCTTCCGCGCCGCAGCCGCCCGTGAAGTCGGTGCCGCCCCCAAGGGTGGTTCGGGTTCCGATACGCCTGCCGACAAGGGCGGCAAGTCACGTGGCGAGGAGGAGCGCGCGCCGCGTCCGCGCCGTCGCCATTCCTCGGGCGCGCAGCAGAAGCCTTCAGTGCCCTCCGTGGCCGATCAGGTCTCGGATGGCGAGGTCAAGGTCACGCGCCGTCGTCCCGGAGATGGCGGGGGAGCTGCTGCCAAGGCTTCGCGTGGCGCGGCTCGCGACGAGCGCGAGCCGCGCGAGGATCGCGGTGGCGAGGGCTCGGCCGACCAGGGTCAAAAGCGCCGTCGCCGTCGCCGTTCCCGCAAGCCGCGCCAGGATGGTGGCGAGGGCTCGACCCCGTCTTCGTCTGCACCACAACCGCCCGCCGGCGAATAACGCCCGCGAGCGGATTTAACCCGCCTTACCCCAATCGCGTCGGGGTACCATAGCGCTGAATCAACAACCCTCCCTGCGACCGAGCGTAGGGAGGGTTGTGTCGTGAAGAGACATTTGAACAAATTGAGCCGTCTGCAGGGTGCCGGCGCCCTACCGTTTGCGGACGAATTGCTGCCGTTTGCCGAGCGGGCGGTACGCGAGGCACTCGAGGTATTGTCGCCAACACGATGTGCCGGCTGCGAGCGCTCCGGCGCGCTTATTTGCCAAGACTGCTTGGCGGCGCTTGCGCTCATCGACCCGCGGCATAGCTGCACTCGATGCGGCGCCCCGTTTGGAGACTTGCTGTGCACCGAGTGCTCGGTCGAGGGTACGTCCTTGGCGATGGCCGAAGCACTCGACCGGTGCCTGGCATGTGCCGTTTACACGCATCCGCTGCCGCGAATCATTAAAGCGTACAAAGACGCGGGTGAGCGACGCCTGGCGCCGTATCTGGCAGAGCTGCTATACGACACCGCCTTACATGCCCAGGTCGCGGCACCCGAACGCTTAGGCGGTGTGTTGTCCGGCGCCGATGCAGTGGTGTTTGTGCCCGCGACGGCGGCGGCGTTTCGGCGACGCGGCTTCGATCATATGGAAGCCATCGCGCGCCCATTTTGCGAGCTGTCGGGTGTTTCGCTGCTCGACGCCCTCGTTAAATACGGCCATGGCGACCAGCGTGAACTCGGTCGTGAAGAACGCCGTGAATGCGCCCGAGGCATGTACGAGACCGTTGGGGACGTGCGGGGCCGCCGCCTGCTGCTTATCGACGACGTTATCACCACGGGTGCGACGATGGCAGCGGCTTCGGCGGAACTCAAGCGCGCCGGTGCCACGGCCGTTGATGGCCTCGCTATCGCACGCGTTTGGTAGGGGTGATTCATGTGGCGGTAACAATCAGGCAGTGCAACAAACCGACAAAAGAGCAGCTAGCGGCTTCCGTGATCCTGACGGGCGCCTCGGCGTTGCGCATGATGCGCGCCGAGCGCCGGCAGATGGGCTATATCAGCTGGAAGGACCTTAATCCCGATGAAGAGCGCCGTGTGCTGCGCACGTCGTCGCCTTCGACCGAGGATATCTATCTTCCCGACTTGGTGCGAATTGGAGCCAAAAGCGGCGAGGTGCAAGAAGATCTGTGCTTGCTGGTGGGATCTGCGGCGCAGCGCCGCCGCATGCCTGGCGTAGGCTGGTCCGTGTGTTCCGGGTTGCCCGCCGGCTCGATTCTAGAGGTGGAACCGGGGGCGTACAGCCTATCTCCCGAGGCCCTTTGTGTTGCCGTTGCGCGCGAGGTCGGCTGCATCCAGGCGTTTGCCCTGGCCCAGGAGCTGTGCTCTAAGATTTCACTGAGCGATCGCGGGAAGTATCTGCCTCCCTACACCTCGCCTGTTACGAATAAACTTGCAAAGGACAAGGACCAGCCAGCAGACGTGGGCTACTTTGAAGTCGAGCCGGCGCTGACGCCCGATCGTCTGGCAGATTACCTTGTGGCATGCAAGGGGAATGTGGCCAAACAGCTGCTGCGTCTGTGTCCCTACCTGTCAGAAAACCTGCTCTCGCCTATGGAGTGCATCATGCTCGCCCTGTTTTCGCTTCCGTTTTCCTATGGCGGGTTTGCCTGCGGACCTTTTAAGACCGACTACAAGATCGAGTTCGATGACCGTGCGCAGGCAATCTCGGGGATGCCTCATGCAGTTTGCGATGCGTATCAAGAAGCAGCCCGGTTTGACCTGGAATACAACGGTGAGCTGGGCCATTCCTCCTGGAGGGGACGTATCCATGATGAAAAGCGCAACACGGGCTTGATTACTATGGGAATCGAGGTCGCGACGGTCAACAACGAAATGCTCTGCGACATGGAAGCGATGGAAGCGCTCGCATGGCGCATCCACCAGCGCATGCGAAAGCGGTACCGGAATCGTGTCGATGCCCGCAGGAAGAAGCAAGAGGCGTTGCTTAACACGCTGCGGGCGTGTTTTGGGCTTAAGCTGGTCTAATTCACGTCGAAAATAGGGGGTTAATCATATGCCCTGGCCAAAATATGGCAAATATGAGTACTGTCACTAAATCAGTAACAGCAAAATCAAAGTATTTAGGACTCGGAGGCGGCATAAAGTAAGAAGATAATAAACAAATGTAGAATAACTAAGCATCAGATTGGCGACACTGAGCACAAAATCTGTCCGAGAGGTCAAAATTGCCTGTTACTAAATTGGTGACAGTACTCATATTTGCCATTTTTTGGCCAGGGCACCCCAAGAAGGGTGCCCTGGAGCTCCCCATAGGGGAGCTCCAGGCTTCACAGGGGCACGAATAGCCCACTCCGACCTGCGAAATCTGTACTCGCGATGCGAATGACGCCCCTAACCTTAAACTTTAGCTTGAACTTAGCTATAATGCGCTACGTTCCTACCAGGCTGTGGTTGCGGACGGACGAAATGCCCGTCCTAGTCCAAGACAGACGCGGTCAAAGGGATCCACGTAAGCGACCGCGTGCGCGCGGCGCGATCATGGCGCGTCCTAGATGTAAGCCGCACCGTCCGTTCTACTTTCTTTGGGGCAATACCGCCTCGCGGGCGAGCGGGCCAGTCGTGAAGGTGGCTGCGGCCTCCCGAGCAAACACCCCGGTGCGCAAGTGTGGGGTCAAATACCAGGTCAGCTGGTGGGAACAATCTGATATTCCGCGCAACGCACGGATTGTATACGACACAGAAGGCAGGGTAGTGGACATGGTGAGGGGCAGCTTGATGCACGCGGCTCGGTTAGGTGCTGGGACCGCAGCGGTCATCGCCGTTTTGGGCCTGAGCGGATGCGCGTTCAACCCGCTGTCTACGTTCACGACTCCCACGATCGACCAGATCGAGTACGAGACCGTCACGCCCACGGTGTCGGACGATGCCCTGGTCACTCCCGGAACCCTGACGGTTGCCCTCGATACTTCCGATGCGCCGCAGGCCATGCAGGGCGCCGACGGCGAGCTTACGGGGTATGCAGTCGACGCCGCTCGCGCCCTCGCAAGCCGCATGGGCCTTAAGGTCGCCTTTGTCGATGCGTCCTCGGCAGGTTCCGCGCTCGGCGACAAAAAGGCTGATATCTTTATCGGCGAGATCAACTCCACGGACGGGGACGTTAGCTCGCTCGGCACCTGCCTGTACGATGCTGCTTCCGTGTTCGGTAGAACCAGCGATGGTGGGTCGCTAAACGTTTCCACCGATACCCTTAACACGTCTACTCTGGGTGTCCAGATGTCCTCGGCCTCGCAGGAGGCGCTTGCTAAGCAGAGCATCACCGCCAACCAAAAGACCTACCCCAACATCAACGAGTGCTTTGAGGCGCTCGAGTCCGGCGAAGTCGACTATGTGATTTGCGACTCCACGGCCGGCGGCTACCTTGCGCGCCTGATAAGCCAGATCTCTTACGTCGGCGCGCTCGAGACGCCCTCGACGCTCGGCGTCGCGGGCCTCGCGGCCAACGACGAGCTATGCCGTGCCGTGAGCGATGCCCTCGACGGTATCACGGCCGATGGCACGCTCGAGGCGGTCCACTCCGTCTGGTACGGCACGATGCCCTATGACCTCACCACCAAGATGGTCTCGGGCGCCGACGTGCAGCCGACCGACACCGGATCCAGCGAGTCCGCATCCTCCGATTCGAGCAGCGAGGGCGCATCCTCCGAGGATAAATCGTCCAGCCAGGAGGGCACTATCACCGACGACGACATTAACAAGCTCAATAGCTAGTTATTGCTAGGGGTGGCGTCTCCTATTCGCTAGGAGGGACGCCTCTTCACGGTTTCAACACGCATCGCCGGGCTCTCCCAACAGGGGAGCCCGGCTTTTTCGTTTCCATAAAACCAGCAGGTCAAAGACATTTTTTAGGTGCAAAATCAAGGACGCTGTCGTCTTCCTATAGCGCACTTTGCCGCAGAAAAGTGCGAGACTTCGGTATGCGGTATCAAGCAATCGTTATTCGGGTCTTTGGGAATCCGCGTGATTAAATGCACGGCAATGGGTACATAGCCAGTACAGTAAGTCCCCGAGGCAGATTGGAGCCACGTATGGATATCAAGGTTTCTGGACGCAAGACGACGGTAACCGATGCTCTGCGTGCGCATGTGGATGAGAAGATCGGCGAGGCGCTCAAGGTTTTCGATATCGAGCCCATGACGGTCGACGTTGTACTTCGCTATGAGAAGAACCCCTCGAACCCCAACCCGGCAATCGTCGAGGTTACGGTTCGCGCCCGCGGTTCGGTGATTCGCGTTGCCGAGCATGGTGCAGATATGTACGCCGCCATCGACCTCTCCGCCGATAAGGTTACCCGCCAGCTGCGCAAGTTCAAGACCAAGGTCGTGGACAACCGCCAGGGTGGTGCCAGCGCAGCGGATGTTGCACCGGTCGAGCGTGTCGAGGATCTGGCCGACCTGCTGCTGCCCGAGGAGGACGACGACCTGCTCGTCCGCGAGAAGGTCATCGATGTCACCCCGATGACTGAGGAGCAGGCGCTGGTGCAGACCGATCTGCTGGGCCACGACTTCTACGTGTTCGAGAACGCGACGACTGGCCTCATCAATGTGGTGTATCACCGTAAGAATGGTGGATATGGCATCATCAAGCCCCGCATCGAAACACTTGACGAGTAAAATACGTTAACTTGCATGAGTTAACGGTTGGCGGCCATCCCATGCGGGTGGCCGCCTTTTTACGTAAGGAGTCGCTTTGATGGACAAGGCCGCATCCGCCGGTCATTCGGACCGTTGCCGCATCGTCGTCGATACCTGCTGCGACTTTAGCCCCGAGGTCGCCGCGAACCTCGATGTCGATATCTTGGGTTTCCCCTTCATTATCGATGGCGAGGAGCGCACGGATGACATCTGGTCGAGCATCACACCCAAGGAGTTCTACGACCGCATGCGCGCCGGTGCCCGCGTGTCCACCTCGGCTGTGTCGCTCGGTCGCTATATCGAGTTCTTTACCGAGTGCGCCAAAGAGGGTACGCCCACGGTCTACCTGTGCTTTACCTCGGCGCTGTCGTCGAGCTACAACTCCGCGTGCCAGGCGGCGGACGCCGTGCGCGCCGAGTATCCCAACTTTGAGCTGTACGTGGTCGACAACGCTCTGCCCTGTGCGACCGGCGAGCTCTTGGCGCTTGAGGCCGTGCGCCAGCGTTCGGCGGGACTGACCGCCAAGCAGCTGGTCGACTGGGCAAACGAGGCCAAGACCTATGTCCACGGTTACTTTACGCTCGAGAGCTTTGACGCGCTGGCTGCCGGCGGCCGCATTCCGCCCGCGGCGGCACAGCTCACGGCAAAGCTCGACGTCAAACCCGAGCTGTCCTACGACCTGGCCGGCTCGCTGTCGCTGATCGGCGTCAACCGCGGTCGCAAGAAGGCGCTCAAGTCCATTCTCAAGTCGTTCCGCGAGAACTATGTGCCCGATCGCACCATGCCCATCGCCATTATGACGGCCGATGCCGAAAAGGACGGCGACTGGCTCGAAGCCGCCATCCGCAAGGAGGAGGGCTGCGCCGACGTCACGATCATTCGCAGCTCCGTCGGTCCTACCATCGGCTCGCACGTGGGCCCCGGCATGGTGGCCTGCGCGTTTTGGGGTAAGAACCGCGCCGACAAGGCGTCGCTTTCCGACCGCATCGCCCGCCGCGTGCGCGGTCAGTAGGCAAGTAACGCGGCCGTAATCGATCCCAACTCACAGCCCAAACGCTGGCACCGAGTATTCAACCTGGTAACAACACCCAACCCAAAAGGAAAGGTTTCATGGCAAACAAGCTCTCCGTCGCATTCATCGGCACCGGAATCATGGGTGCCCCCATCGCCGGCCACATCCTGGACGCCGGCTATCCCGTCACGGTCAACAACCGCACCAAGTCCAAGGCTGCCGCACTCGTTGAGCGCGGCGCCGTCTGGGCCGATACGCCGGCCGATGCCGTGGCGCATGCCGATGTCGTCTTTACCATGGTGGGCTATCCCTCCGAGGTCGAGGAGCTCTACCTGGCGGGCGACGGCCTGCTGGCCTGCACCAAGCCCGGCGCGGTCTTGATCGACCTCACCACGAGCTCGCCCGAGCTCGCCCGCGACATTGCCGAGGCCGCCCAGGTCTCCGGTCGCATGGCGTTTGACTGCCCCGTCACCGGCGGCGAGTCGGGCGCTATCGCCGGTACGCTCACGGCTATCGTGGGCGCTACCGAGAACGACATCGCGCCGGTCCGTGACATCCTTGCCACCTTTGCGGCCAACATCTGCTGCTTCGACGGCGCCGGCAAGGGCCAGGCTGCCAAGCTCGCCAACCAGGTGTCGCTGGGCGCCTGCATGGTCGGCATGGCAGACGCCATGGCATTTGCCGAGCTGAGCGGCCTTGACCTGGAGAAGACCCGCCAGATGATCCTGGGCGGTACCGGTAAGTCCGGCGCCATGGAGAGCCTGGCTCCCAAGGCGCTCGACGGCGACTACAAGCCCGGCTTTATGGTCGAGCACTTCATTAAGGACCTGCGTCTGGCGCTCGCCTACGCCGATGACCGCGAGCTCGCGCTGCCCGGCGCCGACGTGGCCTTTACGCTCTACGACATGCTCGACGCCATCGGTGGTGCCAAGCTGGGTACCCAGGCCATCACGGTCCTCTACAAGGAGGAGGCCGACGCCATCGCCGCCGGTCTGGACTGGTCGCAGTATCGCCCCGAGGAGCACGGTGCCCACGAGGACGGCTGCGGTTGCGGCGAGCACGGCGACGTGCATGAGTGCGGTTGCGGCCACCATCACGGCGAGGACCACGAGTGCTGCGGCGGCCACGGCCATGATGACGGCCACGAGTGCTGCTGTGGCCATCATCACGGGGAGTAGCGCCCATGAGCTGGACGTTCGTGGTGCTCGCGTTGGTGCTTTTTATCTTTGCGATCTACATCGGCTTTTTGTGCGGCCAGTGGGCCTGCGAAAAGCGCGTGATCACCAAGCGCGATTACTGGATTGCCAACTTTGCGGGTGCGGCGGCAGTCGTCCTGCTGACCTGGGTGTTCTCGCTGTTCCCGCTGGTGCAGTTTGCGCCGATCGGCTGGCTCGGCGGCTTTATCGCCGGCCTTAAGATGAGCTTTGGCGAGTCCGTCGGTCCGTGGCGCAAGCACGATGAGGTCTTCAACGTCAACAAGGCTCATCGCGCCGCCGCCGACGCGGGCGACGCCGAGGAGCGCCGCCGCGCACGTCGCAATGGCGCGGCCGACCGACAGCTCATCTCGGTCACCGATGACAGCAAGGGTGCTGGCAAGCACGCCAAGAAATAGTAAGAAGAGGTAACTATGGCAGAAAATAAAGACGAACAGCTCACCGACGAGGAGCTGGCACAGCTTCAGCTGGCAGAGGAGAATGAGAACGCCGTCGACCGCCTGGTCCAAGAGCTCGGCTGCCCCACGCGCCGCATCCGCCAGTTTGCCGCCCGTGTGCTGCACCTGCTTGCCGAGCGCGATCCGCAGCGCGTCGTGCCCTGCGTGCCAGCGCTGATCGAGGCGCTCGACCGCCCCGAGGCGCAGACCCGCTGGGAGGCGCTCGATGCCCTGACGGCGCTCGCCACCACCTGCCCCGAGCAGATGGAGGACGCCTTTGAGGGCGCCGAGACCGCGCTGTTCGACGAGATTTCCTCCACGCTGCGCTATGCCGCCTTCCGCCTGCTGTGCGTGTGGGGCGCCACGAGTGTCGAGCGTTCGCGCGAGGCTTGGCCCATCCTGGACGAGGCCATCCAGTGCTACCACGGCGACCTTGAGTATCGCGATATGCTCGGTTGCCTGTACGAGTTTGGCCAGGGCGAGATCGACGCCGAGGTTGCAGAGAAGCTTGCGCTGCGCCTTAAGTTCGACGCCGAGAACGGCAAGGGCAGCTATCTCAAGGCCCGTTCGAGCGAGATTTGCGAAATGCTTGTTAAACGTTTTGGCCTGGATCTCTCCAAAAAGAAGAAGCGTGCTAGCGTTAAAAAATCTGACGACGCCGAAGACGAGGAGTAACAGATTATGGCGCACGATGTAGTCCTGATTCCCGGTGACGGTATCGGTCCCGAGATTACGCAGGCCATGCGCCGCGTGGTCGAGGCCACCGGTGTCCAGATCGATTGGAACGTCCAGGAGGCCGGCGCCGGCGTCATGGACGAGTTCGGCACGCCGCTGCCCCAACATGTGCTCGATGCGGTCGCCGAGACCAAGGTTGCCATCAAGGGTCCCATCACCACACCGGTCGGCACGGGTTTCCGCAGCGTCAACGTGGCCCTGCGCAAGCATTTCGACCTGTACGCCTGCGTGCGCCCCTGTCTGTCGCAGCCGGGTGACGGCTCGCGTTTCCGCGACGTCGACCTGGTCATCGTGCGCGAGAACACCGAGGATCTCTACGCCGGCATCGAGTTCGACGAGGGCGCTGCCGAGGTCGGGGAGCTCTCGCAGCTTGTTGAGCGTTCGGGCCAAAAGACCTTCGCCGCCGATTCCGCCATCTCGATCAAGCCGATCTCCATCGCCAAGAGCCGCCGCATTGTGGAGTATGCCTTTGAGTATGCCCGCCGCTGCGGCCGCAAAAAGGTGACGGCCGTGCATAAGGCCAACATCATGAAGGCGACCGACGGCCTGTTCCTGCGCGTTGCGCGCGAGGTGGCCGCGAACTATCCCGATATCGAGTTCAACGACAAGATCGTCGACGCCACCTGCATGGGCCTGGTCCAGAACCCCAACGACTTCGATGTCCTTGTACTGCCCAACCTGTACGGCGACATCGTCAGCGACCTGTGCGCCGGCCTGGTGGGCGGCTTAGGGATGGCCCCCGGCTCCAACATTGGTGCCGACTGCGCCATCTTCGAGGCCACGCACGGCTCCGCACCCGATATCGCCGGCCAGGATATCGCCAACCCCACGGCCGAGATTCTCTCCGCTGCGATGATGCTCGACCACCTGGGCGAGAACGACGCGGCAAACCGCATCCGCGCCGCCGTCTCTGCCACGCTCGACGAGGGCGAGCAAGTTACCGGTGACGTGCGTCGTGCCCAGACCGGCTCCGTCGAGGGGGCCGTGGGTACGCAGGCCTTTGCCGATGCCGTTATCGCGCACCTGGCCTAAGGTATGCACGCTGCAAACGCCTAAATAGTACTTAAGTGTTTGCGTATAACCTAAGAATCAATACGCCCGGCGCCTCGTCGGGCGTATTCTATTGGGGACTATGTTTCCTAACAAGGAGTAACTGATATGGGTCTGATTCAAAAGAAGGACGAGAAGGACGAGATCGACGGCATCCAGATCATCGAGCGCGGCGAAGGCCCCGACGGTGATGAGGACGAGAAGATCGACCTGGTCGCCGGCACGTCTGCCGAACATATCGCCGCTGGCACGACCGCCGAGGAGGAGGACGCTCGCCTGGAGGCAAAGATCGCCGCGGACGCCGCCGACGAGAACCTCATGCCCGAGGAGCAGGACGAGGACGACGACTCCGACGCGAACGACCGCGCATCCAAGCACAAGAAGATGATGATTGCCGCCTTTGTGGTCGCCATCGTGATCGCTGCGGTGGTCGGCTTCTTTATTGGCAATGGCGGCTTTGGCGGCAAGGGTGTCGGCTCGGCTACCCTCACCGAGGACCAGCTCGATTCGACCGTGGCAAGCTATAGCTACAACGGCAAGAAGAGCGATATCACCGCGCGCGAGGCCATCGAGAGCCAGTACAGCCTCGATACCGTCAAGGATAGCGACGGCAACTACACCGCTCCTTCTGCCGATGTCATCCTGTCCTACGTGCGCAACAAGATTCTGCTCGATGCTGCCGAGGACGAGGGCATTACCGTCTCTTCCAAGGAGATGAAGAAGTACGCCGAGGATTCCATCGGCACCTCCGACTACAAGACCATGGCAAAACAGTACGGCGTGTCCAAGGACCAGGCCAAGCAGATCGTCCGCCAGTCCGCGACGCTGCAGAAGCTCTACAAGAAGAAGGTCGGCGATAGCTCCGCAAGCATGCCGACCGCTCCGACCGAGCCTGCTGACGGCAACGAGGAGACCGCGAGCAAGGACTACGCCGACTACATCATCAACCTTGCCGGCGATGAGTGGGATAGCGAGAAGGGCACCTGGAAGGACGCCGACAGCACCTATGCTAAGGCGTTCGCCGACGATGCCTTTACGGCCGATAGCGCAACCTATAAGCAGGCCATGACCGCCTACTACACCGCCTATCAGCAGTATTCCTCCCAGGCCTCGAGCGCCAGCTCCAAGTGGACCGAGTACGCCAACGGCCTGTACGCCAAGGCCAACATCAGCATCTACGGCCTGTTTGCGTAAAGGTTTGCCTGAGCTTTCGAGCGCGAAGTCGAAATATCTGATTGAGCCCGCTAGAACGCATCGTTCTGGCGGGCTTTTTGCGTTGAGGGCGTGATTGGCGGCTTAATTATGGCTATTCATCTTTAAGTCCAAAAAGGCTATCGGCTTCATCGTCGGATATATATTCCAGTACATCGCCCGGTTGGCAGTCGAGTGCCCGGCATATCGCGTCAAGAGTTGAAAAACGTATGGCAGAAACCTTGCCCGTCTTAATGCGTGACATATTGACCTGGGAGATGCCCACACGTTCCGCAAGCTCTTTGGATGAGATCTTGCGTTCGGCGAGCATGCGGTCAAGCCGCAGAATAATCATGGATTCCCCCTAGAGCAACTCGTCATCTTGTTTTTGCAGGATATACCCGTAGCGGAAGACGCTGGCTATCAGGCAAATAATCAGGCCTGCAAAGAGCATGGAAGGGTCGAATAGCTGGCCGACGAACGCATCCGTAAAGCTGCCGCCAAATCCTGAGAGTATCATTCCCGTGATTACGGCACCAAGAAGCCTCACGGCAACGCCGCCGATAAGGAATAAATGTCCTACTCGACGAAGCGTATGGTTGCATTCAAGGTCAAAGGGCCTGCCTTCCTTTTCAATGTTGAAGAAAAGCCTGCGCACGCTTAGCGCGATGGTAAGCGCGAGGCATGTCATCAAGAGGCTCCCTATGGCAGTGTGACCATCGTGTGCAACGAGCATAAGTGGGGCCTGCGCATCGGTACCGACGATAGCAAGGCACGGTCCTTCGCCGGCTTGAAGTTCTACGGATTGGAGACACGACCCTTGGGAGAGGCCAGGCAATATGAGTAGAAGGTCAATCATAATGACTGCGAGGAGTCCCAGAGCGAGCGCTGTGGTAATGCAGATTGTGGCCCATTTGCAGATGCGAGCGAGCTTCTTCAGTTTAGCTATCGTCTGTTCGCGGCTGATGGTTTCATTCGATGTGGATGCGTTCCAGCGGATCATAGCCCCTCCAACCAATCTCTTGGATGATACTTGTATCATATATCATAATTAATGATAAACGATAAATAATTATGGATACTGAGTAAGTAATGATTGAAAACGATTAGCGTGAGCTATTAGCTCATTTTGGATGCCGGAGTTTAGCGCGCGGGGGATGAGGACAAATGCCAAAACTTCCCGTGATCGCGCAAGTGCTTCATCGGGTTTCCCCAATTCATCCAGGAAAACGGCCGTAAACGATTGCAAATAACCGGTGAACGGTCGAAAACTACCGTTCACCGATAATATCGAAACTGGTTCTAACTGGTATTAAGTCAAAAAGACCAATTCACAAATCTTCACAATGACCTGCAATTTTTCTACACGCCATTTTTAGCCACCCTGCGTTGTTTAGACACAGAAAAGGTTCCGATCTTTCGTCAAAGTATTTCGAAACGGTTTCAAAACCGCAGGTAGAAGTGTTAACGAGCGGTAAACGGTCGATTTTTTACCGTGAACGGTGCAAAAACGTTTTACTGTATGAATCAACGAAAGCAACCTCTTCTGTGGTGATATAGTGACAACAACACGTCACGTGGTTACTACCAGTTGAGAGACCACTGGTTCTCAAAGAACGCTTTCCAAGAAGCTTTAAGGGCGATTGCTCGTTGGCTTCCGAACATCATCGGACTCAGATCGTACACACCTTCGGAAGGGAAATTTGAATGGTTGGCTTTATTCTTACCGGTCATGGACAGTTCGCACCCGGCCTTGCAAGCGCTATCGCTATGGTCGCTGGTGACCAGCCCGCTTTTACCGTTGTTCCTTTCGAGGGCGACCAGGCTGCTTCCTACGGTGAGGATCTCCGCGCCGCTATTACCGCCATGCGCGAGGAGTGCGATGGCGTGCTCGTCTTTACCGACCTGCTTGGCGGTACCCCGTTCAACCAGTCGATGATGATCGCCCAGGATGTCGACAACGTCGAGGTTCTGACCGGCACCAACCTTCCCATGGTTATTGAGCTCCTGTTCCTCCGCGGCAATGCCACGCTCGCCGAGCTTGGCGAGCAGGCCGTGACCGTTGGCCAGACGGGCATCACCGCCCAGACGGTCGCCTCCGTCGCTGGTGCCGAGGAAGAGGATATCTTCGGCGACGAGGACGGCATCTAATGGCCGATTTCGGAGCCAGCATCCTGAGCTCTTCGATCGCTCTTTTGGGTCTGCTTGTCATCATGGGTGTTATTTACACCATCTGGTCTCAGATCAACATGAAGAAGAAGCAGAAGTACTTCAAAGAGCTGCACACCGAGCTCAAGCCGGGTCAGGAGGTCCTTTTCGCCGGCGGTATCTACGGAACCGTCAAAGGCATCGAAGGCGATAAGGTCCAAATCAAAGTCCGATCCGGTGCCGTCGTAGATGTTTCGCGTTACGCGATTCAGGAGATCAAGTAACTGTCGTCAGCAATCAACGAAAGGAAGCTGATCAACATGGCAGAACCCAACATTCTTCTTACCCGCATCGATAACCGACTGGTTCATGGTCAGGTTGCAACCCAGTGGAACTCCACCCTGGGCTCCAACCTCATCCTCGTCGCCAACGACGACGTGTCGACCAACACCATGCGCCAGAACCTCATGAAGATGGCCGCTCCCACCGGCGTCGCTACACGTTTCTTCTCCCTGCAGAAGACCATCGACGTCATTGGCAAGGCGAGCCCGCGCCAGAAGATCTTCATCGTGGCCGAAACACCGGAAGACGTGCTTACGCTCGTCAAGGGCGGTGTGCCTATAAAGAAGGTAAACATCGGCAACATGCACATGTCGGAAGGAAAGCGCCAAGTCGCCACCTCCGTCGCAGTTAACGACGAGGATGTCGCTGCGTTTAAAGAGCTGCAGGAATTGGGGGTGGAGTTGGAGATCAGGCGCGTTCCGAGCACGCCTGTTGAGGACACGAGCAAGCTCTTCTCGTAATCCTCGTGATCCACGTTGTCAGGAGTGAAACCCTGACATTCTGTACGTGAAATCCAAAGTGCGTACATACATTTTGAAAGGAGGAGCAAGATGGAATACTCGATCATCCAGGTCGCTCTGGTCTTCGTCGTGACGTTCATCGCGGCAATCGACCAGTTCAACTTCCTCGAGTCTCTCTATCAGCCCATCGTCACCGGCGCCGTCATCGGTCTTATCCTTGGCGACCTCAACACCGGTCTTCTCGTGGGTGGTACCTATCAGCTCATGACGATCGGCAACATGCCGATCGGAGGCGCTCAGCCGCCTAACGCCGTTATCGGCGGTATCATGGCAGCCATTCTCGCAATCGCTACGGGCCTCGAGCCCAACGCGGCTGTCGGCCTTGCCATTCCGTTCGCCCTGCTTGGTCAGCTCGGCGTTACCCTCGTCTTCACCCTTATGTCGCCGCTTATGTCCTCTGCGGACAACATGGCTCACAACGCTGACACCAAGGGTATCGAGCGTCTGAACTACTTCGCCATGGCTCTGCTCGGCCTGATCTTCGCTGTCGTCGTCACCCTGTTCTTCATCGCTGGCGCCACCATCGGTCAGACCATCGCTTCCGCCATTCCGACCTGGCTGCAGACCGGTCTCTCCGCTGCAGGCGGCATGATGCGCTTCGTCGGCTTCGCCGTCCTGCTCAAGGTTATGATGAACCGCGATATGTGGGGCTTCTTCCTCATGGGCTTTGGCCTCGCGCTCATCACCGTTGCCAACGATTCTCTGGCAACCCCTGCCCTGCTCATCCTTGCTCTCATCGGCTTCGGCATCGCTTTCTGGGACTTCCAGCAGCAGACCGAGCTGAAGGGTGCAGCTGTTTCTGACGGAGGTGACTTCGAAGATGGCATCTAATGAGTATGTGATCCCGGAGCACTACGAGGATCTCACTCCTGCTCCGCAGCTCGACCAGAAGACCCTCAACAAGATGGCTTGGCGCTCCTGCTTCCTGCAGGCATCGTTCAACTACGAGCGTATGCAGGCCGCTGGCTGGCTCTACTCCATCATCCCCGGTCTGGAGAAGATCCACACCAACAAGAACGACCTCGCGGCTTCCATGAGCCACAACCTGGAGTTCTTCAACACTCACCCGTTCCTCGTCACTTTTGTTATGGGCATCGTGCTTTCGCTCGAGCAGAACAAGGTTGACATCCCCACGATCCGCGCCGTCCGCGTCGCCGCAATGGGCCCGCTCGGTGGTATCGGTGACGCCCTGTTCTGGCTGACGCTCGTGCCTATCACGGCCGGCATCACCTCCAACATGGCCATCAACGGCAACGCCGCTGCGCCGATCATCTTCCTGGTGATCTTCAACGCCGTCCAGTTCGCCCTGCGCTTCTGGCTCATGAACTGGTCCTACAAGCTTGGCACCAGCGCTATTGACGCTCTGACCGCCAACATGCAGGCCTTCACCCGCGCCGCTTCCATCATGGGCGTCTTCGTCGTCGGTTGCCTGGTCGTCACCATGGGTGGCACCCAGATCAACCTCCAGATCCCCAACGGCACCACCCGTGGCCTGTCCGCCACTACCGTGATCGTCTCCGAGAAGGAGGCCGAGAACTTCACCGGTATGGAGGGCATCGATACCGAGACCGCTGAGGCCGGTACCATCGCCATGACCGATGAGGACGGCAACGCCCTCACCGCTTCCGATGCTGACGGCAACGCTGTCGAGTGCGGCGTCACCGATCTGGGCAACGGCATGGAGTCCGTCACCTACGGCACCGTTACCGAGGATCCGGTCAACTTCTCTGTTGCCGACACCCTCAACACCATCGTCCCGAAGCTCGTCCCGCTTATGCTTACGCTGCTGCTTTACTACATGTTCGCTAAGCACAGCTGGACCCCGACCAAGGGCATTCTCCTGCTCTTTGTCCTGGGCATCCTGGGCGCTGGCCCGCTTGGTCTCTGGCCGAGCATCTGGTAAGGCTCTAGCTTGAGGGGTGTGTCCCTACGCGGCTCACACCCCGACCCCTTAAGCCATGTGTATGTTAAAAGCCGCGTGCTCGAAAGAGCGCGCGGCTTTTGTTTTCTTGATGATTCGGGTGTGGCAGTCAGATAATGCTACACACCCTAGGTAGTAGCTGAATTCGAGCAAAAGGGAGGATAGGATGGCGATCGGAGCGCGTAAGCAACCGCTGTACGATCAGCTGGTCGATATTCTGACCGAAAAGATTGACCACGAATATCACGCCGGTGACATGATTCCTTCCGAGCGCGAACTTTCGGAGCGTTATGGTCTCTCGCGCACCACGGTGCGTCTGGCTCTGCAGGAGCTGGAACGTTTGGGACTGGTGGTTCGGCAGCACGGTCGCGGCACCTTTGTGACCGACCGTTCGGCAAAAGCAACCAACCTTATGCAGTCCTACAGCTTTACCGAGCAGATGCGTGCGATGGGCCGCGATCCAGAGACTACGATTCTCGAGTTTTGCGAGATGGAGGCCGATAAGAATCTGGCCGAGCATATGGGATGCCGCATCGGCGACCGTATTTTTAAGCTCAAGCGCCTTCGCTCTGCCGACAACATGCCCATGATGGTCGAACGCAGCTATCTACCGGTTCGTCAATTTCTGTCCTTAAAGCGACCGCTCTTGGAGCGCAAGCCGCTTTACGATGTGATTGAGCAAGACTTTCAGCAAAAGATACGCGTGGCCGAAGAGGAATTCTATGCGAGCATAGCCCGTCCCACCGACGCCCATCTCTTGGGTATCGTCGAGGGCTCGCCCGTGCTCGATTTGGTCCGTACAACGTATAACGAGTCAAACGAGGTTGTGGAGTATACGCTCTCGGTTGCTCGTGCCGATCAGTTTAAATACAAGGTTTATCACCAGCGCAACGTTTAGCGCCTCCAGTGTTTTCATGTGATGATTCTTTGCATTTAACTGGTTACTACCAGATAACCAACCGAAGTGTATAATTGCATGTCAGAGGATTACTTCTAGAGAGAGGTATTAGAAATGTTCGAGAAGAGTGTCGAGGAGCTCACCGAGCTCGGCGCCCAGATCACCACGGCCGAGATTGCTCAGCAGCCCGAGCTTTGGCGTGATACGCTCAACATCTACCGCGAGAACAAGGAGGCCATCGAGGCCTTCCTGGCCGAGGCTCGCGCCATGGGCGAGGGCCGTCTGTCCGTTGTCTTCACTGGTGCCGGTACTTCTGACTACGTGGGCGATACCTGCGCTCCGTACCTGCGTCACGCTGGCAACACTGATCTCTACGACTTTAAGCCCATCGCCACGACCGACATCGTGAGCGCCCCGCGCGACTTCCTGCGCGCCGAGGATCCCACGCTCGTGGTTTCCTTCGCCCGTTCCGGCAACAGCCCCGAGAGCCTTGCCGCTGTCGCCGTCGCCAAGGAGCTCGTTCACAACGTCAAGTTCCTCAACATCACCTGCGCTCCCGAGGGCAAGCTGGCCGTCGAGTCCGCCGATGACCCCAATGCGCTGACGCTGCTCATCCCGCGCGCCAACGACAAGGGCTTCGCCATGACCGGTTCTTACACCTGCATGACCCTGCTCTCCACCCTCATCTTTGACGAGGCTTCCGACGAGCAGAAGGCCGAGTGGGTCGAGACCATCGCCAAGATGGGCGAAGAGGTTATCGCTCGCGAGCCCGAGATCGCCGATTACCTTGCCGGCGACTTCAATCGCGTGACCTACCTGGGCTCCGGTTCCTTCGGTGGCCTTGCTCAGGAGAGCCAGCTCAAGATCCTCGAGCTTGCTCACGGCCTGGTTGCCACCTCTTACGACACCTCCATGGGCTATCGCCACGGACCCAAGTCCTTCGTCGACGACAAGACCCTTGTCTTCGTCTTCGTCAACAACGACGCCTACACCCGTCAGTACGACATCGACATCCTCAACGAGATCGGTGGCGACGAGATCGCTCAGCACACCGTCGCCGTTCAGCAGGAGGGGGCTACCGTCTACGAGGGTGAGTCCTTCACCTTCAAGGGCTACGAGGCGCTCCCCGAGGGCTACCTTGCTCTGCCGTTTGTGATGTTTGCCCAGGCCATCAGCCTGCTCAACTCCGTGCGCGTGGGCAACACGCCCGATACGCCGAGCCCCACCGGCACGGTCAACCGCGTGGTCAAGGGCGTGACGATTCACCCCTTCACCGCTTAATCGCGTCCCCCTGTAAGGGCGCCCGTCCGCTCATAACGGCGGGCGGGCGCTTTTTGTTTTACGTGAGCTGGGTATAAGCATCACCACAGTCAACTGCTTTTAGAAGAAAGGAGTGCATATGAGCACATACGCAATTAAGGCTGACAAGTTCTTCTTGCCGGCAGGCCCGCAGCTGGGCGGCTATCTCATGGTCGAGGACGGCGTCTTTGGCGCCTGGCAGGCCGATGAGCCCTCTTGCGAGATCAAGGACTACACGGGATCGTGGATCGCGCCGGGCATGGTCGACACCCACATCCATGGCTTCTATAACCACTCGACTACCGATAACGACCCCGAGGGCATCGATATCAGCTCGACCGAGCTCGCCCGTCGCGGCACCACCAGCTGGCTGCCCACGACGTTTACCGACGGCGTCGAGCAGATCAAGGATGCCTGCGCCGCCATCGCCCAGGCCGACGAGGGCCGCGGCCCCGACTTCTGCGGCGCCCGTATCCAGGGCATCTACCTGGAGGGTCCCTTCTTTACGATGAAGCACGTGGGTGCGCAGAACCCCGCCTATCTGATCGATCCCTCCGAGGAGGTCTTCGACCAGTGGCAGGAGGCTGCCGGTGGGCGCATCGTTAAGAGCGCCATGGCGGCCGAGCGCGACGGTGCCCCTGCTTATGCGGCTGCTTTGAACGCCAAGGGTGTGGTGACCAGCATCGGTCACTCCGACGCCACCTACGATGAGTGCATCGCCGCCATCAACGCCGGTGCCAGCTGCTTTACGCATACCTATAACGGCCAGCGCGGTCTGCATCACCGTGAGCCCGGTGTCGTGGGTGCCGCTATGTCCACTCCCGAGACATACGCCGAGATCATCTGCGACGGCAAGCACGTGAACCCTGCTGCAATCAAGGCGCTGCTGCAGGCAAAGGGCTGGCAGCACACGGTGCTTATCACCGACTGCCTGGGCTGCGGTGGCATGCCCGAGGGCAACTACACCAGCGGTGGCATGGATGTCATCATGAAGGACAACCTGTGCTGGCTCGCCGACGGCAAGAGCATCGCCGGCTCGGTGCTCACGCTTGCCCAGGGCGTCAAGAACATCGTTGATTGGGGCATCGCCAGCGCCGATATCGCCATCCGCATGGCGACCGAGGTGCCGGCTCGTTCCGCGCACATCGAGGATAAGTGTGGCAGCATCATGCCGGGTCGCGACGCCGACTTTGTTGTGTTCGACCACGAGCTCACCCTCGTTGAGACCTACGTTGGCGGCCAGAGCGTCGGCAACGCATTTACCGAGTAACGACAGAAAAAGACGGCGGGCCCGAATTTGCTCGGACCCGCCGTATGGGTTAACGCTCAAAAGCACCTTAACAGTTACAGCTTGTTAGCGATCTTCTTTGCCGTGCGCTTGACGCCGGCCACCAGGCCTCCCGCAGGATGCTCCTTTTCATAGGCAAGACGCTTCTCGCGTTTGGCGTACTCTTCGACGATGATGTCGCCGTACTCATCTTCGATCTTATCGAAGAAATCGACAGCGCCCTTAATTTCCTCGGCGGTCGGGTGTCCCTTCTGAACGCCGCCCGTGAGTTTGAACGGGCCCCACGTATCAAAGCCGGTGCAACCGTAGACACCCATAAAGATGGCCTGCCTCATGCGGCAGATGCCATCGATATCCTTGCCGTACCACTTGTTTTTGCCGCCGTAGGTCATAAGACCAAACACCTTGTCCTGCGGCTGCAGCACGTTGGTGAGTACGCGTGCCATGTCCTTGTCAATCTCGGAGTAATAGATGCCCGTGGCGACGCCGATCAGATGGTATTCGTGCAGGTCGGGGTACTCGTTTTTACCGAGTGCCTTTACGTCGAGGGTATCGATTTCGGGATGCGCCTCGACAATGGCGTCCACGAGCTTTTTCGTGTTGCCGTGGTGGCGCGAGGCGTAGAGGATGATGGTTCGCATAAGAAGGCCTTTCAGCTGTAATGAAGTCAATGTCAATATGGTACCCCGTTGCATGGCTGGGATACCGGACGCATCGATGAACGTGCGGGTTTGTCCTTTGGCCAGGGCCGAGACGGGTTCTTGCGAGCAAAAAGCAGTTGTTCGAAAGGATGGGCAATGGAATACGCTCTTTCCAACGATTCGATTTCTATTAAGGTTTCCACAGCCGGTGGCTCGTTTACCTCGATTGAGGCCAATGGTCGCGAGTATCTGTGGCAGGGCGACCCTGCCGTGTGGTCCGGTCAAGCACCGATCTGCTTCCCGATTTGCGGAGGCCTGCGCGATGGCAATGCCATGACGTTTGCCGGACATCACGTGAAGCTCGCCCGTCACGGGTTTGCGCGCAAGCAGGAGTGGAAGCTGCTGAGCCAAAGCGAGAGCGAGCTGGCGATGTGCCTGGCTTCGGAGGATAACGCCGCGTTGCTGAGCGACTATCCGTATCCGTTTAAGCTCGTTGCCCGCTATACGCTCGAGGGCACTGCCGTGCGCGTCTCCTACGAGGTGACCAACGAGGGTACCGAGGACATGCCGTTCTTTATTGGCGGACATCCCGGTTTTAGGTGCCCGCTCGACGAGGGCGAGGCCTATACGGACTACGAGCTGCGGTTTGAGAAGGACGAGGCCGCGGAGCTTTGCACCGCCGTTCCCTCGACCGGTTTGATCGACGTGGACAACCGCTCCAAGAACCCCATGGCAGGAAAGACTCTGCCGCTGTCACACGAGCTCTTCGACTTTGCGGAGACCATCTTTGACGTGCTCGAAAGCCGTCAGGTCACGCTCTCCAAGAAGGGGGAGGACAAGGGCGTTCGCCTGAGCTTTGAGGGCTTTCCGTACCTCATTGTGTGGAGCAAACCCGAAGGCGATTTTGTGGCGGTTGAGCCTTGGGGCGGCCTTTCGACCTGCTCTGATGAGGACGATGTGCTTGAACACAAGCGCGGCTGCCTTGTCGCCAAGCCCAAGGAGACCGTCGTTCGCTCGTTCACGATTGAGATTCTGTAATTCCGTTTTGTCGACTCGTATCGCGAGGCACAAGGAGCCTGCGAGATAAGGAGCTAAAAATGATCCTCACCGTTACGATGAACCCGTCCGTCGATACGCGCTATCAGCTCGACGAGCTCGTCATCGACGACGTCAACCGCGTAACGCCCGAAAAGACCGCCGGCGGCAAGGGCCTCAACGTGGCTCGTGTCCTGGGCCAGTTGGGCGACGACGTGGTGGCTACCGGCCTGCTCGGCGGCCACATGGGCGCCTATATGGCAGAGCTCATGGATGCTAACGGCATCAAGAACGATTTTGTACCCATCGCCGGCGAGACCCGCATCTGCCTGAATATCCTCCACGCTGGCAACCAGACCGAGCTGCTCGAGAGTGGCCCGACGATTGCTCCCGAGGAGCTCGATGCCTTTACCGCCAAGTTTATCGAGCTAGCGAGCAAGGCCGATGTCGTCACTATCTCGGGCTCGCTGCCCCGCGGCGTCGAGGCCGACTACTATGCCAAGATTACGGGCATTGCCGAGAACGCCGGCGCCAAGGTGCTACTCGACACCTCGGGTGCTTCGCTCGAGGCTGCGCTTAAGTCCGAGGTCAAGCCCGAGCTGGTCAAGCCTAACCTGACCGAGATCAACGGCCTTCTGGGCACGAGCTTTACCACCGACGACGTGGACGAGCTTCGCGCCGCGCTTGCCTCCGACGCCCGCTTCTCCGATATCCCTTGGGTCGTCGTGTCCATGGGCGCCGCCGGCTCCGTGGGCTTCCACAACGGCCATGCGTTCCGCGCCAAGACGCCTGATATCCCGGCTGTTAACGCCACGGGTTCCGGCGACTCCACCATCGCCGGCTTCGCGCATGCCATCGCTGCCGGTGCAGACGACGAGACGGTGCTGCGTACCGCCAACACCTGCGGTAAGCTCAATGCCATGGACCCGATGACGGGCCATCTGGTCATGGACCGTTGGGACGAGGTTTACAACGGCGTTGTCGTAACCGAGCTGTAAGAGTTTGGATTGCGCCTCGGTATTGCTTGTCCGCTAAATTGGTCCATGTGGACGACAAGTGCGGTAGCATTATGCCGGGGCGCGACGCCGACTTTGTCGTGTTCAATCCCGACCTTAGCCTGGTCGAGACGTATGTGGGTGGCAACAGCGTCGGTAACGCGTTTGCCGAGTAGCCGCCAAAGAAACGATCCGAGAGGGGATTTAGATGATTTACGGTGCACTGGGCGATATCGAGGAATACCGCGGCATGCTCAAGGGCCTCGATGTGTTGATCGATTGGCTCGAGGAGAACGATCCGGCGGAGCTCGAGGTCGGCAGCCATCCGATTCTGGGCGACAAGGTCTTTGCGAATGTCATGGCCCCCACGACGCGTCCCGAGGCCGACGCTCACTACGAGACGCATCAGCGCTATCACGACCTGCAGGTCGACGTCGAGGGTCGCGAGGCCTTTAAGGTTGCCACGGGCAGCCTGACGCTGGTCCAGGAGTTTGACGAGAAGGACGACTACGATCTGGTCGATTCCGACGCGTCGATCGCCGGCGATCTTGACGACGACAAGTTTGCGTTGTTTGTTGCCGGCGAGCCCCACATGCCCACGCTCGAGTTCCCGGGCGATGGCGCGCAGCCGGTCAAGAAGATCTGCTTTAAGCTGCTTGCAGATGCTTACTGGGAGGAGTAGCGCGCTGCTCGGCTGAGCTGTTCGTCTGCTGGCGTGATTCCATTGAGGAGCGCGCTTGAGCCCCGTTAATCGCGGTTCCCCGTTTGGGAGGCCGCGGTTGGCGGGGCTTTTTGTTGAGTAGAGGAGTTGTCGACGGCGTTGTGCTTGGATTGGCGGATGTGCGTCCGAAAACGGCAACAAAAAAAGCCGCCCTAAGGCGGCTGTCTTGTGCAATGGAGCCAGCGACCGGGCTCGAACCGGTGACCCCCGCTTTACGAGAGCGGTGCTCTACCAACTGAGCTACGCTGGCGGCCATGTGGTGACGCAACTGAGGCGTCAACGGCTGTCTATGATACGGGACATCGCAAATCCGCGCAAGTGTTCTAACGGCTTTTCTCACTTTAAATGCACTAATATTCAAGACGTGATGTCTTGCCCTTACGGGTCTCAAGCAGAATGGGGTAGCGATGGCTCAACCCAAGATTCTTCTTACGCGAATCGATGACCGCTTTATTTACGGGCAAGACGTTGAGCTGTGGAATGAAGCCGTGGGCACCAACCTCGTCCTCATCGTCAACGACGAGATTGCGGCGGATTCGCGCAGGTGGGCACCTATGAGGGTTGCGGCGCCAGAAGGCGTGTGGATGCGGTTTTTCTCGGTGCAAAGGACCATCGACATCATTCATACCGCAACGCCGCGTCAATGGATTCTGATCATGGTGGCCTCACCCGCCGATGCGCTCGCGCTGGTTAAGGGTGGTGTGCCGATCACCAAGATCAGCATCGGTCACATGCAAGCAGGGGAGGGCATGCGTCCCGCAACGCCCGCGGTTGCCGTGAGCGACGCAGACGTCGCTGCCTTCAAAGAGCTGCAAGCGCTCGGCATAGAGCTAGAAATCCGCTACCTCCCCAGTTCCGCCCCCGACCCCATCGGCAATCTGTTCAACTGATCCTTGGGGACGGAGGAAAACGGATCGTTTTACCCTTGCGAGGGACGCGTGCGATGCCGCCTGTCAAAAACTATGCCCATTTACTACGTTTGATCGGCTATCGCCGAGCATGTCGAATTTGAGAAAAACAAAACCGCAGGTAGACGGCTCGCAAATTAAACAAAAACTGGTGCATGGTCGAGCATCCCGGGCTAAACGTAGTAAATGAACATAGTTTTGATATGTCACCCATACAGTCACAGCGAAAATGAGCCCAAAAGATGAAAAAACGCCCGTCGGCGGTGGTGCAGGCGGGCGCTGCTGTGCGATATGTTGCGTTATGGACTTAGTGCCTCATAAAGTGGTATTCGATCACATTGCTGTAGGGGTGACCAGGGCCCACAATGCCCTGCGGGAACAGCGGCTGATGCGGCGTGTCGGGGTACATCTCGGCCTCGAGGGCAAAGCCGGCGCCCCAGCCATAGTTGGCGTCGTCCTTGGCATGCTCGTCGCCCAGCCAGTTACCGGTGTAGAGCTGTACGCCCGGAGCGGTGGTGTAGTAGTCCAGCTCGCGACCGGTCCACATCTCCTCGACGTGCATGGCACGGCGCAGATTACGGCCGTACTGATAGCCATCGATGCACAGACAGTGATCGTAGCCACGGGCCTGCTTAATCTGCGGGTCGTCGGCTTCCATGCCGGGGGCGACGGGGCGCAGCTCGCGGAAGTCAAACGGCGTGTCCTCGACCGAGGCGATTTCGCCCGTGGGGATGTTCTGCTCGTTGATGGGCAGGTAGTGGGCGGCGTTTGCCACAAAGAAGTGCTCGCAGTCCATACCGGCGTTATGACCGGCAAGGTTAAAGTACGTGTGGTTGGTCATGGACACGTAGGTTGCGCGGTCGCTCTCGCAGCCATACTCGATGCGGAAGACGCCGGTGCGGGTCACGGTAAACACGGCCGTAAAGGTGCGGTTGCCGGGCAGGCCCAGCTCGCCATCCTCAAGCGAGGTGGTCATGCGCACGGCGTTGTGGGCCTCGTCGAGCTCAACATCCCATACGCGCTTGTGCAGGCCGTGCTCAAGATCGCTGTGCAGGTTGTTGACGCCCTCGTTGGCCGGCATATGCCAGTCCGTGCCATCGATGGTGATCGTGGCGCCCGCGGTGCGGTTTGCCACGGGGCCGATGGTCGCGCCAAAGCAGGCGGGGTTGTCAAAGTAATCCTCGAGCTTATCGAAGCCCAGCACCACATCGCGCACGTTGCCGGGAATGTCGGGTACATCGATACCCAACACGGTGGCGCCATAGTCCATAATGCGAACGCAGATCTCGGGCCCGTTGAGGGTGTAGCGATGAACGGGGGTACCGCACGGCGCGGTGCCGAAAAGCTCGGAAGTGATCATTTGGTTCCTAACATCGAGGTATTTCGGACAAACTGTAGCGCGAACAGGCGAGATTATCACTACACCCCACTAAAGCAGGGGGTAATTTTCTCAAAAAAAGTAATGAAGGCGCAGTTGAAGCGCTCATTTTTAGTCCGCGCGAGTCTGATACAATTTGTTCGTTACTGTTTGAATTGATGTACGCGTGGATTGGCGAGGATTTATCGTGATTAAGGCGGAGCGTCAGGATAAGGTTCGGCAGCTGCTCGAGGAGCAGGGCACGGTCTCGGTTAAAGAGATTTCTGATGCGTTGGGTGTCTCGGATATGACGATCCGCCGCGATCTTGAGGAGCTTGCGAGCCTAGGCGAGATCGAGCGCGTGCACGGCGGCGCCCGTAGTGCGCAGAGTCGCCCGCACGCTATGTTGCGCCATGAGTATTCGCACAGCGAAAAGCGCACTAAGCATGCCGAGGAAAAGCTGCAGATCGCGCGCCGCGCCGTGGAGCTTATCGAGGAGGGTTCGACCATCTTTTTGGGTACGGGCACTACGGTTGAGCAGATGGCCTCGATGCTACCGGCGTGCCGCCTGCGCATTGTGACCAATTCGCTTTCGGTGTTTAACCTGCTCGAGGCGCGCGAAGACTGCGACCTGTGCCTGGTAGGCGGTATGTACCGTCGCCGCACCGCCGCTTTTGTGGGGCCAACGGCCGAGGATACCCTGCGTGCGCTGGGTATCGACGCGGCGTTTATCGGCGCCAACGGCATCCTGGATGGCGACGTGTCCACCTCCAACATGGAAGAGGGCCGCATCCAGCAGCTCGCCTTTAGCAAGGCTGATTCGCGCTACCTGATCGCCGACTCCAGCAAGATCGGCAAGCGCGACTTCTACACCTTCTGCCGCCTGGACAATTTGGACGCCGTGGTGTGCGAGCCGAGCGTTGCCGTCGAGGACCGAGCCGCCATCGAGGAGCACACGCAGGTCATCTGCTAGCTTAGGTGTTACAGATTGAGATTTTCTGACCGGATGTCCTGTTTGTCTCGATCTGTAACAGCTGGGGCCGAAAATCCCTGCTAGATGTTACGGATCGAGACAAACGGCCTGCTCGGGCCCATCAAAAACAAAAAGGCCGCATGCGAACCCGTGGAGGGATTCACACGCGGCCGACAGGGGGTATGCGGCGGAAACTAGGCCATGAGCAGGCCGGTCTCCGCGACGTTCTTGTACCAGTACGCGCT
>CABQJK010000018.1 GCA_902464495.1 uncultured Collinsella sp. | reverse complement strand
AGCTGTGGGAACGGCCTATTCACTCAATGTGTTCGGCTGAGATCGGAAATCAACCGATCGTATAAGGGTAGGAAATCCTCGGCAAGATAACGGTCGATCGTAAACCTGCCGGTGAGCTTGGCGCATAGATAGGACGAAGCCGTAAGGAACTTCGCTGCCCGCTCATGGACCTCAGGCATATTCTCCTTAAACCAAAGGACCTTGGGAGCGATATCGGACGAACACGGGTCGTGTCCAAAGAGCTCGCGAGCGCGATCGGGACCATATTCGGAAAGAAGCTCGTCAATCTGCGGCTTCGAGCGAGCGTCGACCCCGTACAAAATTGCCGGAGCCAAGGCGTGGCAATCTTCATCGACCGGCACGCAATCACAGCCCAAAGCCGACAACCCCACGCAGCGGATCTGGCTCGCCTCGATACCCGCGCGCTCGATGAGCTCGCGAGACAGCCGGCAAAAATCACCCCACCAAATCGCTTCTGCATCGTGCTGATACCAACCATCCCGAGGGTTCTCGGTCTCATGTTGACAAGATGCCTGCGCCACAATTCGACACTCCGCATCAATTAACACACCCTTGGACGCGCTCGTTCCGATGTCGATGCCAAGATAGTACGGCATGCCGTTCACTCCCCTCTCGCGGCACGGGCGGCAGCCATGAATCGCGCGACCCGCTCGGCTTCGACAGGGGCGTCGAGCTTGCCGTCTCGCTTGAGGCAGGTGCCGACAAACGCGCCATCATAATGCGAAAACACGTCTGAAACGGTATTCTCGCGGCATCCCGTTCCACATACCACCGGCACATCGCCAACACGGGCGCGCACCTCGTCGGCAAGCTCGCCCGAAGCTCCGCGCCCGGCAGCAGACCCGCCAATGACAAGGGCATCGGGCAGACAGTTGAATACCAGCGAATCGGCAATATCGGGAGTCGAACGGTCGTTAAGATACACCTCGCCCTCGCTCGTGATGAAATGGAACATCTTTAGGTCATCCAGACGCAGGGCGGCGCGGCGGCGCATGGTGTGCGCAAAGTCACGATTGATCAGGCCAAGATCACCAGCCCAGGCACCGCAGAAATTGCAGCGTGTAAACTGCGCCTCGACGGCGGCGCACAGCTCGATCGTGGCATCGCCGTCATAAATAGCCTCTGCACCCCAAGGGGTCGAGAACTCTGCGGCAAGAGCGCCGATGACATGCCCCATAGCGGCAAGGGTCACTGCCGACACATGCTGCTCGTAGGGCATCGACAGCTCATTGGTGATCAGAATGCCGTCCACGCCACCCGACTGCAGCGCTTCGAGATCGCGCTTGGCGGCATCGATCACGCGCGAAACGCTGCCGCTCGGATAATACAGAGGATCGCCAGGCAGCGGCTGCAGATGCAGCATGCCAATGACCGGTTTCTCGGTCCCAAACATCGAAGCCATAAACGACATGGTCAATCTCCTTTAGCTCGCCGACTCGCGGGCATCAACTGCTACTCGCCCAGCACCTCAACGTAAACTTTTCGCTTCTGAGGCCCATCGAACTCCGCAAGGTAAATGTTCTGGGCCCCGCCACATACGATGTGGCCGTCTTGAACGGGGAAGAAGCAGCTATTGCCGCAAATCATGCTCTTGATATGGCCACAGGAGTTATTGCCCGTGGCGCCATAGCTCGGCAAGAAATGAGCATGCGCATAGGGGGCATCGGGCGGGGCAATGCGATCGAGCGTCTCCATGAGATCGGTCTCCACGCACGGAAGCCCCTCGTTCACCACGATGCCGCAAGTCGTATGCGACAAAATAATCGCTGCCAGTCCATCGGTCACCGCACTGCGCTCGATGGCAGCATGCACATCTTCAGTGATGTCGATGAACTGGTCGGGCGCCGTCGATAGATAGCTCAATGTCTCGAGTGTCACCATGTCACTCATCACCTTTCAGAAAACGCAGCGCCGTACCGGAATACAGATTCTCCCGCGCCTCATCGCGCATGGGCACAGCATCAAGCGCCCGCTTGAGCTTGAAGGCGCGGAAGCGCGGCGTATTGCTGGCAAACATCACCTGATGCGACAGGGCGCGCTCATACCACAGCGGTCCCATATCGACGGTGAAGAGCCGCTGCATCATCTCTTCGGGCGAATCGATATAGGTAACAGAAGTATCCGTATAGCAATTGGGATACTTGAGCAGCATCGCCACGGTTTCGCGCACCCAGGGCCAGCCAAAGTGAGTCAGGTTAAAGCGCACATCCGGATGCGTTGCGATGGTGTGCTCAAACGCAAGCGGGTGGCTTCGCGAAAGCTCCGCACCCGGCTCCCAGGACATACCGGCATGAAAAACCACCGGCTTGTTGTAGCGCTCACAGAGCTTGTAGAGCGGCTCGGCAACGGCATCATCGGGCGCAAAACCCTGCTTTGCCGGATGCAGGCAGAGCCCCTTGGCCCCCAGCTCGGTAAAGGCGCGCTCCAGTTCGTCGGCGGCGCCACTCACTTGCGGGTCCACGCTCGCAAATCCCCATAGACGATCGGGGTGCGCAGCAACAAGCGCGGCGACCTGGTCGTTGGTGCCAAAGTGCCCGCCACACGCCGTGGTCACATCGAGCGGCATGAGCACGCTTTTCCGTACATCGCAGACATCCATCTCGGCCACGAGCTCATCCCAGTCCATGGGGCCCATGTGCCCCATGCCAAACTCGCGCTCCCAAAAACCAAAGCCGTCTGGCTCGTCGCCTGGCGTATAAATCTCGCCGTAGAGCATGGGCTGGACCAGCATATCGATTACCATCTTGCACTCCTTTCCAGGTTTTTGTTCCTAGTACGGCTCAAACGACCCAATGACTCGGGACGAAAGCTCGGCACCGGCACGCATGCATGCCGGCACGTCAAGCCCATCCAGTACACCCTTGGTGAATCCGGCGATATACGAGTCGCCGGCGCCCACGGTATTGACGACCTTCTCGGCCGGCACGATCCCACATTCATAGAAGCGCTCACCGTCATAGGCGATGCTTCCCTTCTCGCCAAGCGTGGCGACCGCCACGCGCGGACCCAGCTCCTGCACATGGCGCACCCAGTCGCGCAGCTCCGCGCTATCCTCCTCAAACGACATAAAGGCATAGTCCACGTAAGGAAAATGGTTCTCGCAGGCGTATTCTGGATCTTGGCTGAACACCGAAAAGTCCATGACGATGGTCTTGCCCGCCTCGTGCCATTCGGGCAGCAGGTCTAAGCAGTTTCCAAACAGATCGGTATGGATGACATCGTGCTCCAGGATAAATGCCCGGTCATCATCGTTTGGCCGGTACGTTTCCATGACACCGTCAATCGCCTCGAGATGTACGCGGTCGACGCCGTCCTTCAACGCCATGAGCATCACCGAGGTATCGCCGTCCTCCACGCGAAGATGCGAGATGTCGAACCCCTCGGCAGCCAGCGCCTCGCGCATCTTGTCTCCGTACTCGTCCTTTCCGACGACCGACACCGCAGACACCGATACGCCCATACGCGCCAGATGGATACCCCAGTCGATGCCATTGCCAGTCGGATAGAACACACCGATGTTTTGATACACGTCCGCACAGCAGAAGCCAGCTGCACATGCTTTGATATCCATAGTCTTCTCCAGTAATCAAAAAGGGGCCCACCCAAGGCGAGCCCCTATCCGAATTCCGATGTAATCTCGCGTTAGCCAGCCAAGGCTTCAGCCCCAAGCCGCCCAGCGCTTTCTCAGGCTACTCGGCGATCGGAGCTCCGTGGCCCCAGGAGCCTTCCATGCCGCACACGGTCGAGGCAAAGCCTGCCGCAAAATCGAGCGCACGCTCAATGACCTCAGGTCCGTCCTCGCCGCGCTTGGCGGAATCGAGGTAGCACATCAGGAATGAGGTCAGGAACGAGTCCCCGGCTCCCATGGTGTCCTTCATGTCCGTTACGGGCTTTGCCAGCTGGCGATAGTAACGCTCGCCGTCATAGGCGATGCAGCCCTCGGCGCCCGCCGTCGCAGACACAAAGCGCGGACCCAGGCTCTTCACCCAGGCGAGGCGCTCGCGAATCTCATCCTCGCTCGCAGCATCCGCGGCGCTAAAGAAGGCGAAGTCGACAAACGGGGCAATCTGCTCATAGTATTCATCGGTGGAATCGTCCGAGAAGTCAAACGATACGGTAATGCCCGCAGCCTTCAGCTTGGGGAGCTCGCGCTCGGTAAAGCAGTAGTTGCCCGAGTGGACTACGTCGAACTGCTTCATGTAGACCAGATCAAAGCGATCGAGCACATAGCGCGCATCGCCACGGATGCCGCCCTCGTTGGAGCCGAGGAATACGCGGTCGCCATCGACCACGGTCACGCGCGCCGCGCCATTTTCGCCAATGAGCTGCTCGCACTTAGCAAGCTCGATATCCTCGTCCTCAAGGCTTGCAATCACATGCTCGGCAGCGGCGTCGTTGCCAAAGATGCCCATGTACGCGGAGCGCGCAGCACCGCACTTCTTGGCATAGACGGCAAAATTCACCGCATTGCCGCCGGGATACATGGTATGGATATGCTCATAGCGATCGACGACGTTGTCGCCGAACCCGAGCGCGTTAACGTTAAAAGCCATGGTATCTATCCTTCCTAGTACTCAACAACGCCCATGTAGCGACGGAAGTCGGGGTCGTGATCGAACACCTTGCCGCGCGCTGCACGCAGCTCGCAGTTCATAGCGTAGAACAGCACCGGATCCAGATAAGCACGAACGCTCGCCGGCACGGCCTCCATACCGTACTCCTTGGCATCAAGCACCATCAGCGTGTCGGTATGGGTCTCGAGGAACGCCAGAGCGCGCTCGTCCATAGGACGGCACTCGCTCGAGCCCATCTGCAAGAAGTAGAAGACGCCATCCTGGGTAGCCTCAAAGGGGCCATGGAAGTACTCGGCAGAGTGGATATAGCTGCAGTGCTGCCACTGCATCTCCATGAGCGAGCAGATGGCAAAGCCGTACGTCTGGCTAAAGTTGGGACCGCTTCCCAGGATATAGAAGAACTCATGCTCCTGGCAAAGCTTGGCAAAGCGATCGCCCAGCTCGGCATTTACCTTTTCGCGTGCGGGAGGCAAAATCTTATCCATTTCGGCAATACCGGCATACATGTCAGCGAGATCGGCGTAGCCCTCCTGCTGGTCGAGCAGCTCGGCCGCGAGCGACAGCGAGATGCCGGCAGGGACTTCGGCCTGCGGAACGCCCTCGCCCCACGGGTACACCCAGGTGACCCACTTGCCAGCATCGATCTTGGAGCCGGCGTTATCGGTCTGCGCGATCACCGTCGCGCCCGCGGCAAGGGCAATCTCGCAGCCCTCGACGACCTCGGGGGTATTGCCGCTGTGGCTGCAGGCAATGACCAGAGACTTCTCGCCCAGGCGACGGGGACGCATGATGTCGAACTCACGGGCCGTATAGATATACGAGGTGAACGTCGTCGCCTCGCGCTGCAAGAGCTCATGGGCCGGAATCAGATCGATCATGGAGCCGCCGCAGGCAATCCAGTAGACGCTGTCGAACTTGCCCTTCTCGGCAATTGCTTCCTTAATCAGATCATGTGCGTTCATGTTTAGTTCCTTTCCAGTTTGGCCGGCCACGCATGACGTGTCTTGCATGGCCGAGCAAAATCTTATCTAGTCAATCAGATACTTCTCGAAGGCGGCCATGTTCTTGGCATCTGCCGCAGCCGGGTCATCGTAGTAACGACCGTCCGTGATTTCCTGACCCAACACGCCATCGAAACCATGGGCGTTGAGCGTGGCGACGAAGGCATCCATATCGTGCTTGCCGTCACCCCAGACCAGATGGCCATAGGGGTCGCCATCGATAAAGTGCATCTCGTGGATCGCACCGTCGCCAAATGCGGCAAACCAGTCCTCGAGCGACTCACCCGCAACACCCATTGCGGTCGTATCAACCATAGGCTGCAGATACGGACTCGCGACCTCATCGATCATGCGCTTGGCATCGGCGACGGTCGTCACAAGGTTGCTCTCCTCGGGACGCAGGCTCTCCATCGTTAGCACCAGACCGTGCTCGCCGGCATACTCCGCCAAGATGGATAGGTGCTCGCGGCTGCGCTTCCACGCCTCTTCGCGATCCTCGTCCCAGTCACCCCAACCCGAGTTTACGGACATGCGGTCGCATCCCAGCACCTCGGCAAGCTCGATGCCATGCTTGAAATACGCCAGGCTCCGCTGCTCGTGAAGCGGCTTACGAGCGCAATACTGCCATGGATAGACCACGTTCTCGGGACAGAGCGTCCGATAGCGCAGACCGCGGTCGGCGGCCTTTTTCGCCAGAACCTCGGCATCAAAATACCCAGTGTGATCGAGCGTCACATGGGGCTCGGCGCACCACAGCTCGATGGACTCAAAGCCCAGGCGCTGTTGCGTATCCAAAAAATAGTCGAGCGACCACATGATGTAGTGGATGTTCATGCCCGCAATCTGCTCGCGTCGCAGCGATGGTTTGGTTTCAGGCATGCTAAACCTCCTTATTTCGGTCGAACACGATACGTCCGTCCGACATGGTCATATCAACGGCAAGGTCACAAGCATCGTGGTAGTCAAGGCCAAACACATCGCGATCGAGCACGCAGATGTCGGCAAGCTTACCGGCCTCGAGCGTTCCCAGCTCATCCTCGCGCATCAGGTCATATGCGCCCCCTGCCGTCCATGCACGAAGGAGCTCGGCAAGCGTCAGCGAATTACCCTCATTCACGGACAAACCGTCGGCAAAGAAACCACCGCATGCGCTAAACATCGATTCGCCCAGGCTCGGAATCAGGAGCGGAAGGTCGGTGCCACAGCACACCGTACATCCCGCGTCTTCCATACCGCGACGGTTCCAGCTGTGCTGCAGCCGGACCTCGCCGATCTGCCGACGCATCATCGACAGGCAGTCCTCGCGCTTATCGAGCGTAAGGATCTGGGGGTAGACCTCGCAGATTCCGCCCAGCTTGCCAAAAAGGGCAAGGTCTTCCGGATCAGAGTTTTCGAGGTCGGTGATCGCGTGGCGTCGAAGCATAACTCCGTGCTCATCTCGCGGCAGCGAAGCATACAGCGCAACGGTGTGGCGAACGGCGCCGTCGCCCTGACAATGAAGCGAGTAACGGAAGCCCTCGGCATCAATCGCGCGCAGCTCGTCCTCAATCAAACCCCACTCGGGCTCCTCGACAACCGTCTTGCCGGCAGCCCCCGCATCGGCCGTCTCCTCATAAGGGTCGATCATCTCGGCAAGCCCCGCCCATACGCCGCGATCGGTCATGCGGTTGAAGCCCGAGAAACGAACAAACGGTCCCTGGAAGCGATCACGCGCCGCACGGGCATAGGGCAGATTCGCCCCGGCACCCACCGGCTGCGACATCATGGAGACGCGAACCGTCAGCTCGCCAGATTCCTCACGGCGTGCCATCTCATCGGCAAATCCGTAATAGTCATCGAAGGCCATCTCTTTGATAGCCGTGACACCGCGAGCGTTCAGCATCGCCATGTAATCCGAATACCCGGCGCGCACCTCGGGAAGCGCCAGGAAGTCCCGCATCATACGCCAGATCTTCTCGGCATAGCAGGCCTCGGGCGTAAAACCATAGCGCTCGCTGGCGGCGGCGTTGAGAACGCACGTCTCGGCACCCGGGGTAAAGCAGACAACGGGAATATCTCCGAAGGCGCCGTCGAGCGCTGCCGCCGTTTTTTCATTCTCGACGTCTTCGGCGAGCGACGCAGGAAGGTCGTGCCCAAAGGCGGCGGCGCAATCGAGGTGGGCATCCTTCCACAACTGCAGAAGCGCTACCACTTCGTCGACGTCAGAGGCCTCGGATAAGTCGGCCCCCAGGCTCCGCAACGCCCAGCCCGTATAGAACGTATGCACATCGACCAGGCCAGGCATGACAGTCCTGTCGCCACAATCGATCACCTCATCCGCCTGGGCGAGAAACGAGCCTGCCTCGCCAGCGCCACCGACGGCTTCAATCCGATTGCCGCGTACCGCGACAAAACCTTCAAACGGCTGGTCTTCCGTACCGGTGAAGACGCTCTTGGACGTCAGCACCGTCAAACGATCGGACATCGCGACCTCCTTACGCCGGAAGCATGCCGGAGATGGCGGTAATGACCAAGCCAAACACGACCATAAAGATGAAGAACTTCCAGATGGTCTTCCACCATTGGCCAAACGAAATCCTTGCCACGGCAAGGCCGGCGACCGTCATGCCCGCCGTGGGGCTGATGGTGTTGATGGTCTGGTTGGCAAACTGGAGCGCGGTGACGGCAGCCTCGGGATTGAGGCCCATGAGCTCGGTCAGGGGACCCATAACGGGCATGGTGAGCGCCGCCAGGCCAGAGCTCGAGGGAACCAGCAGGGAAAGCAAGCCAAGAACGACGTACATAAACGTGGTGTACACGGCGGCCGGTGCTCCGGCAAGTGCGGTGGCGAGCGCCTGGAGGATGGTGTCGATGATCATGCCACCCTCGGCGATGACCAGGATGCCGCGAGCGACGCCGATAACGATTGCGGCGTAAGCGAAGTCGGCAAGACCCTTAACGAACTCTTCAGCAATCGTCTGCTGGTCAAGACCGCCCAGGATACCGGCAAGCAGGCCCATGCCAAGGAACACGGCAGAGATCTCATTCATGTACCAGCCCTGCGTGACAAGGCCCCAAACGATAATGCCCATACCGCAAGCAAAATCGATCAGCACGAGCTTCTGGCGGGTGGTGAACTCTTCCTCGATGGAGGCATCGGTCACAGAGAACTCAACGCGCTTGAGCTTGTCGTCCTCGTAGGTAACGGACGACTCGGGGTTTTTCTTGACACGCATGGCATAGCGCATGGCCCATGCAATACCAACGGCGGTAAAGATGACCCACGAGACGGCACGCAGCCACAGCTGCGGGTTGCCCTCGATACCGATGATGCCTTGAGCGATCAAAACGTTGAACGGATCGATGGTCGAGGCGCAGTATCCCAGGTTGGGACCAAGGAAGCAGATGATAAACGCCGTCATCGAGTCATAGCCGATACCCATCATGATGGGGATGAAGATGGCATAGAACGGCAGCGCTTCCTCAGACATACCAAACGTCGTGCCGCAGATGGACAGCAGCGTCATGGTAATAGGAATGATGAGGATGTCTTTGTTTTTGAGCTTTTTAATCACGCGGCTCATGCCGGCGTTAAGCGCGTTGGTCTTGGTGATGATCGCGAACGAACCGCCGATCAGCAAGACGAACGCAACGACGTCGGCGGCCTCTTGAATACCCTTAGTAGGCGCCTGCAGGACTGCAAAGATGTCTTGACCCAGGTTAACGGTCTCGCCGGTCTCGGGATCGGTATAGTTCTTATCGACCTGTTCATAGGTTCCGGCAACGGCGACTTCGCGCTCGCCTGCTGCAGTCGAAATCGTCTTACGCTGGTACTGGCCAGAGGGGACGACCCAGGTTAAAACTGCAAAAACCACGATCAGCAAGAACATGATCGTATAGACGTGCGGTAATTTGAATTTGAAACGTCTGTTTGTCTTCTTCGCCTTCGTATCTGACATAGATACCTCCAAAGAACCCGAGACCTTATCGTGTCTCGCTTTAACGTTCGCGCAATGCAAACGTCCTATGACGTTCTATAGATTATCAGCGTGTTTTTAGCACTTCAAGGATATTTCGGACAGGTTACGAGGACTCGGGTGAACGGTCGTTCAGCGGCGGCGAACGGCAAAAAAGCCCGGCAGGCAATTTGGGCCGCCGGGCGTTCTCTTGATCAACGTCCTAGATATCAAAAACGTAGCGCGATCCTACAATCCGCTGTCTGCCGATGATAAACGGCCGTTGCTGCTCGTCATAGAAATATGCCTCCATATAAAACAGAGGCTCTCCCGTGGGAACGGACAGCAGCCGGGCGACTTCGGGTGACGCACACGCGATCTCAAGCGTGCACGGCTCGGTGAGGGCAGGCCCGCGACCCGTCCGTTCGCGCACGACCTCGAAAATTGATTGATCGGTAAGGTCCGCCTTCGCCAAAAAGGCGTTGTCTTCATAAACGTACGTGTTGTTCTCGAGCATCACGGGGATGCCATCGGCGGTGCGCACGCGTTCAATGCAGATCAGCTCCGACCCAACGGGAACGCCAAAAAACTGCGCTTCGGCAGCATCGGCCGGCAACACTTTTCTTGAGACAATACGCGCCCCGGGCTCCATCTCGTTGACACGACAGGCGTCCGAAAAGCTCTGAACGTCGTCCTTCTGGCGGATTTTACGCTTGAGCTTGGGGGCGTTTACAAACGTGCCCCTCCCCTGCTGCTTGGTAAGGTAGCCCTGCTGGACAAGCTCTTCAATGGCTCGCCGAACGGTAACGCGACCGACTTTGTAGCTTTCGGCCAATTCGAATTCATTTGGTATCCGAGCGCCCGCCTTATAGGTACCTGAATTGATGTCATTTTTGATGATATCGATAACCTGTTGATATAGCGGGATTGCCGCTTTTCCGTCGGTCAACCCTTCAGTCGATGGCATTTGCCCTCCCCTGGCAAATATGGAATCAATACTCAGTGCGGATTACGCATCGCTAGTCCTACGCAAGCTCCAGCAGCTCTGGCAGTTGGTCGATAATCTTGTCCGCGGCATCCTGGCTAAAGCCAAAGCGCTCCTCGCGCTTGGCAACGACCGTCAGGCCGGCTCGCTTGCCGGCAGTGATGCCAGGCACCGAATCCTCAACGCAGCAGCAGCGATTCGCGGGCAGCCCCAGCAGGTCCAGCGCATGCAGGTAGATGTCGGGCTCGGGCTTGCTCTCCTTAAACTGCTCGCCACTCACCACATACTCAAAGGCATCCGACAGCCCGCATGCGTTGAGCACTTCTTCGATGCTATCCATGGGAGACGAGCTGGCAAGCGCCACGCGAACGCCACGGCGCGGCAGCTCTCGAATCGTATCCACGGCGCCCGGATTGATCAAGGTCTGATAATCGCGTGGTCGTTTATGTGCCCATTCATCCCAGCGAGCCAGTGCCTCCTCGCCGGTAAAGTGCCCCTTTCCGGCGCGCTCAAACCAATCGACCAGCATATGCAAAAAGAACTGATGCGAGGTGCCAACCTGCCCGTTCAGCTCCTCTTGGGTCAGATTAAGCCCAAGCTCTTTGGCAAACGCAGCGGTCTCCCCCAGGTAGTAATACTCGGTATCGACGATGACGCCGTCCATGTCAAAGATAACGGCGTCGAACGGAAATGCGGACACGGCACCCTCCCTAACAAAAAGGCGCCCGCAAGCGGACGCCCGAACCATGCACTATCGGCGATTCTAACCCAGCAGCTTGTCGAGTGCCACCGCGATGCCATCTTCGTTGTTATTGGCGGTCACCATCTGAGCCACGGCCTTGACCTCATCGACGGCGTTACCCATGGCAACGCCCGTACCCGCCCACTCGATCATGGACTTGTCATTCTGGCCGTCGCCAAACGAAACGACCTCGCTGGCATCGATGCCAAGCTTGGGCAGAGCGCCCTGAAGCGCACGTGCCTTATCGATACCAGGCGCCGTAAACTCAAAGTACCAATCTGCCGTGAACATGCCCGAAAGCGTCTCGGTAAAGGGCGCGTACATCTCCTCGTGATGTGCCTGCAGATAGGCCGGATCGCCCGCGGTAAGCAGCTTGTCCACCGGGTAGGCGTCAGCGACCTCATGAAGGCTCTCGACCTCGCGGATCTTAAGGTCGCACGCATCGCGCTCGTATTTGACGATATTCTTCTGCGAGCCATCGGGCAGCGTGATCATGCAGCGATATGAGTCCACGACATGTAGGTCGCGACCGAGCGAGATCATGGGGATCACGTCAAAGTTGCGCAGGTGGTCGAGCAAGCGGTGCAGCTCGTCGACCGGCATGGCCTGGTCAAACAGTACCTCGTCGGTCTGGGCATCGACCACGTGCGCACCGTTAAAGGCCACCAGCAGGCCATCGTGGTTCTGAAGATCGAGCTCCTGCGCCAGGGCATGAAGGCCCCATGCGGGACGGCCCGAAGCCAAGATGAGCTTGATGCCCGACTCCTGCGCCGCGAGCAGCTTCTCGCGCGTGCGCGGGCTGATCACCTTCTGGTCGTTGGTGAGCGTACCGTCGATATCCATTGCAATGGCCTTGATTGCCATATATGCCTCCCTGTCATTGAACAACCTTTCCTGAGTCATCATACAGAATGCCCGCCACGCCTCTGTTTGCAACGGGTAAAAAGCTATATTGTCCCGAACATGAACGGCGTGCAGTCGTTGGGCTCAATCGCTCGGGTCAAATACGTCTGATAGCGACTCTCATCCGTCGGTGCGCCCTCGACGATTACGATTCCCGCCGAGGCACCCAGCGCGCTGGCGCCGACCTCGATAAACGCACGATTCTCCTCATAGGTATGAATGCCGCCCGCTGCCTTATTCATCCAGACAGCAAAGGGCCCGCATCCCAACGGATTCGGGCCCCTTTCTGCTTAACGCTTAATCAGCGGCAAAGACTACTTGCGGTGAGCGCGGTAGAACTCGATGAGCGCCTGGGTCGAAGCGTCCTGCTCGGCCTTGGCAGCGTCGTCGTGGAAGGCCGGGGTGATCTGCTTGGCAAGCTGCTTGCCCAGCTCAACACCCCACTGGTCGTAGGAGTCGATGCCCCAGACCGTGCCCTCGACAAACGTGATGTGCTCGTACAGGGCGATGAGCTCGCCGAGCGCGAACGGGGTCAGCGTGTCGCCGAAGATCGAGGTCGTCGGGCGGTTGCCCTCAAAGCAACGGGCCGGGACGATCTGCTCGGGCGTGCCCTCGGCGCGCACCTCATCGGCCGTCTTACCAAAGGCGAGCGCCTTGGTCTGGGCCAGGAAGTTGCCCAGGAACAGCTCGTGGACGTCCTGGCCGCTGTCGGTCGCAGGGTTGGCGGTATTGGCGAAAGCGATGAAATCGGCCGGAACCACCACGGTGCCCTGGTGCAGCAGCTGGTAGAAGGCATGCTGGCCGTTGGTGCCGGGCTCGCCCCAGAAGATCTCACCGGTATCGGAGGTCACGGCGCTGCCGTCCCAGCGGACATGCTTGCCGTTGGACTCCATGGTGAGCTGCTGCAGGTAGGCCGGGAAGCGGTGCAGGTACTGGCAGTACGGCAGCACGGCGTGGCTCTTGGAACCGAAGAAGTTGACGTACCAGACGTTGAACAAACCCATCAGCGCAACGGCGTTGTTCTCGAGCGGGGTGTTGCAGAAGTACTCATCGATGGCGTGGAAGCCCTCGAGGAACTGCTGGAAACGCTCGGGGCCGAGCACGACGATCAGCGACAGGCCCACGGCGGAGTCAACAGAGTAACGGCCGCCGACCCAGTTCCAGAAACCGAAGGCGTTGGCCGGGTCGATGCCGAAGGCCTCGACCTTGTCGAGCGCGGTGGAGACGGCGACGAAGTGCTTGGCCACGGCCTCGGCGTTCTGCTCATCGGAGCCGTCGATGGCACCCTGAGCCTTGAGCTGCTCGAGCATCCAAGTCTTGACCTCGCGGGCGTTGGTGAGGGTCTCGAGCGTGGTGAAGGTCTTGGAGACGATGATCACGAGCGTGGTCTCGGGATCCAGACCCTTAAGCTTCTCGGCCTGGTCGTTGGGGTCGATGTTAGAGATATAGCGGCAGTCGATACCGGCGTCGGCATAGGGACGCAGAGCCTCGTAAGCCATGACCGGGCCCAAGTCGGAGCCACCGATGCCGATGGACACCAGGTGCTCGATCTTTTTGCCGGTCACGCCCTTCCACTCACCGGAGCGCACGCGCTCGGCGAAGGCATACATGCGGTCGAGAACCTCGTGCACGTCGGTGACGACATCCTGGCCGTCAACGATGAGCTGGCCTTTCTCGCTTGCCGGACGGCGAAGCGCGGTGTGCAGGACGGCGCGGTCCTCGGTGGTGTTGATGTGCTCGCCGGAGAACATGGCGTCGCGGCGCTCCTCGAGTTTCACCTCACGGGCAAGATCGCACAGCAGCTTGACGGTCTCATCGGTCACCAGGTTCTTGGACAGGTCGAAGTGCAGGTCACCGGCGTCAAAGCTCAGCTTGTTCACGCGGTCGGCGTCAGCAGCGAACCAGGCCTTAAGATCGATGCCCTCGGCTTCGAGCTTCTCCTGATGGGCCTCGAGCGCCTTCCAAGCGGCGGTCGACGTAGCGTCGATAGGTGCGGCAACAGTTGCCATAAAGTCCTCCTCAGCATACGGGCGCACTCCTCCATGCGCCCGGATAATCAGATGCTCCTATTCTAACGCATGTCAAGACTGTAATCAGCGAGCGTTGCCAATCCGCCCCCTAACGGCGACTGACCAAAAAGGGGCAGGTTCTATGCCGCGGCGCATACGCTGCCGAGCAGTTCGCGCAAGGGAGAACCGATGCCCTCCAGCAGCTCGGGCGCGATGATGGCAAAAACGGGGACCTCACCGGCGCCCACCACAGCGGGCACCTTTCCCTCCGAGACAATGCACCCGTAGGGAACAAAGCCGTCCTCGCCGGCATCGAGCACGGCCATGCGACGGGCAAGCTCGCGCGCAAAGCCTGCCGTATCGGCATCGCCAATCGCCAGAACAAAGTCCACGCCCTCATCGGTCGCCAGGGCTACGGCTTCATCGACCAATTCGTCTCCCCCGTCGCCCCCAACTGAGCCGCAACGAAAGAGCACGCGTTCGAGCAGAGCGCGATCGAGCGAACCCAGCGCCGCCGAGACAAGCTCATCACGCGTGTGCTTGTCGCCTCCCAGCACGACCAGTGCCTTGGTGCCGCCGTAATGGGCGACCAATCGTCCGCACCAGCGGGCCACGTCCCCATCCGCAACCAAACGCGTCGGCATTCCAAACCCATAGTTGACCATTATCCCCACAACCCTTCCGTGCCTGTAGGTAGCATTAATCGTTAGGCTCATGCTACGAAGCAAGCTTTTCCGAGCTGTTTCGCACTCTTTAGGGCTGCGTTAAAAACCGATGCGACTTTACGGAGAGCAACCAAGCAGTCAAAGCGCCAAAACCCCGGCGACAAGATGCACAAACAGGATGAGCCAGGCAAACGAAAGGCAGAAGCCGCCCAGTACATCCGAGGCATAGTGCACGCCCAGATAGATACGACTGACTCCCACCGCAAGGATGGCACACGCAAGTACGATCTCGATGGCAGCGCTGAACGGAAGGCCAAACGCACCGCATCGCACTAACCATATGCCATAACCATAAAACGCCATGGCCGCCATCGAGTGGCCCGAGGGAAAGCTGAGCCCTAGTGCCTCGACAAGCCGAAATCCCTGGGGACGAGGCCGGCGCACAAGAATCTTCAACAGCTGGTCTATTGCACTGATGGCGCCAACGTTGACGGCGGCCAAGATAACATGGACCCGACAAGGCACCCACAGCATTGACGCGACCAGCACGCCGACAATAAACGGCACCGACGCCAGATTCGATATGTCTCTCATCGCAATCGTCAGCACCGGCGATCGAAGTCTCTCGACAAACAGCAAGTAACCCAACTCGTCGATTCTTATAGCCCGTCCTTTGAGCACCTTAATCAGCAAGCAGACAAAGATCGCAAGGCACAGCACGGACAACATTAGAAGCGCAAGGTCGCCCATATCGACGGTCATCCATATCCCTTCAGCGTATTCAACACATCTAGGCTACCGAACCGCCGTAAGCACAAGGTAAACCGACCAAAAGGGGACAGGTTTATTTTGGCAGGTCAAGCGTTTTACCGACCAAAATAAACCTGTCCCCTTTTGGTCGGTTTTGACGGTGTCCGCGCAAGCGGGTATTATCGAACAAGTATTCGATAAGAACATGTGTTTGATGGAAGGATACGGATGGCGCACGGTCAGCACACCTATATCTGCATCGACCTCAAGACGTTTTATGCCAGCGTCGAGTGCGTCGACCGTGGGCTCGATCCGCTCACCACCAACCTGGTCGTTGCCGACGAATCGCGCGGACGCACGACCATCTGTCTCGCCATCACGCAGGCCATGAAGGACCTCGGGATACATAACCGCTGCCGATTGTTCGAGATCCCCGATGGCATCGACTACATCAAGGCCGTGCCACGCATGCAGCACTACATGGAAGTGTCTGCGCAAATCTACGGCATCTATCTGGAATACGTCAGCCCGCAAGACGTTCACGTCTATTCAATTGACGAGTGCTTCATCGACGTGACGCCCTATCTGGATCTCTATCACACCGATGCGGAAGGGTTCGCCTGCATGCTTCGCGACGAAGTTCTAGGGCGCACCGGCATCACGGCGACGGTCGGCATCGGCCCCAACCTATTTCAGGCCAAGGTGGCACTCGACATCACTGCCAAGCACGTAGCCAGCCGTATCGGCGTACTCGACGACGAAACCTTCCGCAAGGAAATTTGGCCCCACCGCCCCATCACCGATATCTGGGGTATCGGCCCCGGCGTGGCAGCGCGACTCGAAAAGTACGGTGTCTACGACCTGATGGGTGTTGCCGCCCTCGACGAGAACCTGCTCTACGACGAGCTCGGCGTCAATGCCGAGTATCTCATCGACCATGCCTTTGGTCGCGAGCCGACGACCATCGCCGACATCCAAGCCTATCGTCCGCAAGCGACCTCGACCACCACGGGGCAGGTCCTCTCGAAAGGCTATGCCTACGAGCAGGCTTACACCGTCTTGCGCGAGATGGTCGATGCCGCCGTGCTGGACTTGATCGACAAGCACGTGGTGTGCGACAGCATCTCGCTCTTTGTGGGCTATGCGAGCGAACGCGCCGACATACGTCGACTCGACGCCAGCGGCACGGCGCAGTATATAGACGGCTGCGGGCACCTGCGATCGAGCACCTCGGGCATCGAGCCTGCAGCGACCGACGGCCCCGAACTCGCGCCCCGTGCTCCCAAGCCCGTCCAGCGCGATGACGAGCGCAGGCGCTTGGTGCGAGAAGCACAAGCGATCGACGGCGTCTTTGTGGGCGAGCACGGCGGCAAGCCGCGTGGTGGCTACGCTGCGCTCTTCGCACACTCCAATGCCTCGCGCAAGCTGCCCGAACGCACCAATTCGTTCAAGAAGATCATGGGCTATTTTGACGACCTATGGGCACAGACTGTCGATCCCAAGCGACCGGTCAAGCGCATCAACCTTGGTTTTGGCAACCTGATGCCCGAAGAGTTCGCCACCATCGACCTGTTTAGCGACGTGGAAGCCGATGAGCGTGAGCGCGACCTAGCCCGCGCCGTGCTGGCCGTAAAAGGCAAATACGGCAAGAACGCCCTGGTGAAAGGGTTGAGCTTTACCGCCGGCGCCACCGCACGCGAACGCAACGATCAGGTTGGAGGACACCGTGCCTAAACCCAAACAGCAGCCCATGAGGCCACCGACCGCCTTCGAGCGCTTGGCGGACCCCGAGGGAAGGCGCCGTGCCGCCGACCCCAACCTCACTGCCAACGGCGCCGTGCGCGCCAACCGCGCCGCACAGTTTATGCCCTTTGCCGCGTTGACGGGATACTACGAACTCGTACGCAAACAGGAGATCACCGTCGAGCCCAAGTGCGAACTGACGGAAGAAAAAGCCCTCGAGCTTTCGCATAAGCTCGAGGGCCTCAAACGTGGCGATTTAGTTCGAGTCACCTATTACGATACGTACGGCTATCGCAACCGCACCGGTATCCTCGACGAGGTGCTCCCCGCCTTCAAGCTGCTCAAGCTCAAAGACATCGCTATCGACTTCGACGATATCCAAGACGTTGAGCTGCGCGGTCGAGCCTAGCGACGTTTCCTGCGCCAAGCACGCGCCCTACAGCGTCATGACGTAGTAGCCCGCGTCCTTCACGGCCGCTTCGAGGGCACCGTGATCGATCGGCTGCTTAGAGCGCACGCGTGCCGTGTGGTCCGCATACGTCACCGTTGCCCACACGCCGTCCAGCGTATTAAGGGCATTGGCCACGTTCTGAGCGCAGCCGTCGCAGCTCATGCCGCCGATAAGCAGCTCATCGCTATAGGGATAGTGCGACGCATCAGTATCCGCCACAACAACCTTTTTGGCCTTCTTGCCGCACGCTCCATCGCTGCAACAACTCTTCCCGTGTGTCGAAGCGACAATACGACGCAGTCCAAAAAACATGCCAACGGCAATGACGGCCAGCACGATGATATTTGCAGGGTTTAGCAAGTCTTCCATGCGCTCCCCTTTCTTCCCTGCGCTTTCTCTAGATACCCCCATGGGGTGTCCTCATCTTAACCCAAAATCATGTCCGTTCGGTCAATTAGTTTCCCTCTTCAAACTTTTTAGTTGACCAAGGCTTACTTTCGTGTATAAGTTTTCCTAGGCTAACAGTTAGATCCGCAAGGAGCGCCATGACTCGAACCATAGACATCCCAACGTTTCAGGCAGCAGTCGTGCGCAACTGCTCTCCAACGCTCGCGGGCATCAAGCCGGCATCGCTCTTTACCTATCCAGGCACCTACGCCCACGGGGACGGCTCGTCCGCAACCGAAAACATCGCAGAACGCCGAGCACGCCTGCTCTACGTTATCGCCCAGTGCAATCGCGAGCTTGACCCGCTCGGCATCCACCTGAGTGTTTTGGTCTGGCGGCCCTGCGGAGCGCTCGTGTACGTATACCGGCCCAAAAGCCTCGCCACTTACTTCGCGGACCCGCGCGCCCAGACGGCGCTCACCAAGGAAGGCTACGACACGGGTGACCTCTCAACATGCCTCGTGCACCTGGCGTCACGCATCACACTCGCGAGCAATAACGCCGCGGAATGTGCCTGTAGTCAGACTCGATGCGCGCTGGCCCAGCAAGCCAGCTGTAGTAACGACTGCACCTGCGAGTTTCCGCACGAAATAGGCTACTTCCTGGGATACCCCTATGACGACGTGCACGAGTTTATCGCCCAGCGCGGCGAGAACTACAAGGTCTTTGGGGCCTGGAAGGTCTACACCAACGTCGAACAGGCGCTTGCGACGTTTGATGCCTACCGCGCCTGCACCCAATACCTCACCTTTGTCTATCAGCAGGGCTGCAGCCTGGCGCAACTTGCCCAGGCAACCCGATAGAACGTACAAGCCGCGGCAAGCGCCGCACGACCGAAAGGACAAAACATGAGCAAGATCGCCGTCGTCTACTGGAGCGGCACGGGCAATACCGAGGCCATGGCAAACCTCGTCGCCGAAGGCGGCACGTCCGCGGGGGCCGAGACTGAGGTCATCCCCTGCGCCGACTTCTCTGCCGACAAGGCCGCCGAATATGATGCCTTCGCCTTCGGCTGCCCCGCCATGGGCTCCGAGGAGCTTGAGTATGACGAGTTTCAGCCTATGTGGGACGAGGTCAAGGAGACCCTCGGCGACAAGAAGGTCGTCCTCTTTGGCTCCTATTCGTGGGCCGAGGGCGAGTGGATGGACAACTGGAAGGCCGACGCCGACGAGGCGGGTGTCAACGTCGTCGATTCCGTCATTTGCTACGACGCCCCCGACGATGAGGGCGAGGCGGCCTGCAGGGCTCTGGGAGCGGAGCTGGCGTAACGAAGCCATCAGAAAATCGCAAGGCAACTGACAGCCGAGCACCGCACAACAACAGTCGCTCATGCCCAAACAAAAACGGGGGCCGGATACACATCCGGTCCCCGTTTGTTATATCGACAACCTCGACGCGCCGCTACGAGATATTGCCCAAGAACGCCTTGGTGCGCTCGCTCTTGGGGTGGTCGAAGACCTCGCTCGGCGTACCCTCTTCCACAATGACGCCGCCGTCCATAAAGACGACGCGGTCGGCGACGTCGCGGGCAAAGCCCATCTCGTGCGTCACCACGATCATAGTCATGCCATCACGTGCCAGGTCGCGCATGACGCCCAGGACGTCGCGCACGAGCTCGGGGTCGAGCGCCGAGGTGGCCTCGTCAAAGAGCATGACGTGCGGGTTCATCGACAGGGCGCGAGCGATGGCAACGCGCTGCTGCTGGCCGCCCGAGAGCTGGCTCGGCATAAAGTCGATACGCTCGGCAAGACCGACCTTGGTCAGCTCCTCGACGGCAATCTTCTCGGCCTCTTCCTTGCTGCGCTTGAGCACCTTCTGCTGCGCAAGCATGACGTTCTTTTTGACTGACAGGTGCGGGAACAAATTGAACTGCTGGAACACCATACCCAGATGCGTACGTACCTTGTTAAGGTCGACGCCCTTGGCGCAAACGTCCACGCCCTCAACGACGATCGAACCGCTCGTGGGATGCTCCAGGCGATTGATGCAGCGAAGCATCGTCGACTTGCCCGAGCCCGAAGGGCCTAGGACTACGACGACCTCGCCCTTATGCACATCAAGATCGATGTCGCGCAGGACCACGTTATCGCCAAAGGCCTTCTGGAGGTTCTTGATGCTGACGACGACCTCGTTCGAGTTATTGGTTTCGCTCATAATAGGACCTCCTTACAGACCGGCGATGTGATCGGCGGGCGTCGCGACGACCTGTCCGGCGCTCTTGGCGGGACGCTTCTTCTTGGTTTCGGCCGTCCCCAGAAGCCTCGCCTCAAGACCACTCACCAAACGAGCAAGCGGCAGGGTGATGACCAGGTAGAACAGGGCGGCAACCACATACGGCGTGATGGACCCCGTCGTGGCCACGATGGTGCGGGCGTTCATGACGATCTCGACCACGCCCACGGCCGCGAGCAGCGACGTATCCTTGTAAAGCAGGATGAACTCACTGGTCAACGTAGGCAGGACATTGCGGAACGTCTGCGGAATCATAACGTAGAGCAGTGTCTGGAAGGCGTTCATGCCCAGCGAGCGCGCGGCCTCGTTCTGGCCCTTGGGGATCGACTGAATACCGGCGCGGAAGATCTCGCACAGGTAGGCGGACGAGTTCATGGCCATGACGATGACGCCGAGCACATAGTCGTCAACCTTGACGCCAGCCAGCGGCAGACCGAAGAACGCGATGTAGATCTGCAGGAACGCCGGCGTACCGCGGATGATATTCACGTAGATGCCGGCAAGGCAGCGCAAGATGCGCGACTTGGAGATGCGCATGAGCGACAGGGCGAAACCGAAGGGAATTGCCAGCGGAAACGCCACGAGCACGATCGAGAGCGACATGAGGAAGCCCTTGAAAACGATCGGCAGGCTCTGAACCAAAATGACCGGGTTCAGGAAGAGGCGCAGGAACATATTGGAGTTCCATGCCTCGACCCACGGCTGCTCTTTAAGGTCGGCCAGGAAGTTATCGAACGCCGTCACGCCCTTGATCTCCACCGAGGGAATCTTGGAGATCTTCTTGGTCGATCCATCGGCCAAGGTATAAGTGCCGTTAAAGGCCTCATCGCCGCCTTCGACGGGGAAGGTCACGCCGTAGACCTCGACGCGGAAATAACCGCCGGCAGGCACCGTCTCGCCAAAATCAATCTTGAGCGTCTGGCCGTCGACCTTGCACGTGGGCTTCATGGGCGTGCGGTCCATAAGGTCATCGCCCGAGAGCATCGTCAGGCGCGTGTCGTCCGCGCCAAAGGTTGTGCCATCGGCAAACGTCAACGAAAGACCGCTCAGTTCCTCGTCGGCATCGGCCTGGACCTCCCAGGTGATGCGGGTCTCGGTGCCACCGACCACGTCGCTACCCGAACCGGTGTTGGGTCGAGCGGTGATCTTTGCGGTCTCAAGCGCCTGGGCGGTCGAGGGCACGCAGGCCCCCGCGCATACCAGGGCGAGCGCCACAGCCAGGGCGCAGGCTAGCTTTTGGAGCATCAAGGGCAGTGGATGGCTCTTGCCCATGGCTCCTTGGTTCAATCGAGACAAGGTGGCTCCTAACGTTTAAGTTGCCGACATAACGGGGCGGGATGACGCCCATTCAAGAAACGCAAAGGCCCTCTCCGCCAAAACGGAAAGGGCCCGCGTGCAATCAAGTAGCTATTTTACTTAATGTTGTACTTAGCCATAAGGGCGTCAACGGTACCGTCATCGGTCAGGTCCTTGATAGCCTGGTTGATGTCGTCCTTGAGCTTAGTGTTGCCCTGGTTGATGGCGATGGCGTACTCCTCGCCGGTGCTGATCTGCTTGATGGTCTGGCAGGTGTTGAACTGCTCGGCGGTCAGCTGACTGGCGACGGAGCGGTTGGTGACCACGGCGTCGCCCTTATCGGACTGCAGGGCGCTGAAGCACTCGGTAGCGTCCTTGTAGGGAACGATCTTGGCCTTGGGGAAGTTCTCCTGGGCAAAGGCCTCGGCAGTCGAGCCAGACTGGACGATAATCGTGGCGTCGGCGTTGTTGAGCTTCTCGCTGTAGTTATCGGCCGTAATGTCGGTGTTATCGACCTTGGTCACGATAGCCTGATCGTCCATGTAGTAAGAGTCGGAGAAAGCGACTTCCTTCTCACGCTCGGGCGTGTCAGTGATAGCCGCGATGGCGACGTCGTACTTGGCGCCCGAAGCAACGCCGGGGACGAGCGTGTCGAAGTCGTTGTTGACGTACTCGACATCCAGGCCCAGCTTGTCGCCGATAGCCTTGATGAGCTCAAGGTCAAAGCCCTGGTAATCGCCGTTGTCATCCTTGTACTCAAACGGCGCGTACTCGGCAGAGGTGCCGACGGTGAGCGTACCGTCCTTGACGAGTGCATACTCCTTGGAGCCGTCGACCTTCTCGACCTTCACGTCATCAGAGCTGCTGGAACCGGCATCGGAACCAGAGGTGGCGTTGGGCGAGCCGCAGCCCGTCAGTGCGAGGGCGAGCGCCATGGCGCCCGTGGCGGCAAATGCGCCAAGCTTCTTGAGCTTCATAATCAGTCTCCTTCCGGTGACCCCGTTTGATTCAGAGGTCTGCAAAAACTGTTGGCTATTATGCACCCGGAATTACGAATCTGCAATGAGAAAACTGATTGAAACAATCCCATAACGTGAATGGAACACTCCACTTTGTGACAGTTGTTACTGCTGTAACGACCTTAATAGCGTAATTTCCACTGCATAACCTGCAAGTTCGTTCGGCGTCTCCAAAATAAATGGAAGTGCACGCAAGCGGCTATTCGATACAATATTCTGCATAACCTGCATGCCACCGCCAAATTCCTCGCTGCCAAGGTATCCCTTGCCGATGCATTCGTGACGATCTTTATGGGCGCCACAAGGGTTCTTCGAATCGTTGATGTGTACGGCATGCAGGCGATCGATGCCCACCACGCGGTCGAACTCGTCGAGTACGCCGTCCAGATCATGGATGATGTCGTAGCCGGCATCGCTCACATGGCAGGTGTCCAAACAAACGCCCAGCTTATCGGACAGCTCTGGACACTTGGCGGCAACACCCTCGATAATGCACGCCAGCTCTTCAAAGCTACGGCCCACCTCGGTGCCCTTACCCGCCATGGTCTCGAGCAATACCGTCGTCTGCTGCCCCTCAAACATCACCTGGCACAGCGTGTCGACAATCATCTGAATGCCGGCGTCTGCCCCCTGTCCCACATGCGCACCGGGATGGAAGTTGTAGTAGTTGCCGGGCAGTGCTTCCAGACGCTGCAAATCTTCCGCCATAGCCTCCAAGGCAAACTCCCGCGCCCGCTCCTTAGCGGAGCAGGGGTTATAGGTATACGGGGCATGCGCCACCAGCGGTCCAAAGTCGTTTTGCGCCATAAGCTCGCGCAAAGCCGCCACGTCATCCATGTCAAGGTCTTTTGCCTTGCCACCGCGCGGGTTACGCGTAAAGAACGCAAAGGTATTGGCACCAATGGCCAACGCCGTCTCCCCCATTGCCCGATAGCCCTTCGTCGTCGAAAGATGACACCCGATCGTCAGCATCTCCAGCTCCCCCTAATCAGTTGCGGTGAAATAGTTCCTGTTTAGGCCTTATTCTGCCGCAAACAGGAACTATTCCACCGCAAGTTATAAAAGGGGCATCAGGAGCGCGTTTTGCCGAAGGCTTTGAGCGCAGCCGTCACGGGGCCAGGCTGAAAGCGGCGGCGCACGTCATCGAGACGCGCGGGGATATCGATATGCTGCGGGCAGTGACGCGCGCATTTACCGCACTTGATGCAATTGCTCACCAGCTTGGGCTCGCTCGTGCGCACCGCACTCGCCGTAAAGTACTGCGACAGTCCCGTAAACCAGCTATGCGCATAGCTCGCGTTGTAGGCGGCAAAGCAGCCGGGAATATTGACGCCCTTGGGACACGGCATACAGTAGCCGCAACCCGTGCAGGGCACGCGATTCGATTTCTCAAACTCTCCCAGCACACGCGCGATGGTATCGAGCTGCTCTGTCGTCATCGAATCCGGCAGTGCGCGATCCGCCAATGCCGCGTTCTCGTCCACCTGCGCGGTATCGGTCATGCCCGAAAGCAGCATCGTGACTTGAGGATGATTCCACACCCACGAGAGGCCCCAAGCAGCTGGCGTATTCAGATGCGGATCGCTCGCGCTATCGAGCACGGCGCGAGCCCGCGGCGGCAGCTTGCCCGCCAGACGTCCGCCCAAAAGCGGCTCCATCACAAACACCGCAAGCCCGCGCTCGGCGGCAGCCATGAGCCCCGCCGTTCCCGCCTGGTAGCGCTCTCCGGCGTAGTTGTACTGGATCTGGCAGAAGTCCCAGTCATACGCATCGAGCATCGTAAGGAAGTCCGCCGCACTGCCGTGGTACGAAAAGCCTATCTGGCGAATACGACCCGTAGCCTTGTGGCGCGCAATCCAGTCCTCGATACCCAACGCAACCACACGCTCCCATTGCGCGGGCGAGGTGATGTTGTGCATGAGATAGTAGTCGATATGGTCGGTCCGCAGACGGCGCAGCTGCTCGTCAAAATAGCGGTCGAAATCCTCCGTGCATTTGCACGAAGCGTGCGGCAACTTGGTCGCGAGCAAAACCTGATCGCGCAGGCCCAGGCGCTCAAGCGAAGCGCCCACACAGGCTTCGTTGCCGGGATAGAGATAGGCCGTGTCCAGGTAGTTAATCCCCTGCTCCACCGCACGTGCAATGATGGCATCGGCCGTCTTCGGATCCGGGCGTCCCGGCGCGCCGGGAAACCTCATGCACCCCAGCCCCAACGCCGAGATACGGTTACCGCTTTTGGGGTCAACGCGATATTGCACGGCCCCTCCTCTCCCATCAAAGCCCCGATAAGGCGAAACAAATCCGTCACGTCATCGAAACACATCGGAATCGCAATTGAGAACGTATCGTAACGCAGCGGAAATCGAGGCGTCACGGCGCCGCTTTAACATCAGCAAAAAGCCCGATGAAAGGAGCCAATCATGCCCGCGCTCGACCTTTGGAACCTCGCCTCCCAGCTCAAAAGCACCGATTATCGCTGGGTCGATCTCACCCACACACTCTCGTGCGACACCCCGCACTGGTTTGGCTTTAAGCCGTTCGAGTCCACCAAGCTCTTCGACTACCTGCCCGACACGCCCGAGGACATGCTCGCGCCCATGCGCTGCTTTCAGTATTCGGTCGCTTCACAGTACGGTACCCACGTCGACGCGCCGCGCCACTTTCATGTCGACGGGCGTTCCCTCGGCGAGATCGAGCCCATCGAGTTTATGCATCCGCTCTGCGTGATTGACAAGCACGAGGAGTGCGCCGCGAACCCCGATTACGTCCTGACTGTCGAAGACCTCAAAGCCTGGGAGGACGAGCACGGCCGTATTCCCGAGGACGCCTTTGTCGCCTTCCGCTCCGATTGGTCCAAGCTGACAGACCTCGAGAACAAGGACGAGGACGGCCAGCCCCACTACCCCGGCTGGGACCTCGACGCCATCAAGTGGCTTGTCGAAGAGCGCAACATCGGCGCCATCGGCCACGAACCGGCAGATACCGACCCGGCGACCATCACCACGCGCGAGGACGCCTACCCCTACCCCGGCGAGCAGTACATCCTCTCGGTTGACCGTTATCAGATCGAGGTCATGGACCATCTGGATGAGCTCCCCGCCACGGGCGCCGTCATCTTCTGCACCTTCCCCAAGGTTCGCGATGGTGTCGGATACCCCGCGCGCGTCTTTGCAGTCTGCCCCGCGGCATAGGCTCCGCACGTCTATTCCTTTAAATACCGCCGCCCCGCATGTACAACACGCGCAGGCAGCTTACAATCCATCAGGCGTCCCTACGCGGGCGCCTTTTATATGGGGAGATGATTCACATGCAGATCAACATAGTTGCCTTTATCGGCAAAGGCGGTGTCGGCCTGCTCTACGGCAGCATGATCGCCCAGGCGCTCGGCAACGACGCCGTCGAATACGTTATGGACGACGCACGCTTCGAGCGTCACGCGAACGACGCGCTTACCGTCAACGGCAAGCCTTGCGCGCTCAAGTCCGTTCGCGCGAGCGAGGCAATGCCCGCCGACCTGGTCATCCTCACAGTCAAGACAACTGGACTCGATCAAGCACTCAAAACCATGGAGAGCGTCGTGGGGCCTGACACGTTGATCGCATCGCTGTGTAACGGCATCACCAGCGAGCAAAAAATCGCCGAGCGCTTTGGCTGGGAGCACACCGTCCTGGGTATCTGCCAGGGCATGGACGCCGTATTTCTCAACGGCGAGCTCACTTTTACCAACACCGGCGAGATTCGTTTTGGCGCGGGCGCCGGCACCGACCACGAGACCGTTGCCGCCATTGATAAGCTTTACGCGCGCTGCGGCATCGCCCATACCGTCGAGACAGACATCGCACACCGCATGTGGGCCAAGCTCATGCTCAACGACGGTATCAACCAGACCTGTATGGCCTATGGCGGCACATACGGAAGCGCCACGGAACAGGGCTCCGAGCAGCGTCGCTGCTTTGTTTCCGCCATGCGCGAGGCGCTTGCAGTCGCCAACGCCGAAGGCATCGAGCTGACCGAAGCAGACCTGACGCAGATGGTGCACCTCATCGAGGGGCTCGATCCCGCCGGCATGCCGTCGATGGCGCAAGACCGCGTCGCGCGACGCAAAACCGAAGTCGAGGAGTTCGCGGGCACCATTTGCCGCCTGGCAGCCAAGCACAATATCCAGGCGCCTCAGAACGAATGGCTCTATCAGCGTATTTGCGATATCGAGGCAAGCTGGTAGCGCCCGATTCGCCACGTCAACAGACTCGACAGTAAAGCCGCCGCAAGGAGTACTCCCCTTGCGGCGGCTTTCATCTTCATCTATAACCAGTAGTCGGCGTTCCGACGGTTAGAGCTGCGACTCCGGAGCCTCGTCCTCGTCATCGCGACAAAGGACCACGCCCGCGCTTCCCAGCAGCGCGGCCGCGATCAGCGCACCGACCACGATAGGAGCAGCCCCGCATGACCCCTGCATGCCCGCGACGAGCGCGGCGGTAGGGCCAAGACAGCCAAGCATCAATGCGACGGCGGCGACGGCGATATCTCGAGCGTTCACAAGACCACTTCCTCCACGAGAAAGACCTTATTTCTCATGAACTAGTGTGCCCCGCGTCCATTTGCGCGGCGTACCGCCACGGTAAGGGCTCTGTTAACTCAAGCGCATACATAGGACGGGCGTCTTTACGTTGCCCAAAAGCTCGGTGAAGACGCCCGTCCGCCAAATATCTGTGATGCCGAAAAGATTACCAACCGGTGTAGTAGTCGGTGGTTCCGGCAGCGCAGCCGGAGTCATAGACCTTGCACTCACCCTTGGATCCGGTAAACGTGGAGCCCTGGGCCTTATCGCCCGCAGCAACAACGTAGTAGCCATCGGAATCGCGCCAAAAGCCCTCAGAATCCTGCGTCCACTCGCCCGTGCGGTGATGATAGAGCACATTGCTGCTGTAATAGGTCTCGCGGCGGCCGTTATAGTTATTGACGCCGCTCGAACGTGTCAGGCCCGAGCCGTTGGCGTAATACGCAGCGGACGCGTAAGACGAGCCGGAGCCGGCGTTGTAATACGAAGCCTGAGCGGCTTCAGCAGCCTCGGCTTCGGCGGCCGCAGCCTCGAGCGCCTCGCGCTTGGCATCCTCAAGCGTGGAGCGAAGCTCGTCGAGCTCGGTCGACTTGGCGTCGACCTCCCCCATCGTCAAAAGGCCACCCGCGTTGTCGATGCAGCCCTGCAAGACAGCACGCTCATCATCGGTAGCATAGTCGCCATACATGTTCATAATGATCTGCGCGCGCATCTCAAGGGAATCGCGCTTTGCCCCCATCGAGGCGTTCCACTCCTGCATGGAGCCATAACCATCGCCGCGATAGTCGACGGGCTGCACCAGCGTCGCCTCGGACGGCGTAGATCCAACCGTATCGGGCAGTGTTGCCGCGTGGGCATCGGTTGTGCTGGCGCCCGCCAAAAGTGCCACGGTCAGAGCGGCGGAAAGGGCGGCGGCTTTCGGTTTTCGTGAATCGATCCTCATGTAGCTGGAAACCTCCGTAGTGCGTTTTTGCTGCGTTTGAGCTGCGTGTGATTCGATCGCGCTGCATAGTACCCCGAGCAATTCGCGACCTGCGGTTTTACTCAAAAGGTGCACGTCAATTGCGTAAAACTCACATCCTCTCAACAGGAGTTTTCCACAACTCGAATGCATAAAGCGTGTCAAAAACCCTGTTTTTGCACCCTCTCTATGCAAAAAAGGCGCCTGTGCAACCATCGTTCGCACAGGCGCCTTGAACAGGCATTTTATGCAGTTATACCTATCGACTCGCAAGGGGTCCTTGCACAAGTCGCCTTACTCGTCCAGCGCGGCGAAGGCCTGCTTCAGATCCCAAATGATGTCCTCGGCGTTCTCGGTACCGATGGAAAGACGGATCGTGGAGGGCGTGATGTTCTGCTCGGCGAGCTCCTCGGCAGAGAGCTGGGAGTGCGTGGTGGTAGCCGGGTGCACGACGAGCGACTTGACGTCGGCCACATTGGCGAGCAGCGAGAACACCTGCAGGTGATCGATGAACTTCCAAGCTGCCTCCTGGCCACCCTTAATCTCAAAGGTAAAGATCGAGGCGCCGCCACGGGGGAAGTACTTCTGATAGAGCTCGTGATCGGGGTGCTCAGGCAGGCTCGGGTGGTTCACCTTGGCGACGTGGCTGTCACCAACCAGGAACTCAACGACCTTCTTGGTGTTCTCGACATGACGGTCAACGCGCAGCGACAGAGTCTCGGTGCCCTGGAGCAAGATCCAGGCGTTGAACGGGCTGATGCAAGCGCCCTCGTCACGCAGCAGGATGGCGCGGACATAGGTCGCGAAGGCGGCAGGGCCGGCAGCCTCGGCAAACGAAACACCGTGGTAGGAGGGGTTGGGCTCAGCAATCTGGGCGTACTTTCCGCTCGCCTTCCAATCGAAGTTACCGCCGTCGACGATCACACCGCCCAGCGAGGTGCCGTGGCCACCGATGAACTTGGTTGCGGAGTGAACGACGATGTTGGCACCATGCTCCAGCGGACGGAACAGGTACGGAGTGCCGAAAGTGTTGTCGACGACAACCGGCAGACCGTGCTTCTTGGCGATCTCGGAGATGGCGTCGATGTTGGGGATGTCAGAGTTGGGGTTGCCGAGCGTCTCGAGATAGATGACCGTGGTGTTGTCCTTGATGGCACCCTCAACCTCTTCCAGTTTATGGGCATCGACAAACGTGGTCTCGACGCCAAACTGAGAGAGTGTATGCTCCAGCAGGTTGTAGGAGCCACCGTAGATGGTCTTCTGAGCCACCACGTGGTCACCAGCCTGGGCAAGAGCCTGCAGGGTATAGGTGATGGCAGCAGCGCCGGAGGCGACGGCAAGACCTGCTACGCCACCCTCGAGTGCGGCGATACGGTCCTCGAAGACGCCCTGGGTGGAGTTGGTCAGACGACCGTAGATGTTACCGGCGTCGGCAAGACCAAAGCGGTCGGCGGCGTGCTGGGAGTTGCGGAACACATAGCTCGTGGTCTGGTAGATAGGCACGGCACGGGAGTCGGATGCGGGATCGGCGCTCTCCTGGCCAACGTGCAGCTGCAGGGTATCGAAACCAAAGGTGTGCTCGGGGTTGTTGATGAACTGGCTCATGATGATCTCCTTGATCGAACGAAAGTAAATAAATAAGAGAGAAGTAAGTCGCTGTCTCCTGATCACGCCGACGGGCGCAAACAGGAGCCCGGCATTCGTCTTGGTAAGCAATTCATATGCGGGTCTCCTTTCGCATCCCGGTTCCGTGGTCGGCTTAATTACCTACCGCCTTTGTGTGTTTTGAATAGTACGAGCATTGTTTCGCTCGGTCAATCACTTAAAAGCGCTAACCTGTTATCGGTTTTATAGATAGCAATCGAAAGGATGGCGTCGATGACCCTTCAGCAGCTTCGTTTTCTGATCGCCGTGGCAGAGTCCGGCTCAATCAACGCCGCAGCCCAACGCCTCTATACCGCTCAGTCCAACATCTCAAACGCCGTCAAAAGCCTGGAGCAGGAGCTCCACTTGGAAATCTTCACGCGCTCCAGCCGCGGCGTCACGCTCACCAACGACGGCACCGAGCTTTTGGGCTATGCGCGCCAGGTCGTAGAGCAGGCCGACATGCTCGAGGCCCGCTACGAGAACGGCGGCACCCCGCAAGCCCGCCTTGCTATCTCGGCCCAGCACTACGCCTTTTCGGTCGAGGCCTTCGTCAACGTGGTCGAGCGCTGCCGCGACAACAAGTTCGATTTCATCATGCGCGAGACCACCACGTCGCAGATCATCGATGACGTCCGCGCGTTTCGCAGCGATATCGGCATTCTGTATCTGGATGACTTTAACGCCCGCGTTCTGCAGAAGGCCTTCGCCGATGCCCGCGCAAGCTTCCATCCCCTATTCGACGCGACGGTCCACGTCTTCGTTAGCGAGCGCCACCCGCTCGCACGCCGCCCTCAGCTGTCCCTTGCCGACCTCACGCCCTATACGCGCTACAGCTTTGAGCAGGGAACCTCAAACTCCTTCTATTACGCCGAGGAACCTTTTAGCTATATCCCTTGCGACCGCAACATACGAATCTCGGACCGCGGAACGCTCACTAACTTACTTATCACGTCGAATGGTTACACCCTGTCGACCGGTGTCCTCTCCAATGAGATGCAATGGGGTATGGCATCGATCCCGTTAGCAGACGCCCCAACGATGCACGTAGGCTATATCATGCACGACGAGCGCAAGCCCTCTCCCCTCTTGCAGCAATACCTCGACGAGCTCAACCGCATCATCCATGCCAACTAGCTGTCGGAAGACAGGGTAGAAATCATAGATTGCTAGCCCCCGGCGGGCATGGCGCTACAATGGTCACTCACATGGAACGCACTCAACGAAAGGAAGCCCGTGAAGGTCATCATCTATACCGACGGCTCGGCCCGATCAAATCCGGGACGCGGCGGCTACGGCGCCGTGCTCAAATACACCAACCCCGCCGGCAAGACCTTCACCTCCGAGCTTTCGCGCGGCTACGCCAAGACCACCAACAACCGCATGGAACTCATGGCGGTCATCGTGGCGCTCGAGGCGCTCAACCGCCCTTGCGAGGTCGAAGTCCATTCCGATTCGCAGTACGTCGTCAACGCCTTTAACAAGCACTGGATCGACGGCTGGAAAAAGCGCGGGTGGAAAACCGCCAACAAGCAACCCGTCAAGAACCGCGACCTGTGGGAGCGACTACTCGCCGCCAAAAGCAAGCACAAGGTTGAGTTCATCTGGGTTAAGGGTCACGCCGGTCACGAGCTCAACGAGCGCTGCGATGAGCTCGCCACCACGGCGGCCGACGGCAGTAGCCTCGATATCGACACCGGCTTTAACGAGAGCGACCTGTAATAGCGTTTTCGCGCAGCTTTATATCCCCACGCGCTACACTCATCCTGTAGACCAAACAACGCAAGGGGGACGTATGCTGCGCATCGCGACCATCGGCACATCCATGATCACCGACGACTTTATCCAAGTCGTCAACGCCAACGACCAAGCCGCGTTTGTGGGCACGCTTTCACGCGATGCCAATCGCGGTGCCGCCTTTACCGCCGAGCGCGATGGCGAGCGAAACTTTACCTCACTCGATGAGCTTGCGGCAGCCGCCGACGTCGACGCCGTCTATATCGGCAGCCCTAACGCACTTCACTACGAGCAGGCCCTTGCCTGCATCGCCGGTGGCAAGCACGTCATCGTCGAGAAGCCCTTCTGCGCCACCGAAACACAGGCGCTGGAAGTCTTCCGCGCTGCCGAGGCAGCAGGTGTCGTGGCCCTCGAGGCCATGCGTCCCCTCCACGATCCCGCCTTCCACGCCATCGAGGACGCCCTGGGCGAGATCGCCCCCATCCGCCGCGCCTCGTTGCGCTTTGGCAAATATTCCTCACGCTACAACGAGATTCTCGCGGGACGCGCCACCAATATCTTCGACTGCAATATGGCATCGGGTTCCCTCATGGACATTGGCGTCTACACCGTCGAGCCCATGGTTGAGATTTTCGGCATGCCCTCCGGCCTTACGAGCATGACCACTCTGCTCGACCCCACCACGCAACAGCTCACGCACGGCCCCATCGACGGCTGCGGTTCCATCCTCGCCAGCTACGGCGGTGGCCGTATCTCCGTCGAGCTTGCGCACTCCAAAATTACGAATGACCTGCTGCCCTCGCAGATCGAAGGCGAGCGTGGCACTATCCAGATCGATCATCTGTCCACGCCCCGCAACGTCCGCATCGACTACCGCGGCGACGTCGTACGTGGCTCGGCGACCGAGGCACCGCGCGAACAGGGCGACAACGGCCGCGTGCTCGACCTGCCCAAATCGAGCAACACTATGGAATACGAACTCACAGACTTTATCAGCGCCATCGACGGTATCGATAACGTAAAGGAAGAGATTTGGGAGACCCCGGCGGGACGCCACGAGCTCGGCCACTACCGCGATGTCACGCTCGTCTCACTGCGCATCATGGATGCCGTGCGCCAGCAGGCCGGCATTACCTTCCCGTCCGACGCAGGCAAGCAGGCCTAGCGATGGGCTTCTTCGATACGTTCTTCTCCAGCGTCACCGGCGGCAGTCGAGAGCCTCAAAAACCATCAAACGTCGAGCTCGAGCTGCGCCGCAGGCTTACTGTGCTCGCAAGCGACGAGGCCACTCAAGACACTCCCCTGCGCTATTTCCTGCGCTGGGCGGGGCAAGTCCAGGGCGTCGGTTTTCGCTTTACCAACACCAACCTCGCGCAGGCACGCGCACTCACCGGCTGGGTGCGTAACATGGAAGACGGTTCAGTCGAGATGGAGATACAGGGAGCCCCGGCAAACATCCTATCTCATCTCGAGGCGCTTCACGCCTCCTACGAGCGCATGGGAACGCGTTTTCGCCTCGTAGACGCCCAGGCCCGAGCCCCACTTGCCAATGAAGACGGTTTCATTCCTCGTTATTAGTATTGTGTGCTAAATACGGTATCATTTACCTACGACCGTTGATAGAAAAGAGGCGAGGCGCATGGCGGTGCAAAGAAGGAATACCAGGCAGCGAAAGCTGGTTCTTGACGCCGTGCGCCAAAGCTATAACCATCCCACCGCCGACGAAATCTACAACGTCGTGCGCGCACGGGATGACAAAATCAGCCGTGGCACGGTCTACCGCAACCTCAACCTCCTGGCCGACGCCGGCGAGATCCTCTCCATCAAGACGCCGGGCGGCAGCCGCTTCGATCGCACGATCGAGCCGCATGCGCATATCATCTGCACCTCGTGCAGCCGCGTCATCGACGTACCGCTCCCCTTCGATGCCAAGCTCGACGCCAAGGCATCCGAGCAAATCGGCTGGCACGTCACGTCGCACTACACCATCTTCGAGGGTCTCTGCCCCGACTGCCGGTAGATGTTTGGAGCATGCCTTAAAATCCACCTTTCCGCACTCTGCAGCAAAAAGTAGATTTCTAGGCATGTCCCAATTATCTACTCGGCGAGCAGGCGATGCAGCTCTTCTTCGACCGTGCGCACGTAGCGGACACGGTCATTGACACCGCGCATGGTGGGGTTGCAGCTCTCCATCAGATAGGGATGGCCCACCACGTTGAGCATGTCGCGATCGTTCTCATTGTCGCCAAACGCCACCATCTCATCGGGCGAAATCCCCAGGGCGCGACCGTAATCGGCAAGCGCGGAGCCCTTGCCCGAATCGAAACCGATAAAGTCCGTCCATTCGGTTCCCGATGTCATGACATCGACTCGATCGCAAAAGTGGCGCTCGAAATACTCCAGCGCCGCCTGCTGCTCTGCCTCGGGCGTCTGGAAGGCGATCTTAATGACATCCTCGTCAATGTCTTCGGGACGGTCGACTACCGCCACATCACAATGGACCTCATAACGCAGGTGGTCAACAAACGCATCGTTGCCGCTCATGGTGTAGAGGTGTCCCTCGCACGAAAGGGTCACGTCGGCATGGGGGTACGCAACCACGGCATTCGCGATATTCATGGCCAGGCCACGCTCCATAGAACGCTTGACCACGGCACGCCCCTCGCTCATGACCAGGGCTCCGTTTTCGCATACATAGGCGAGTTCATCGGCCACCGGGGCAAACAGGTAGCGCAGGCTCGCATATTGACGGCCACTCGCCGGCATAAACACGATACCGCGACGATGCAGCTCATCGATAAGCTCAAAGGCCTCGGAACGCGGCTCGCGCTCCCCCGGATGCAGCAACGTGCCGTCCAAATCGCATGCAATCAGCTTGATTCCCTCAAGACCCATATGCTTCCCCCAAAGCCTCCTATCAACAGCAAGACGGACCTTGATCGGTCACCCTTCAAAGCCCGTCTTGCGCATACGCGCGCTTAGTCGCGCGTCTTTTTTACGATGGTAAAGTCGGGAGCCATGCTCACGACGACCTCTGCCGCACTCGACGCAAAGCGCCGGTCCGCATCGAGTTCACGGGTAACCACCGAGAGCCGAACACCCTCGACGCCGCGAAGCATACGGCCCAAAACAGGCTGCACCGGCGTATACATGCGCACGGTATGCTCATCCGAGTCACCCCGGAAGAGCGGCGCATGCATGTTGCCGATCTCCCAGCACGCATGCGCGAGTGCATTCGGATCCATGCGGTCGACTTCGACCAAATAAACCTCGGCGCTGCGCAGGCGCACGACAACCGCCACGGACACCACGCCCGAACGGTCAATGGCGAGCACGTCGCCATCGGCAAGACGACCGCCGTCGGCAGTATCCAGCCGAACATCGACCGTGCGCCCCAGCTCCGTCACGCCCACAAACGCGCATACATCAGCCTGGTCCCAATCGAGCAGGAGCTCGTCAACTTCAAAGACACCGCCCAGCTCCCGGCGAAGCAGGAGTTCATGGGACGGATCGTTGAGATTTCCCAAGCATGTCGTAGAAACCAAGCGTTCAGGCATACTCTAGCCCTCGACCTCGACGAGCTCGATATCAAAGTTGAGGTCCTTGCCGGCCAGCTCGTGGTTGGCGTCGAGCGTCACGGCCTCGGGCGTTACGTCGATGACCACGGCGGGGACGGGCATACCGCTCGGCGTGGACAGAAAGAGCTTCATGCCCTTCTCGATCTGCTCGATGTTGGGAACCTGTTCGGCCGGGAAGGTCAGGACCATCTCGGGGTTGTGCTCGCCGTAGGCATCGGCGGCCGGGATGTGCACGGTCTTCTTCTCGCCCACCTGCATGTCGACAACAGCGGCATCGAAGCCCTTGATCATCTGGCCGGCGCCACAGGTGAACTCCAGCGGCTCGCCGCGATCGTAGGAGCTATCGAACTGCGTGCCATCGTCGAGCGTGCCACGATAATGGGTCTTGACCTTCTTGCCCTGGTTGGACATGGTAACCTCCGTATATAAGGGCGGCGCACAACGCAAGCCGCCGTGAACATATGGCGCTAACTATACCCTAGTCATACAATTCAAAGACACTTTGCAAAGAAACGCTGCAACCGGAGGAATTATGGCATATCCCGTATTTGACCTACACTGTGACACCGCCGACCGCATCGGCTGGGCCACACTCGATCTCGACCTGCGCTTTACCGCCGGCACCGACGGTTATTTCCCCGGCGACGAAACGCATCCGCAAGATTTCGACCTCATCGAGGGCAACGCCTGCGCCATCTCGCTCGCAAAGATCGGCAACACGCCGTGGGCACAGTGCTTCGCCACGTTTGTCCCCGACGAGATTCCCACCGCTCACGCCGCGCGCTTCCAGGCGCAGATCATGGCGCACATGAGCGGCCAGGCAATGCTCAACCACGACCGCATGGTCAATGTACGCAACGCCGCAGACATTCGCCCCGCGCTCAAAGACGGCAAGGTCGCCTGCATCCACACCATCGAAAACGCCACGTTCTTTGCCGAGGACCCCGCGTTGATCGAGGTCCTCAAGAGCCTGGGCGTACTCATGTCATCACTCAGCTGGAACGCGCAGGGACCGCTCGCGAGCGGCCACGACACCCACGCCGGCCTCACCGCCGCCGGCATCGAGGCGCTTACGCAGATGGAGCACGCCGGCATGGTGCTCGACGTCTCCCACCTCAACGATGAGTGCTTTGACGAGGTTGTCGCCCACGCCACGCGTCCCTTCGTCGCCAGCCACTCCAACTCCCGCACCGTCTGCGGTGCCAAGCGCAACCTCACCGACGACCAATTCCGCACCATTCGCGACATGGGTGGCATCGTCGGCCTCAACTACTGCAGCGAGTTCCTATCCAACGAAGCGACCGACGAGACCGCCGCAGATGTCACCTTCGACCAGCTGGCAGCCCATATCGAACACTGGCTCGACCTGGGCGGCGAAGATGTCATCGCACTCGGCGGCGACTGGGACGGCGCCAAGGTACCCGACTTCCTCTCCGATGCCAGCATGATGCCCGAGTTCCAGAACATGCTCTCCAAGCACTTTGGCAAGACCGTGATGCAGAAGCTCTGCAGCGACAACGCGCTTGCCTTCTTCGAGCGCTATTAAGAGCGCAATTAATTTCGCATCCCTTGAGCGGGCCGGCATGCCGAACGGCCGACATGCCGGCCCGTCTCCAATCTGAAGGACCGCTTTTGACGCAGCAATTTACGATTTCTGTATCCCGACCGGATGGGACGTCCTTGCCCGTCATCGTTACAAAAAAGCGCGTCAAGAACTTCAACCTACGCGTCACATCGAGCGGCGAAGTCCACGCGAGCGCACCGCTCGGCGCCAGTCGCGAGCGCATCGAAGCGTTTGTGAAGCGCAACAGCGCCTGGATTATCAGCCGACTTGCCCAGCGCGAGCAACGTCAGGCGGCGGCGCGAGAGCCGCTCGGCCCCTCGTCCATCATTGCACTTTGGGGCAAGCCCATCACGGTACAGGACGCACTCGATCACAACTTTGCATCGCCCGCACCGCGACCCAAGCAGGCCACCTTCGCAAGTTTTATGGGTGACGACAAGCCAGACGAGCGTCCACGGACCAAGCGGCACGCAGCCCTCGACGGCTTAACGCCCGATGAGCTCCAAGCCCACATCGACCAGCTCTATGCGTCCGAGGTCGCATCGGCGCTGCGCGATATGGTGCACGCATACGAAATCGCAATGGGTGTCGCCGTTTCCCGCATTTCCGTACGCAGCATGAAAACGCGTTGGGGCTCATGCACGCCCAAATCCGGCGCCATTCGCATCGCGCGCGAGCTCGCCGCCTACCCCGTCGAATGCCTCGACATGGTTGTCGCCCATGAGCTCGTCCACTTGCTCGAGCCAAGCCACAACCAGCGGTTTCACGCCCTGCTCGACACGTACTGTCCCAACAATAGAGCTCTGTCGCAGCGGCTCAAGCAGCCACCCATAGAGACGTATTAGAACCGGTTACCGCACGCGCTCGATCTCGACACCGCAGCTTGCCAGGGGCAGGCCAACAGGAGCCCACGGCTTATCGAGCTTTATGCGCACACCAAGCAGCAGGGGGTAACGACGCAGCAGCATCTGGGCCACACCCTCGGCTGCCGCCTCGATGAGTTTAAACGTATGCTCGCGCAGATAGCCATCAACATCGTGGCACACCGAGCCGTAGTCAATCGAGGCATCCAGGTTATCGTGCTCCCCCGCCGCGCGCAGGTCGGCATAGAGCACCAGAGAAACGATGAACTTCTGACCCAGCGCGTTCTCCTCGGGATACACGCCATGGTTGGCAAAAACCTCAAGGCCGTCAATGACAATACGATCGGCATGGCGCAAATCGTCATAGCTCACATGGGGCACCGCCGTTGCGGTGGATATTTCGCCCCTTCCACGGCGGGCGAGCTCGGCGCCTTCAGTCTTGGTTGCATTCTCGGGCAGTTTCTTGTTACTCATCGCGATCGTCTCCTTCGTTTAGAACCCCGACCGCGCAAACTAACTACACGCGAATCGACAGGTTCTTTTTATCATCGCTCCAGTTGCAAGCATTGCGCGCGGGGCATGCAAAGCAGGCGCGCGACGCTTTGTCGGCCGCATAGAGCAGACGCTCAAGCGGTTGGCTGTTCACGCGCAGCTTTCGATGGCCCAGAATGGCCGTCTTAATGGCTGCGGCATCGGCCGGCTCAAACGCCACGTCATCGGGCATGCCGCCGAGAATCGCATCAGCGACGCGTTCGCTTGCAACATCATGGGATATACCCGATTCATACTGTTCATCTTTGCCGATATCGTGAAGAAGTGCCGTGGCGTAGATGACCTCGCGGTCAAATTCGAGCTGCTCCTCGAGATTCTTGATCCACATAATGCGAGCGACATCGAGCAGATGGTCAATACCGTGGCGGCAGAAGATGCGCCCCGATTCCAACTGTACGATGTTGCCCAGGTGCCGCCGGAACAGCCCGTTGGCACAAATGTAATCAATGCGAGGCATGGCACCAAAGGGGGCCAGGCCCGAAGCCATAAAGCCGCGACGCGACGTCCCCTCATCGGTCTTCGATGTAAAGTCGTTGACGACTCTCATGGTTAGCGGCCCAGCATCCTAAAGAAACGCTCCTCGAGCGCGGGATCGGTCTCAAAGACGCCGCGGCGAGCAAGCGTCACGGTCTTGGTGCCGGGCTTTTGCACGCCACGCATCGTCATGCACATATGCTCGGCCTCCATCAACACAATCGCTCCCTGGGGAGCGAGATAATCCATGAGGGCATCGGCAACCTGTGTGCACAGTTGCTCCTGCAGCTGAAGACGGCGGGCATAAACCTCAACCGTGCGGGCGAGCTTGGAAAGCCCAGCCACCCGACCGTTAGGGATATAACCAATGGCGGCCTTGCCATAAAACGGCAGCAGATGATGTTCGCACAGCGAGTAGAACGTAATGTCGCGCTCGATAACCAAATCGTTCGAAGCGACGGCAAAGGTTTTGGACAGGTGCTCCTCGGCACTCTGGTCCATGCCGCCGGCGATCTCACCATACATACGGGCAACGCGCGCCGGGGTCTCCAGCAGGCCCTCACGAGTTGGGTCCTCGCCTATGCCCTCAAGCAACAGCTTAATGGCGGCCTCGACTTTTTCCTGATCGACCATCTGGGCCTCACTTTTCCGATTTCACGTTCGCGCTATGGTACCACGCCCTCCGGCATCGACCACAAGCTACATAGTATGGGTCGAATAGACCGGATCATCACGCCAAAGTTCAACCGCATCACAAAGCGCAACGCCCTCGCGCTCAGCACGGGCGCGCGTGGCGTTCATATCGATCACGCGCTGGTTACTCGAGCCCCTAAAGCGCAGCGTGATATCGTACAGATCTTGAACAAACGGGCCGTCCACCAACATATCAAGACAGGTAAGGATACGGTCCGTGACCTCAGTATGGTGGCGACCGCCCGGCATAAGCTCCTCGAGCACATCGCCGGTGAAGCACCAAATAGTCTTCCCCGACTCCACGGGATAAGCCTCACGCACGCGCTCAACAAAGTCAACGAGACCGGCCTGATTCTCGGGCTCCATAGGCTCGCCGCCCAGAATCGTCAG
>CABQJK010000017.1 GCA_902464495.1 uncultured Collinsella sp. | reverse complement strand
CGGGATTGGTCAATCTCGGCCGACTATATTTGGCTAAATTATTCCGACGCTAACACACAGCCTCATGTTTTGAGGATCTGCCGTGTTTATCACTGTTATTAATGAGTGTGTGGAAGTGATCCTCATACAGATACGTGCGATCCGCCAGAGAACTGAGAAGCATCTCTCTGCAGCCCTCGTTGTCTATCCTCATATCTCACAGGTCTTCCGGAAATTCACAAGCAGTCTTAGGGTCAATTTAGTTCTGCTTTCAGAGACTTGTTTGAGAGTTTTTAAAGACAGTTCAAAACAATAAGTGAGACACCATAAAGCAGAGCAAGATGAGCCGGATAGAAAATGTAGAAGAAATATTTGAGCTTCAGCCCTCGCTTGCCATTATAAAGATTGATAAGCAGCAACGAAACGACCGCGGCTGCAACATCAGGATTAAATATATTAGCTGTAGCAAACTCAAATCCGCCGCCAACTATATGGCATGACGAAAGGAGCACTGCGCATACTGCAGCAAAGAACATCTTGGCCTTGCTGTCGTGGAATAAATAGAATGCAGCCACAAGCAGAATGCCATACACACCGCCATCTAGTTTAGTGTATTCAGCTGCCAGTGCTGTCAAAACAATCAGAGCAGTTTCTGCGATGTACCTCTTCCATTTTGAAAGGCTTTGTATCTTTTCCAGAATTATCAAGAAGACCAAGCAAAGCAGGAGCTCACACATAACATTTTGTTGCCGAAGGTCAAATAGTTGCCCGGTTTGAACGAAATCGTATATGGGCTCCGCAATGATTGCGAAGACAAGCATATTTCGCAGGTACCTCTTTATGTCATGAGTATGCAAAAATCCCTCAACTATCAAAAAGCAAAATAAGGGAAATGCAATTCTGCCAAGAACATGAAGCACATCCGAAGCCTCGCTTAGAATCGCCCACTGTTCGTCTGATATCTGATTGTACGATGCGTGAGTCATGATTCCATTGGTCAGGACGATCCTGCTTACATGATCGAGAACCATCGAAATGGCCGCTATTATCTTTAATGTGCTGCCGCTAATTCCGTATCTATCTGTTTTCATTTCGTTTTCCTTTCTTTGGGTGGGCCGTCAGAGGTTCGGCCTGCTCTGCAGGCAGCCGCTGCGGCGCTTCGCGCCTCGCGCGCTGCGCTGGCAAACGCTCACGCGTTTACTCAGCTCCGCGCCCTTTCGGGTTCGAACCCGCGTCGCGGCAACAAAAAAGCGGCCGGCATCCGCCAGTCGCTTTTCCATTCTATGGTGGGCCGTCAGGGGTTCGAACCCTGGACCTTGGGATTAAAAGTCCCCTGCTCTGCCAGCTGAGCTAACGGCCCGCGGGTGGCATTGTACCACGGTCTGGGACTATTCCCAACTCCATTGGCCGTTCTGGAAAATCACAACTTCACGTCCATCAGGCGTAATGCCCGTAATATCGATGTCGTCCGTGCCAATCATAAAATCGACGTGCGTGCTCGAGACGTTAACGCCATGCTCCAGGAGCTCTTCCTTGGACATGTCATACCCACCCTCGATGCATTCGGGGAAACCGACACCTAGCGCGAGATGGCAGCTAGCGTTCTCGTCATAGAGCGTATCGTAGAACAGTACGCCACTTTCGCGGATCGGCGTGTTCTTGGAGATGAGCGCGACCTCTCCCAGGTGAGCAGCGCCCTCGTCAGTATCGATGATGCTTGCGAGCGTTGCCTTGCCCACACGGGCATCGTAGTCCACTACGCGGCCGCCCTCGAACTTAATCCAAAAATCGTCGACCTTATTGCCATGGTGGATGAGCGGCATGGCCGAGTACACGATACCGTCGGCGCGCATGCGATCGGGCGAAGTGAAGACCTCCTCGGTGGGGATGTTGGGGAAGAAGGGGTGTCCATCGGGCGTCTTGCCCTTGCCGCCGGCCCACTCGTGACCTTTCGTCATGCCAATCGTCAGATCGGTTCCATTTGCCGCGGCGTAATGCAGGTAGTCGAAACGATTGTCGTTCAGAAAACGCAGGTTCTTTTCGAATGCGGCGTCATGGAGTTCCCAGTCGCTCTCTGGGTCCTGGCCATCGGCGCGCGCGGTGTGCAGAATCGCATTCCACAGCTTATAGATTGCAACCTCATCGGCGTCTCCCGGGAACACCTCGTGCGCCCAAGCCACGACCGGAGCGCCGGCGATGCACCACGGATTGATGTTGTAATCCAGTCCACGGCGGAAAACTTTGCATTGCGTATTCCTCGCCTTGGATGCCGCGGCCGGCTTGGCTGGATCGATGCCCTTGAGGGCCGCAGGATCCGCCCCCTCGATAAAGACAAAGCAGGCACCATCCTGGGCCAGGGAATCCAGCTGCATGCGCTTCCACTCGGGCGTCTGCTCAAAATAGCTTTTATCGACATGCTCGTACGTGAGCCTCGTCACGGCATCATCGGCCCAAATGACCGTCACGTGGCCAGCGCCGGCGGCATAAGCCTCCGCGACCACCACGCGGGCAAAAGGCGCGCACTCGACCGGAGACTGAACGACAACCTCCTGGCCGGGCTTGACGTTTACGCCCTTGCGGACAACCAGACGCGCATAGTTTTTAATCTTGGGCTCCAGGGCCTTCATGCCCTCCAGAGCCTCTTCGACCGTCAGGGCAGCTCGAATCATGTGCCACTCCATCTATCTATAGAACAGTAAAAAGCGCGCCGCAAAAACGACGCGCCTTATATCTTAGCGATAAGTATGCATGCAAACGCTACTTCTTCTTAGAGTCCTTCTTGTCCTCCTCGGCAGCCGCGCGCTCAATAAGAGCGTTGAGCTTGTTCTCGGACATGCCCTCGGCCTGCGTGCGGTACATGTTACGCAGGGGACGAATACGAACGAAGTCGTAAATAAAGTCACCCAAAATGACGACGTAGGACAAAACGATGCCGACCATCTGGACAGGGCTGGACACCATGCCAGCGGGAGCGAAGTAGAGCGAAGCCCAAATTGCCACGACGAGTACCATGCCGATAGTAAGCACGGCCCACCAGATACGACGGCGCTTGGTGTAGTCCTCATCCTGCTTGAGAAGGATATTCGACACCGTGTAGATGCGATCCTCCTTGGCGCGCTGCTTAGCCTTGCGGGCGCGCTTCTCCTCTTTAGAGAGGCCCTCGAGATTCTCGCCCTTCTCGAGCTCTTTGCGGCGTGCCTTAGACGAAGCCGGCACGACGCGGACAGAGCTCGCTGCCTGACGGGCGGGCTTGGCGGATGCAGCGGACTTGCGCGCAACCCCGGTAACCTCGTGGGATTGCGTGCGCTTGTTCGTGGCGCTACGGGTACTCACTTATGCGTTCTCCTTCATGCTTGTGAACTGGGAGCCCGTGATGATCTGGAAGGCCTCGCGATAGCGCTCGGACGTGCCATCGATGACCTCGGCGGGCAGGTGCGGGGTCTCCCCCGTCATATCCCAGTTGGCTTTGAGCCAATTGCGGACGAATTGCTTGTCGTAGCTGGGCTGAATCTTGCCCTCCTCGTAGCTGGCGGCAGGCCAGAAACGGCTGGAGTCGGGCGTGAGGCACTCGTCGATCAGCGTAACCTTGCCATCGATGACACCGAACTCGAACTTGGTGTCGGCAATGATGATGCCACGGGTCGCTGCATACTCGGCGGCAGCCTTGTAGATCTTGAGGGAAAGGTCGCGAATCTGCGTGGCGATGTCCTCGCCCACGATCTCGCAGCAACGCTCGAACGAGATGTTCTCGTCGTGGTCACCGATCTCGGCCTTCGTGGACGGCGTAAACAGCGGCTCGGGAAGCTTGGAAGCCTCGGTCAGGCCCTCAGGCAGCTGGATGCCGCAGACGGTGCCGTTCTCGTCGTAGGTCTTCTTGCCCGAACCGGTCAGATAGCCGCGGACGATGCACTCGATAGGAATCGTCTGGGCCTTCTTAACCAGCATGGCGCGGCCGGCGAGGTAGTCACGATACTCAGCAAACTCCTCAGGGAAATCCGCCGGGTCGATGGAAACGAGGTGGTTGGGAACGATGTCGGCAAACTTATCGAACCAGAATGCCGAGATGCGGTTGAGCACCTCTCCCTTAAACGGAATCTCGTCGGGAAGAATGAAGTCGAACGCAGAAATGCGGTCGGTGGCGACCATCAGCAGGTTTTCACCGGCATCGTAGATATCACGAACCTTGCCACGGGAATCCGGACGACGCTCCATCGTTGTCACGTGAGTCACTCCTTACCAAAATACGACAGTAATGCGGGTTCTTTCCCGCACGTTTTCGCAAACTCGGAGCGGCAGGGACGAAACCCCTCCTTCACCGAATAGCGAAAAGCTAGTGCTCCATTGTAGTAGATGCCGCGTCCGCCGTGTGCTCGCGAGGCAGATGAATCGTAAAAGTCGTACCCTTTCCAAGCTCCGACTCCACGGATATGTAGCCGTGATGGCGCTCGACGATCTGTTTAGTCACGGCGAGGCCCACGCCCAGACCGCCCGCCTCACGGGCACGGCTGGCATCGGCGCGCCAAAAACGGCCGAAGATGCGCGACAAGTCATCCTTGGCAATACCGATGCCGGTATCAGAAACGGCGATGCTGACGTGTTTGCGGTCACTGAGCACCGACACCACGACCCAACCGCCCTCGGGGGTGTAGCGCATGGCGTTGCTCATGAGATTGATGACGCATTGTGTGATCATGTCGGGATCGGCTTCGACGACATCGTCGTGACCTTGGGTCTCGTCAGCAAAGCGCAAGCGCAGATCGCGGTCGACAAACAGGCGCTCCTGGGCATTGACGATGGAACGCACGAAAGGAACCATGTCCACCGGCTCAAGGTTGAGCGGAGCCGTGCTGTTTTCCATGCGCGACAGGTCGAGCATCTGCTGCACCAGACGAGCCAGGCGACGCGTCTCGGAAGCAACAGTCTCCAAGTGCTCATCGTCGGTAGGATATACGCCATCCTGCATGGCCTCGACCGTTGCGAGCATGGCCATAAGCGGAGTACGAAGTTCGTGAGCCACGTCCGAGGTCAAACGTTTCTCGTGTTTCATATCCTTCTCGAGCGAAGTGGCCATCTCATCGAATGTCTCGCCCAGTTGATCGATCTCGTCATCGCCGCGCAAGCCCGTACGAGCAGACAGATCGCCATCGCGAATTTGCTTGGCCGTGCTGGTAATACGGTGAATCGGCTTGGTGAGCATGCGCGACACGAGTGATCCGATAACGACCGAAATGCAAACTGCAACAACCGCAGCAAGGGCCATGGCGTTAAAGGTCTTCTCCCTAAACGCAGAATCTGCCTTGGTGAGCAAGGCATCGGAGCCGATGGCCCACAGCTTTACTTGTCCGACATGCTCGCCGGAAGACGTTATGATTTCGACGTTTGCAACGCTATCGGAGCCGGTGGGAGCCGACGAGACCGGACTATGCGATGCTTTTTTCCCGCTCGAGCTGCTCGACGCTGATTCGCTCTCGCGCACATCGGCGGTCGCGCTTGCCGAAGGCCATGAGTCGTCATAAACGACAACGCCTTTCTTGTTGACGACCTGCATACCCAAATCGTCGGATACCAAACTCGATGTCGCGACCGTACGTAGCTCGCCCGCAGTCCAATTGCCGTTTTCCTCATACGACGTCGCAAGCTTTTCGGCAGCGGAATTTGCGATTTCGACGATATTGGAGCGCGTGTAATCCGAAAAGACCGTGCCCCACACAACAGAGACCACGCCCACCAGCACCAATACCGTCATGAGCGATGTCAGAGCAAAAGCAAGTGCCATGCGCGAGGGATAGCTCATCGTTGGCCGTGAATCGGAACGAGGCGTGTTCCAACTAGCCTTGGAACCCGCCTCGCTCTCCTGCTTGTGCTTTTGTCCGATTTCAAAGCGCGCAGGTGTCATATGTGATTTCCCTATTTCTCGTCCGACTTATCGGTCTTGGCCGGAGCCTCGAAGCGATAGCCGACACCGTGGACGGTGTAGAGCCACTTGGGCTTCTTGGGATCATCGCCCAGCTTGGCGCGAAGGTTCTTCACGTGGCTATCGATGGTGCGCTCATAGCCCTCAAAGTCGTACCCAAGCACCTTCTCGACCAGCTCCATACGGTTGTAGACACGGCCGGGATGACGAGCAAGCGTGGTGAGCAGCTTGAACTCGGAAGCCGTCAGGTCGACTTCCTTGCCTTCGACCAAGATCTTGTGGCCCGAGATATCGATGACCAGATCGCCGAAGTCGAGTACCTCGACGGCGGGCTCGTCGGCCTGGTGGGCACGACGGAACAGGGCGCGTACGCGGGCGACAAGCTCGCGCGGCGAGAACGGCTTAATCAGATAGTCGTCGGCGCCGAGCTCAAGACCGATAATACGGTCCTCGATCTCGCCCTTGGCAGTCAGCATGATGATGGGGACATCCGAGGTATCGCGAATGGTGCGGCAAACGCGCTCGCCGGGGATCTTGGGGAGCATAAGGTCGAGCACGACCAGGTCAAACTGATGCTTCTCGAACTCCTCGATCGCGGACTGGCCGTCGCCGACACCCACAACCCAGTAGCCTTCGCGCTCGAGATAGGCAGCGACGGCGTCACGGATTGCCTTCTCATCCTCGACCAGCAGAATCTTTTTTGCATCTGAAGCCATAACACGGCCCCCCTGTCTCAATCAGCTAAGAACAAGCCCATTTTAACGCACCTGAGCCCGCCGGATGCCACTATGACGCGGCAGCTCGGCGGGCGGTACTCACAATTACAACGCGTTTATTCCCCTGTTGGCGCCTTTTTAACCCCTCTAAGCTTAAAGAGAGAATAGGCGTGCGGTGACCGTCTCGGGTATACCCTGGCTGTTGCGCACCGTGGCGTACGTAAGAAATGAGTCCGATTTTCCCGCCGTAGCTGGATAATCGCCATATTCCAAAGCGCGGTCGGGCGACAGTAGCGAGCCATAGGTCTTGGCAGAGGTGTCGATGAGAAAATGCGATGCCTGTACCTTAACGAGATATTTATTCTTCTTGCCGGCAGCACATGCGAGTGGCTCGCGGGACAGGAAGAGGTATGGCCCTCCCTCATTACCGATATACGTGCCCATGTTGCCCAGGCTGCCCACGCCACTATAGGTCGCCTCGATAGAAAACACGAAGGTATCGCCCATATATACGGCCTCGAAAGGCGAGACTGACGAGGGAAGGACTAGCTGGGCACGTTTGGTGTTGTTGTCATCGGTCAGATCGATTGCCGTTATGCCGTAGTAGACGCCCTCGTCGTTGCGGACACGCGGCGAGATGGTCAAAATGCCGTCGCTCACGCGCGGGGCCGACGCAAAGCGGCCCGTCGATTTCCAAATTGTCTCGGCCTTGGATTCATCAAGCGAGCGACGATAGCAAAACGAATCACTACTCGTTTTATTGCCGCCTGCCGAAGGCATTTTATACCAGATGGCTGATGACCCGAACGCCGTAAACAGTGGCGGATCGTAGTCCTTGCCACCTCGATCGAGCTCAACCACGTCGCCAGAGAGCGAAGCGCCCGACAGATTTTGGGCGTAGAGCTTCCACGATGAACTGGCAAAGTTCATCTCAACCCACGCAAACACGCCGTCGCCGGCACGGACATCGTAAAAAGCATATCCCGTGCCCTCGATAGGATTCTCAATTAATGTGGTAAGCGAGCCATCGCCCAGGTTGAGCACACCGAGTGTGTTGGCGTGCAGTGCCGATGCGGGCGCCATCATTGCCGCAGCATAGTCACCATCGCAGTAGTACAGCAACGTGCCCAGCGGCAGCGTCCACGATGCCGCCGGCTCAAGATCGATGTCAACTGCCTCGTACTCATCAGTGATCGAGACAATCTTCGAATCGTCCTTGATAACCTGCGGCTCGCCAGCGGCATCATCACTGGTGCCCGTTTTTTTCGAGCAACCGGCAAGCACCGTGGCAGCGCCCGCGGCAGCACCGCCGAGCACAAAGCCGCGGCGCGATATTCCATTCTTGATGTGGTCGGCGATACCCATTAGGCGATCTCGGCGCGAGCAGCCTCGATAGCGCGCGTAAGCTGATCGGCGCAAGAGGTCTTCTTCATGCCGCAGGTATTGCCGGCAAGAACCTCGATCACACGGTCGGCAGGAGCGCCCTCGACCAGTTTGGAGATGGCCTTGAGGTTGCCATCGCAGCCGCCGGTAAACTCAACGCCCAGCACCTTGCTGCCGTCATCGGAAAGGTCAAGGTGAATATTGCGAGCACACACGCCCTGAGGCTTGTAATCAAACGAAATCATGCGATCCCCTCTCAGAATGTTATTCGAGACGACTATTATCCCCGTCTTTCCCTAAATGCAACGAGGCGCTTTGCCGGCAACACACATTACCAGCAAAGCGCCCTAAAAAGCTAACGTTATGCCCGAACCTACTCGAAGCTCAGCTGCTCCAGACGATCAAAGACCGTGTCGATACGGGTGAGGAAGTCCCACGGATCAAAGATCTCGTCGAGCTTCTCCTGACTGACGGTGCAGCGCGGGTCAGCCTCGAGACGCTCCTTAAAGGTGGGGCCGGAGACACAATCCTGCACCTCGTGCCAGGTGGCCATGGCGTTTTCCTGCACGATAGCATAGGCGTCCTCGCGGGTGATGCCCGTATCGACGAGGGCCAGCAAGACCTTGGAGGAGAAGATGAGGCCGCGTGTCTTGTTGAGGTTGGCCATCATGCGAGCGGGATACAGCTGCAGGCCGTCGATAACGCGGATGAGGCACTGGAACATGTGGTCAAGCGCGATGAAACTATCGGCCTGGGCGACACGCTCGGCAGAGGAGTGCGAAATATCGCGCTCGTGCCACAGGGCGACGTTGTCGAAGGCGACCTGGGCGTTGGACTTCACGACGCGCGACAGACCGCAGACCTTCTCCATGGTGATCGGGTTGCGCTTGTGCGGCATGGCGGAGCTGCCCTTTTGACCCTTGCGGAACGGCTCCTCGGCCTCGAGCGTATCGGTCTTCTGCAGATTGCGAACCTCAGTAGCGATGCGCTCGCAGGTGGCCGCCGTGGTGGCAAGGACGCCGGCGAGGTAGGCGTGATGGTCGCGGCTGATGACCTGCGTGGACAGCGGGTCGTGAACCAGACCCAGGTGCTCGCAGACATACTCCTCGACAAACGGCTCGATGGAGCTGTACGTGCCGACAGCGCCCGAGATAGCACCGAAGGCAACATTCTTGCGGGCGTCCTCAAGACGATCCAGATCGCGCTTGAGCTCCCAGGCCCAAGAGCCAAACTTCATGCCGAAGGTCATCGGCTCGGCATGGATGCCATGAGTACGGCCGGCGCAGAGCGTGTTGCGCTCCTCGAAGGCACGACGCTTGCAGATCTCGCCGAGTTTCTTGACGTCCTCGATGATCAGGTCGCAGGCCTGGGTGAGCTGGTAGCACAGGGCCGTGTCGCCCAGATCGGAGCTGGTCATGCCATAGTGAACCCAGCGGCTGGGCTTGGGGTCGCCCTCGGGAACATCGGCATCGATGTACTCCTTCATGTTGGTCAGGAAGGCAATGACGTCGTGGCGCGTGACTTCCTCGATCTCATCGACCTTCGCCTTCTCAAAGTTGGCATGGTCGCGGATCCACTGGGCTTCGTCTTTAGAAATGCCGATCTTGCCGAGCTCCGCCTGGGCCTCACAGGCCAGGACCTCGATCTCCTGCCAAATGGCGTACTTGTTCTCGAGGGAGAAGATGCGTCCCATCTCCGGGCGGGTATAGCGATCGATCATAGCGGCTCCTTTTTGGTTATTGGCACGTTGGTCGTAACCCAACCATTGTACCGTGCGCAGGTGCAAGTATGGGCAGCAGGCATTAACCTAACATTTTGGAATTGGAGCGGGCAACGGGACGTCTGCGCATTTGCTTCGCAAATCCGCACCGGCTGCGGTCGGCAGACCCGGTCCGCGCACACGCACGGGCACAGCGGGTTGGACCCGACGTTCCCGAGGTCTCCCACGCTCGATGGAGCGGGCAACGGGACGTCCGCGTATTTGCTTCGCAAATCCGCACCGGCTTCAGGCGCCTGCCGGCGCCTTCGCCTGCTCGCTACAAACGCTTCGCGTTTGTTTTACGCTCGCACCCTGGCGGGTTCGAGTCCCGGCGCTTTATTGAAAAAAGCACGGCACCGGAACGGTGTCGTGCTTTTACTTTTTCTGGAGCGGGCAACGGGACTCGAACCCGCGAGTGTCAGCTTGGGAAGCTGATGCCTTACCACTTGGCGATGCCCGCTTGTGTGTTGGCTAGTATAACGCGGTTGTCTTGTTCGATACAAGGGTGGCGATGCTTGTTTTAGCTGTGGAGATTCGTTTGAAAATCGCATCAATTGTGGAGACGAGGACCTTTGGCCTCCTGTTCTCCTTATCTTCTACCTGCGCTTTTGCCTGATTGTTGTATTTGAGCTCAATTTGTCAGGAATTGGGCAAGCTTTTGGTCAGGCTCCGGTACTTACCCGCATGAACCTCGGGGGTAGCCTCATCCTACGCGTCGCAACCTCCCCATGCGGCGCACGAGGGATAAGGAGCAGCCATGTCCAACGCACCCACGCACTCTGTCCACAGCGCAATCGCAACAGGTCCGCTGCTCCTGCTCCTCTTCCTGCTGTTCGGCTGCCTGGCACCGGGAGCCGCATTTGCCGTCGATGGCTACGACCAGCTCGGCTTCCGTACTATTAGCGATGATTGTGGGCCCTTCTTCATCGGCAAGTATGAAGCTCAAGACGCCTCGATTGCCTACTGCATGAACCAGGAACGCCCCGGGCCCACCAAGCCGGGCGGTCCATGGCTCAACTTTGATCAAGGCTGGGTGTGGCTCGACGACGAGTTCGCGGCAATCGTTTGTCACGGATATCCTACCGCCACGTCGTTTGGCGGTTACCATCTTTCACCCGATCGCGCCCGCGCCGCCACCCAGCTTGCCGTATGGATGCTCAACGGCACTACCCATGTCGACGGCACCTACTCCTACACGACCGCTCAGGGCAAAACCAAGAGTGGGCACTTTACCGCCGACAATGAAGTCGTGGCGGCTGCGCGGTGGCTCCACGACAGCGCAAAATCAGGAAGCATCAAAGCCGCTCCGCACCGCGCGCGGCGCTATCTAGGAACCGTATCGGGCGGCAGCAAACGTCAAGACATGCTCTATGTACTACCGGCGGTCTCTGTTTCCTTCCAAAAGCAGTCTGCAAACGCTGCCATTACCAGCGGAAACAATACTTATCAGTTTGACGGGGCAACATTCGATGTTTTTGAGAGCGCCAGCGGCGCGCGTGTCGGCACCGTTCAGATGGACAGCAACGGTCGAGCGCAGGCAACACTCCTACCCAACACGGCATACTACCTAGTTGAGACAACAGCGCCAGCTGGTTATATCCCCCGGCACGATCGCATTGCCTTTACCACGACGGATAACGGCGGATACGTCACCATTGATGAACAACCCGGCACCATTACCTTGCGCATTGTAAAGCTCGACGCCGCAACGAATGCAGGCCCCCAAGTTGGGGCTTCGCTCGCAGGAGCAGAATTCGTGTGCGTATCGCAATCAACCCCTGGATGGACACAAACTCTCAGAACCGATGAAAGCGGTCGAGCTACCCTCACCGATGTCCCCCTGGGAACCTTTACCATCTATGAATCGAAGGCGCCCGAGGGCTATTTGCCCTCCGGTGACAGTTGGTCTTACACCGTTGGAGCCGACCAACTCGGCGATTCAGGCGTGGTCGAGATCGAATCTCGCGTTTCCGATATCCCCATTGCGTTTGACCTTGAGATTTCCAAATTCAAGGACTACGGCAATAGCGATCAATCCGGCCTGGAGCAGCCGGCAGGAGATGTTGTCTTTGAGGTTGTCAGTAACAGCTCTCAGCAGGTTGTTGGCACACTGACTACAAACATCTATGGCTTTGCCTCCACCAAAGACCAGCCCGAAGCATGGTTCGGCACAGGCAAGCGACCAGCCGGTGTCCACGGAGCCGTCCCATACGACCGCGCCGGCTACACGGTTCGTGAGGTTCCGGAAACCGTCCCCGAGGGTTTTAAACGTGCGGGGGAATGGACCGTCGAGGCCAATCAGATTTCCGACGGCGCCGAGCTTCAATATATCGTGGACAACCACGCTCTGTCGACGCATCTCCAGATTGTAAAACGCGATGCCCAGACAGGCGCTTCTGTTCCCCTAGCCGGATTCACCTTCCAACTCCTCGATAGCAATCACAAACCTGTCTCACAAACATGCTGGTATCCAGCACATAACGTAATGGACACCTTTACGACTGACGCGACCGGCACCGTCACACTGCCCGAATCGCTCGTGCCGGGCACCTATTATGTACGCGAAACCTCGGCCAAAGAGCCCTATCTTGTCGGCGGAGAGATCGAGGTAAACATACCCGCCGATATAAACCTAACGCCCGTTGCAATCGTCTCGTATTATGACCACGCCGCGACCGGAAACATCAGGATCGTTAAAAGCGATGCCGTAGACGGCAGCAGCCTCGCGGGCGCCATCTTTGAGATCCGTGCCTCAGGTGATATCGTGCGCCCCGACGGTAGCATTGCCGCGCTCGACGGTGAGACTGTCGCTACCGTCACGACGGATGAAACTGGAGAAGCACGCGCGGACGACCTCCCGCTGGGATCTGGCACCGCACGCTACGAGGTTGTCGAGACTCAAGCGCCGACCGGCTTCTTACTCGACCGGACGCACCATATCGTCGACCTTACCTATGCCGACCAGAAAACACCCGTTGTGGAAGCACGACTTAACGTATCCGACGATTACACCAAGGTTGATATCTCCAAGGTCGATGCAAGCGGAGAGCAGGAAGTAAAAGGCGCACAACTCACCTTATATGGTCCCGATAAAACCGAAATAGACTCCTGGACCTCATCCGACAAGCCGCACCGCATCGAACATCTTGCACCCGGCACCTACTCGTTGCGCGAAACGATGTCTCCGCGGACCTATGACCTTGCCGAGGAGATAACGTTTGAAATAAAGGATACGGGAGAAGTCCAATCCGTCGCGATGAAGGATGCGCCCATCGAGATCAAAGGACAGGTCGACAAGCGTCAGGAACTTGTCCAACCTATCGGGAAGGGTCTGTTGGCTAACGGCGATGGAAAAAACCGCGCCGCGATGCAAACCAATACGGATGGGCTTTTCTCCTATACCATCGATGCTCGAAACGATTCCGCTACTTGGGTTGATGAGTTTACGATTACCGATGATCTTGAGTGCGCCAAAGACGGCACGGCGAGATTCGTCTCAATCGAAACCCCCGTCGCCATCGGCGACCTCAACGGTCTGTGCAACGTGTGGTATCGCACAACGCCGTTGGACTCGACAGACGTCGATGAGCCGGCAAACGCGACGCTTGACGATGGGCACGAAAATCCTTGGCTTGAGTCCGACGAAGTAAAAGAGAGTCTGGGTGAAGATTGCCGCCTCGTCGATTACGACGGCTGGCACCTCTGGAAGGCGGATGTCTCGACCACGGAATCCGCCACACTCGAGGCGAAAGAACTCGACCTTGCATCCAATACCGTCGTGACGGGCATTCGCATTGAATACGGTGCGGTAGCCGCCGACTTTACGACTCGAAGCGATACGGATTCTTGGACCCGTGATGATCTCAAAGATGAGCACGACGACCTTGACGATGCCAAAGCAATCCTTGGCACAGATGCTCGGGGCGCAGTCGTGCACATGCAGGCAACGTCGGCTTACACACCCCAAACTGCACTCACCAACAGCGCACGCGTCGATCTTTGCCGCAACGGCGGCGGCGATAAACTTGAGTCACATGACGAGGACAGTGTCATTCAACGCTGTACCCTACCGCAGGACCTACCGGCAACAGGATCAGCTCCCATCGCCGCTTGCATCACCGCGCTCCTGACCTCGGGTGCCGCAGCCCTATGGTTCGCTCGCCTTAGGTCAATCCCAAAGAAGCGCTAGCGCGATGAAAAAGCGGGCGAGCCAGTCCCCCGGCTCGCCCGCTTTCAATCATTTAAATCGCCGCATCTACTCTGCAGACGAAGATCCACCATCAACGATTGCTTGCTCGGACTCAGGAATCCCATCGGCACCCGTGCTCTGTTCTTGCTCCACCTCTTCGCTGATTGCGGAGGCGGGGGTCGAGCCCTTCGCGCCCACGATGTAGGCAGCTCCAAACCCTAACGCAATGGCAATCAAGGTCAAAATCACGTAGACAGGCCAATGGCGCTTAATATACGAAAACACGTTGACTCCTTAGAGCTCCGTCTACGAACGGCGGATAACCTCGGTCACGACCTCGGATACCGTGGCAATGTTCGTCGGGTTGACATTGTGGGGCAGGTCGTCCTCGGTACGAGCGCAAGCCAGACGCGTGCCGTCCACGCCGGCGATGGTGAGGGCTCGGCGGCTCGCCTCGAGGGCGGCGTAGGCATCGGTCTTGGCATAGGGCATCTCGAGCGCGCCACAATCGACATGGAACGACTTGCACACCTTGCTGACCAGGTTCATGATGCGGCGATCGCCCTTGAGCAGCTGCTGTTCGCCCTCAACCGTCACCACCGAAAGCCTACCGGCGCCGACGGATTCAAGATTGATGAAGAAGACGCCGCGGAGCTTATCGCGATGCGAAGCCAAGAAGGCCTTCATACCGGCGCCATCACAATCCGAGGCGCCCGTTGCCACAAACCAGATATCGTGACCGAGCAGCTCATCGTCACCCATAGAGGCGACAGCCGAGAGCATATCTTCGGAAGAAGCGCCGTCGGAAGACGTAGCGCCGCCCTTCCAGCCATCGTTATCGTCCTCGAAATTATCCCACGAACCGATGCCGCGACCGGACTTCTTGGCATCGTAATCGTCTTCGACGCCCAGCCAATCACTCATGCTGTCCTGTTCGTTTTTCTTTTTACGACCGAACAGGCCGCCCAGGCCGCGCTTGCGAGACTTGGGCGCCGCCGGGGCGGGAGCCGAAATGGTCTCGATCGGCTGAGCGCCCGACGCAACGGGCCTAGGAGGCGCAACGGGTGCCGATGTTGGTTCGGGACCCTGAGCGGTAGCAAAGGGGTCGTTGACCTGTGCGGAGGGGTCGGGAAGGTCGAACAGCGACGTGCGAGACGCAACGTTTGCCTGCTTCATCGACGGCAGCGACGGATCGGGGACCGAAGCCAGCGGAGACGAGGAAAGTGCAGGCGACGGAGCCGACGCCGGATCGGGAACATTCACCTGCGGACGCGGTGATGCCTGGGAGGAAATCTGGGCCATAAGGGAATCGACCGTTTCGTCCTGGGTGGGAGCAACATCGGCAACCGTGGCACCGGAACCACTCGGGGTCGGCATGGTGAAAATCTGCGTGGAGTAAGGCCTCGACTCATCTGTCTCGGGAGCCTCGGAAACCGCAGGCACTTCCTCCTGCTCGACCTCGGTCGAATCACCTTGATCGGCTGCCGCGTATTGCTCTTCGTCACAGTTGACCTCGACGGGCTCGTGCCCGGCGACATCTTGGATTTCGGCAGCATCAATAGGCTCGTCATCGTCTGCCGCGTCGCCCTGCTCATCGGAAACAGGAAGGGGCTCGGCAATCGCGGTGCCTTGCTTTTCAAACGTTATCGTGGAATCGAACTGCGCGGCATCAAACGACATGGTGCTATCGACGTGCTGCTGAGCCTCAAAGGACGTCGTAGCTTCGGCGGCGTCGACAGGCACGGACTGCATAGCCTCGTTCTGCTCGAACTCTTGCGCCGCGCGCTCACGTGCCGCCTCGGCTGCCTGTTGCTGAGCGATAGCCTCCTGCTCGGCAGCCTCGCGTGCGGCAGCGCGCTTCCCCTCGAAATCGTCGACAAATTTCCTACCCTTTGCAAGCGCACCCTTAAAGAAGTTGGAAGCGCTGGCGCCAATCGAAGAGAACGCGGACGCAATATCGGCATGGGGCGTTGCCGCGGGAATCTCGGCCGAGAAATCAGTATCGCTCTCGTAAGACACACGCCTCGGCTGTTCAGCGTAATCGTCGTCAGGCTCGTCCGTAACGTCTTGCGCCGGCGCGGCGGGAGCCAAAATGTCCAGTCCTGCCGCGGGATCGATCGCGGACACCGCCTCGGGCTCGGCAGCGGCAGCGGCAACCGCGGCAGACTCATCATCCACGGCGACAACGGGCGCAGATGCAGTCACGACGGGGGCAGGCTCGGGCTCAAACGTCGGCTCCTCGCCTTCCTCGTAATCGAGCGTGCAGGACTCGGGAAGCATTCCGAGCGCACGGATGGCATCCGAACCAAAGCGGATGTTGCCGGCGGCATTGCGATAGAGCCTGGGCTCGGGCTCGGCCGCGACAGGCTCCTCCGCCGGCTCGGCAGTGGGAACCTCGTCATTGAACTCTTCGGCCTGGACAGCCTGATTCTGATCCTCGGGCACGATGGCGCCAATCAGCGTCTCGTCGGCAGACGCACCCTCAAAGCCCTCGATCTGCTCGTCGAAAGCCTCGCCCTGTTCGGGCTCGGTCTGAGCGTCGGGAGCAATCGGCTGACCGAACTCGTCCTCGGCGTAGGTAGGCTCTTCATACTCGATGGTGTTGCCGTAGTCGTTTTGCTGTTGGGCCGCGGCATACTCCGCTGCTGCGCGCGCCATCTCCTCGGCACGACGCTTCTGCTCCCCAAAATAGGTATCGAACGGAACATCGTCGGGAAACTCGTTTTCGCCCTGGAAGGGAGCAACGTTGTCCATAACGCCGAGCATAGCGGCGACAGAAGACTTGTTGCACACTGCGCCGGACGTATAGGGAAGCACAAAACGGTTAGAAATGATGTTTGCCGCGTTGGCGAGCGCAACGAGGGAAGCGAGGATCGCGACAATCCACAGCAGAACCTTGAGCGCGCCGGGGAGCGGCAGGATACGCAAGATGGCAACGGCAGCAGGGGCAACCGTGGCAACGGGCAACAGCTTGGCGATGAGCGCACGATACGAAGCATAGGGCTCGCGGGCGAGCAGCTCAGCACGGGGAGAGTCGTAGTGTGCGACAACGACCACCGGGCGGTTGCGCGGAGACGCGAGCGGGCCCGAGGCCTTGTGGTAGGCGATGACATTTTGGCTCACGCCCGTCTTGCCCAGGCGCGAGACCACGGGGTGGCCCGTGCGCTCGAGCACGTAAAGAACGGCACCGACAATGGCCAGCAAGGTGCCGACCAAGCCGATGCCGCCGCCGATGCCCATCAGCAGGGCGCCGGCAAACGCAAGAATACCGGTAACGGCAAATGCCAACCTGCTGGGCGCCGGGGCATTGAACTCCTGAACCTCGGGATCAAAGCCGTGGTTGCGGAAGATCTGAGCGATATCCTCGGCAGCCAAGCGCTCTTCTTCGCTGCATGCCGGCGTGATGCCGGTGTTCTGCAGCAGGTGGTTAATATAGTTCTGGGTGTTCGCCATGTGCGCTCCACATCCATAATCCGACAAATAGGCCCAATGCATGCACATTAGAACCGTATATAGTCGAAAGTATACCCCGAGCGAGCGCAAACGACCGAATTCGGCCCATCTTAACGCCCCGAGCGGACAAGGATATAGCCTAATCTCCATATCGGACTAAAATCATGGCAGCAAACCACCTTCTCATGCGAGGACTCTATGACGGCAAGCGACGCGACCGCGACAATTAAAAAGGGGAATTCGGAGCCCAGTTTCGATAAAACGACTCAGCGCATCCTCAATCTTTTCTTTGTGCTCAACAGCTCCCCCGAACCGCTGACGACCGAGCAGATCGTCTTGGATTCTGACCTGGGATATGGCTCGGGCAATATCGACTCGGATAAGCGCAAGTTTCGGCGCGATCGTGACAAACTGCTCGAACGCGGCATCTTAATCAAGGAGGTTCGCCCCGCCGGCGCGCAGGAGACCGAGGAAAGCTCATGGACAATCGACCGCGAGCACACGTTTGCGGCAGGCGGCCTCATCACCGCAGACGACGCCGATATCCTGCTCAACGCTATCGACCAGACAATAGCGGCCGGCTCATCCACTTTTGCCGCGCCGCTTGCCGATATTCGTTCCAAGATTGCCTACCTCACCGGCAGGACGACGGCGGACGAAGCACCGATCCGCCGCTCTCCCACCGTCGATGCGGTATGGAGCGCCTTTGCCGAGCGATGCGCGCTGCGATTTTTATATCAGAACGGACGCGGTGAGCAGAAAGAGCGTACCGTCTGCGTCTACGGCATGTTCGAGCGCGAGGGCGTTGCGTACTTCTGCGGCCTCGACAATGCCACCGACGACATCAGGACATTCCGCTGCGACCGTATCGTTCGCGCTTGGCGTCCTTCGAAGGCCTACGCCATCCCTGCAGACTTCAATCTCAACGACTACCTGTTCTTTGAATTCGATTTTGCCGACCGCCCGCCCGTTGCGGCTACGTTCTCGTTCGCCCCGCAGACGCAGATCGATATGATCAACGGCCTCACGCGCGGGCGAGGTGAGCTCGCACACACCGATTCGGGATGGACTTGGACCGTTGACGTGCGCGATCTTGAAGCCGCCGCCTCATTTTGCATGGCCCACGCCATGGACGGCATGAGGCCCATGGCCCCCAAATCGCTCAAGCAGGCGTGGAACCACCTCATTGAAAGGACGGTGCACGAGCATGCCCGTGCGTAAACTCACCAGCGAGCAGAGGCTCTCGCGCGCCATCGACATCATGGAGGCCCTCTACGCCGCCGGCGAGAGCGGCATGACACGAACCGAGATTTGCAGTCGCTTTGACATCACGGGGGCGTCGCTCGACGAGATTCTCGAGATCGTCTCGACGCTCGCGGACCGAGAATCGGGTGCGCGTATCATCTGCGAATGCCACGGCGAGCGCGTGGTCCTCACCGGTGACGCCGGGCGTGTACTACCGCTGCGCCTGAGTGCCGCCGAGGGCGCTGTGCTCAACCACGAACTTGAATCGTTGGGGATCGAGCCCCAGGCGGCGGCTCGAATTCGACATGCTCTTCTACCCGAAGAGCTCGGCTATAACCAGCACGTCTTTGACACCGTCAACCACGGGTCGCACTGGCAGCAGCTGAGCTGCGCCATTCAGGACGGCGTTCGCTGTCGTATCTCGTATCGCTCGATGGACGATGCGCGGCCACGCGAGCGTCTGGTCGACCCCTTGCGCATTACAGCAAACGGCGACCAAACATATCTGATTGCCTGGGACATCGCGGTCGATGAGCAGCGCACCTATCGCATGGATAAAATCGAGGGACTCGCCTTGACGGAAGACTCCGTCGTGCCTCACGCACCGGACGTTGCATCCCTCCACGATTCCCTTGCCCGGACGCAGCGTAGCGCAAAGCTCTTGATGCCATTCGATATGGCGGAGCATCTGGACTGGGCCGGCATCACCCTAATCGAACGCAGCGGGACAGACATGGCAACGGTAACCGTACATTACGGCTCCGAGCGTTGGCTGCTGAGCCAGATAATCGCAGCGGGCGGAGCCATCCGCATCTTGGATGACCCCGCCCTGTCAAAGCGTCTGTGCGATATGGCAAAAACCCTCGTCTGTCCGCTTTAGCGCCGCCGCTCGTGGCGTGCACGCCACAGCTGTAGATAGTGCCCGATCTGCGCCGATTCGATGCGCTGGTAGGAGCTCGTGGGCAGCGACGTTAAGAACTTCTTTCCGTAGCCCTTCGTCACCAGGCGCGGGTCGGCCAGAATCAGCACGCCGCAATCGGTCGACGAGCGGATAAGGCGGCCGGCCGCCTGCTTGACCTCGAGCACTGCCTCAGGCAGCGAATAGCGCGCCCAAGCGCGGTCTTCGCGCAGGTTGCGCTCGCACGAGAGCGGGTCCGTGGGGCTCGAGAACGGCAGCTTGGGAATGATGACGCAGCGCAGCGTCTCGCCGCTGGCGTCAAACCCCTCCCAGAAGGCCTTAAGCGCAAAAAGCGATGAGGTTGGCTCGTTGATAAACCGGTCGCGCAGGCGACGAGGAGATGAGTTGCGCTGCTGGCAGTTGAGTTCCAGGCCCGCACGAGCCATCTTGGGCTCGACGCGATCGTACAGCTCCTCCATGTCACGCCTGTTGGTGAACAGCGTGAGCACCGAGCCGCCCATGGCAAGATGAGCGTCGACCAGCACGCGCTCGAGCGCCGTAAGATAGCTCTCACGATCGCGCGGATCGGGGATATCGCCCGCAACGACTACAGCCATGTTCGAATCGAAGTCGTAGCTCGAGTCCAAGTGCAGCGATGAGGATGTTGAAGCACCGATGCGATCGAGGCCGACCGCATGGTTAAAGTGTTCAAAGCTTTTGGACACCGTCATGGTCGCCGAGGCAAAGATAGCCGTGTGAACCTCGGGCAGCCACTCGGTTGCCAAGGCCTCGCCAATATCGATGCGCTCCGCGGTCATCGACTCGCCGCCGGCACGCAGCCTGCGATTGACCTGCAGCGAATACACGTAGTGTTCATCGGTGCCGTCAATGATGAGCTTGAGGTTCTCGGCCAGCTCGTGCAGGCGGCGCGAGATATCACCCAGGTCGACAACAACCTCGGGCTTGTCGGCGGCGACGGCTTGTACCAGCGCGTCGACGCTCTTGTCAGCTTGTTCCAATGTGCCGATGGCAGCGTAGGCCGACTGTAAGAAATCATGCCAGTCGTCAGATTCGCGCAGCTCGGGGCCAATCCATAGATTGGCATTGTCATAGCCCCCACGGGCACGGCGACCGAGCTCGCGAACGCCATCGAACACGCCGGCGATCGCCATGCTCGCGCGCGCAACCGTCGACGTCGCCTTGGCAGTAAGGCCCAGATAGAGCGTAGAGCCCTCGGAGGTTGCCAAATCACGGGAAACCTGGCTTAGCGCGCCGGTGCTCGAGCCACCCAGACGCTCAAACAGAACGCGTGATTCGTCCGCCGACACCACGCGCGCCCACTGACGGCGCGCCTCGCGCTCGATGGAATGGGCCTCGTCGATTACCCAATGACGAATCGGCGGCAAAATCCTGCCCTCGGCCGCGACGTTGCGGAACAGCAGGGAATGGTTGGTGACCACCACATCGGCATGCGCCGCACGACGACGAGCGCCGTGGACCAAACATTTATCAGGGAAAAACGGGCAGAGGCGACGAGCACACTCGCGCGAGGCCGTCGTAAAGTCGGGACGGTTGACGCTGCGCCACCGAATGCCGAGCGAGTCGAGGTCGCCATCGGCTGATTGGCAGACGTACGCCATAATGACCGCGACCGCCGTGAGCGTGTCCGCCGGATCGCGCTTGGTGGTAATCTCGACCTGGCCGCGGCTCATGCGCTCGAGCTTGCGCAGGCACGGATAGTGGTCATACCCCTTGAGAGCGCAAAATGACAGACCACCGTCCAGTTGCTCGGCAAGTTTTGGCAGCTCGTGGTACATGAGCTGGTCGGCAAGATTGTTCGATTTGGTCGCAATACCAACCGTGATGTTGTTACGGCGTGCTGCCTCGGCAAAAGGCACCAGATAGGCCATCGATTTGCCGACGCCTGTGCCTGCCTCAATTACTCGATGAGTGCCCGTGACCAGCGCATCGCGGACCTCGAGCGCCATCGCGATCTGCTCATCGCGCGGCTCGTAGGTGGGATACATGCGATTGACCAGGCCGCCCGGGGCATAGTCCGCCTCGATTTCCTCGCGGCTCGGCATCTTAAGGACCGGTAGCTCGTCCGCATCAACGCGATCATCGGCCCGATCGGCCTTGAGAACGTCGGCGCGGGCGGCGCTGAGAGAGAAGATGGAACCGGGGTTCTGTCCCGCCAAGAAGGAGAAGATGGGACGATAGGACCAGGGTACGTCGGGGTACATGTCGGCCAGGCGCGCCATCAAGCCCTGAGGCAAGTCGGTGAGCGCCACGAGTAACACGCGCCACACACCACACAAGGCGTCGACATCGGCGTTGGCGCGGTGGGACACCGAGTCGCAGCCAAACAGGTCGGCCATGAAAGACAGCTTATGCGAGGCCAGGCGCGGAAGCGCGATGCGCGACAGTGCCAGCGAATCGATCCAGATGTCGCTGACGTTGACGCCGCCCTTGACCGACTCGATAAACGAACGGTCGAAGGTGGCGTTATGTGCGATTACCGGGCAGCCGCCGACAAAATCGGCGAGAGCGGCGACAGCCTCAACGGCCGACGGGGCATCTGCCACATCGGCGTTTGTAATGCTCGTGAGCTCAGTAATCTCGGCTGGAATCAGCTGCTTGGGATGCACGAAGGTATCGAAGCGATCGACAACCTCGCGGCCCGAAAGGCGAGCCGCCGATATCTCGATAAGCTCGTTGTCCTGCACCGAAAGACCCGTGGTCTCGGTATCGAGGACGATAACATCTTCTTCGATGAGACCAAACGCTTGGGTTTTGGCGCGCTCGGCAAGCGTGGCATAAGAATCGATGACAAACTGCGGCGTTCCCGACGAAACAGCGTCCTCGATTAGCATGCAACGCCCGCTCGACGAAGCCCCATGCGAATTAGGCTGTCACAGACCTGCGGGAACGTCATGTCATCGGTGTGGCGAATCTCATCCGGATACAGCGACGTATCGGTCATGCCGGGAATCGTGTTGGTCTCGAGGATAACGGGGCCGTCCTCGCTCACGATAAAGTCGCTGCGCGAGATACCCAGGCAGCCGAGCGCCCTATGGGCAGCACAAGCAAGCTCCTGGGCACGAGCGTAGTTCTCGGGCGAAATCTGCGCCGGAATGCGATGGATGTCCGTAGGATCGACATACTTCACGTCCAGATCGTAGAACTCGCAGTCCTCGGGCTTACGGATCTCGACAATCGGCAGGGCGCGCACGTCATCCTCGCCGTATACGCCGACGGTGATCTCGGTACCCTCGATGCACTTCTCGACCAGTACTTTGTCGCCAAACTCAAACGCCTTGGCGATGGCCGCGGGCAGCTTGGAGGGCTCGTGGACCAGGGAGATGCCATAGCTGGAGCCGTTAACGGCCGGCTTCACAAAGCAGCGCTCGCCACAAACCTCGACAATGTGATCGATATCGACTTCATCGCCCACTTCGAGCGCAAGGCCGGGGGCAATGGGAATGCCCGCCTTGGCGTACAGGAGCTTAGAGACCTCCTTGTCGGCACCGCAGGCGCTCGCCAGCACGCCCGAGGCCGTGTAGGGGATACCCAGGGTCTCCATGGCACCCTGCATGGCACCATCCTCACCGCCGGCGCCGTGCATGGCGATAAATGCCACGTCGAAACCACCGGTCGCCATGGTTACCATAAAATTATCGGCAGCCGTGTCGAGCAGCTTCACCGAAGTGTAGCCGGCCTCCTTCAGGGCCGCCACGACGTTCTTTCCCGAATTGAGCGAGATCTCGCGCTCAGCGGAATGACCGCCCGCCAAGACCGCTACGTGCATGTTCTCTAGGCTTTTACCCGGCATGGGCAGACTCCTCCTCTATAATTTCTGCAGCTGATACCATATTGTAGCGATACCCTCTACGTTTCCCCAAAATCGAAAGGCTTCCATGAATCCCAGGACTAAATCTCAGGACATTCGCGACTTGAGCCAAAACGATATTCGCGAGCTTGTGGCACAACTCGGCCAGCCCGCTTTCCGCGCGAAGCAGCTCATCGAATGGGTCTTTGAGAAGAACGTTTGTTCGTTTGATGATATGACTAACCTTCCCAAGGCTTTCCGCGAGCAGCTTAAAGAGGCTTTTGCCTTTGACACGCCGACCGAGCTCACCAAGCAGGTGTCTAAGGATGGCTCTCGCAAGTATCTGCTCGAGTACCACGACGGCATTTCCGTCGAGACCGTTGGCATGCCCCGTCGCAACAAGCTTTCCGTCTGCGTTTCCACCCAGGCAGGCTGTGGCATGGGCTGCGCCTTTTGCGCCACCGGCCTTAACGGCCTCAAGCGCTCGCTGACAGCTCAGGAGATCGTCGACCAGGTGCTTCATGTATCCAACGACTTTGGCGAGCGTGCCACGAGCGTTGTCTTCATGGGTCAGGGCGAGCCGTTTGCCAACTACGACGAGGTTCTCAAGGCGTTGCGAATCCTCAACGACCCCGATGGCATCGGTATCGGCGCCCGTCACCTCACCGTCTCTACCAGCGGCGTTATTCCCGGTATTCGCAAATTTGCCGACATCCCTGAGCAGTTCACACTTGCCGTTTCTCTGCATTCCGCCATCCAGTCGACGCGCAATAAGCTCATGCCCGGTGTTAAGAAATACACGCTGCTCCGCCTGCACGAGGCGCTTCAGCTCTACACCGAGAAGACTGGCCGCCGCCCGACCTATGAATATGCCATGATCGAAGGCGTCAACGATACGAATCCCGAGATGCAGGCGCTCTGCGACTTCTGCGAGGGAACGCTGTGCCACGTTAACCTGATTCAGCTTAACGACATCGAGGGCAGCCCGCTCAAGCCGTCGCCGATTCATAAGGTTGAGGATCTTCAGCGTCGTCTTGAGTCCCGTGGCATCGAGACCACGATCCGTAATTCTCGCGGCAATGATATTGATGCCGCCTGCGGTCAGCTGAAGCAACGCTTCAAGGTACAGAAGAACGCATAGGGGAGTCTGTGCCCCATAACGTTTCATGTGAAACATCCGACAGCCCCGGTTGCAGATAATGCAACCGGGGCTGTTTCATTTGTTTTCATACTAATGGATTTGATTTAGGTAAGCTTAGTTTTTAGCCAAAATAAGGGGTCCTTGTCTCATCTATCAGACAAGGACCCCTTCAAAATAGGCAAGTAATTGTTAGGTACCTAATAACCAACATTTTCCCACTGATGGTTAACCCAGTCTTGGTTAATCTTGGGATTCTTAGTCACCTGAGCAGTGCGCATAGTGACATCTTCGGTCATCACATCCATTTTCTTTTTAGATGTATCGACGATATCCTGAGCTCCGCGGAGCAGTCGACCTCGGAGTTCATCATCTGTTGCAAGCTTATACCCTGCAAAAGCACCAGCCGCGACGGTGGTTGCCAACGCAATGGCCGCGAGAATCTTATTCTTCATCCTGATCCTCCTGCCCAAATTGAACCATTTCGCCAAGGATACGTGAGAGTTCATCTTCGTCCTTAAACTCGATTTCAATTTTGTTCTTGCCACGCGAGCTCTTCACACGTACATTCGTGTTAAATACTTGACGAAGTACCCGAGCAGCTTTTTTGAATGACTGAGGTGTTGCTGGCCTTGGAGTCCTTGGCGTCTCTCCGGCAGAAAACAACGGAGCAAGATTTTCTGTCGCTCTAACGGAAAGACCTTCCGCTACAACTTTCTCAGCAAGTCGAATCCTGGCATCTTCATATGGAACTGCGAGAATTGCTCTCGCATGGCCCGCAGTAAGTTTGCCCTCGAAAATCATCTGCTGAACGACTTCGGGAAGATCTAGCAAACGAAGTGAATTTGTAATTGCAGAACGAGACTTACTGACAGCCTTTGATAACGCCTCCTGCGTCATGCCGCTTGCATCAATGAGTTGACGATAACCCTTCGCCTCTTCGACTGGATTCAAGTCAGAACGCTGAAGATTCTCGATAAGAGCAAGGGCAAGCATTTCCTCATCATTAACTTCCTTAATGATGACAGGCAGTTCTTCAAGACCAGCAAGCTTTGACGCCTGGTAACGACGCTCACCCGCGATAATCTCATAGCCGTTTCCATGTTTGCGAACCAAAAGCGGCTGCAAAACGCCATGTTCTTGGATTGACTCGCTCAACTCGCGAAGTTCAGTTTCGTTAAAGTGAATTCGCGGCTGATTAGGGTTGGGAACGATATCCTCAATGGGCAGTTTTGTTTCAGAAGCGGCATTTGAAGCCGATGCAGCCGAACCACCAGTCTCATACTCAGCCTCTGAGACCAAAGCATTGAGTCCACGTCCCAATCCGCCACGTTTCTTTGCACTAGGCACGCTTGATCACCTCTTTTGCAAGGTTCATATACGCTTTTGCACCCTTATTTTGAGGCGCATAGGTAATTACCGGTTCTCCAAAAGACGGAGCTTCGGAAATTTTAACTGTACGAGGAATCAGAGTCTTAAACGCCTTATCACCAAAGTACGATTGAACCTCCTCAACAACCTGATTCGACAGGGAAGTACGCGAGTCATACATGGTCATAAGCACGCCATAGGTGTCTAAGCCCTTGTTCAGACGTGATTTGACCATCTTCATTGACTCAAGCAGCTTCGTAACTCCTTCGAGTGCGTAATACTCACACTGGATCGGAATCAAAACGCTGTCTGCTGCGGTCAAAGCGTTGATTGTAAGCAGGCCGAGCGAAGGAGGGCAGTCAATGAAAATAAAATCGAACTCGTCCTGAATCGGTTCAAGCAAATCTTTAAGGCGAGTTTCACGAGCAATTGCGCTTACGAGCTCAATTTCGGCGCCTGCAAGCTGAATTGTAGCCGGAATAACGAATACCTTTTTGCAATTTGTATCAAGAACAAGCGATTCTGCCGGCACATCATTCAACAACGCATCATAGATGCAGTGTTCAAGGTCTTCCTTTTCAATTCCAAATCCACTGGTGCTATTTCCCTGCGGATCAAAATCAACAATCAGTGCCTTGCGACCCTGCTCACCCAGTGCTGCTGCAAGGTTTACGGCCGTCGTTGACTTACCGACACCGCCTTTTTGGTTGATGATTGCAATGATACGCGTGTCTTTTGCGCTCTTCGAACGCTTAACGTCGCGAAATCCCACGGTCCCTCCTGGTGTGTATTAAAGCTGTCAAACGGAGGATGTTTCACGTGAAACATTCCGATTCGATATCAACCGCCATGTTTCACGTGAAACACTGCAAGTTGCTAGTATCCATTATGTTTCACGTGAAACATCTAGGCAAGCGGATTCTTCTTTGCCATGCCATTTGCACGAGGCAATGAAACGGATGCTGGATGACTCTTCTTAAGAACAATGAACTCCCTGTGGCCCAAACCCTCAGGCAAATCGATTGCGTCATTCAGAAGCAAAGTGAAGCCGCAGATCTTAGCTGCTGACATGCCGGAAGCAAGCTCCTCATCCGATGGATTGCCTTTCGTGATAACAAATAACCCTCCATCCTTGAGATACGGAGCCGCATACTCAACAAGAATTGGTAGAGGGGCCAGGGCGCGAGCGGTTACGACAGAGAACTGCTTCTTATGGCTTCGAGCATATTCTTCAAGGCGATCATGAACTGCATGACCACATTTCAATCTAAGAGCATGAACAAAATTATTTACAGCATCGACCTTCTTGCCAACAGAATCAATATAAGTAGCCTTACGATGCGTGGTTATCGTTAATGGAATACCAGGGAAGCCTGCACCTGTTCCCATATCGAGCAAAGCTCCCTCAGGAGCCTTATTGATATAAGGGAGCAAGACAAGTGAGTCGAGGATATGAAGTACCGCAGCATCTTCTACGTTAAGAATACGGGTAAGATTGGTTGTCTTATTTGTTTCCAGAACCAAATCCAAATGCTGAATACATTTCCTTAGCTCAGCATCAGTTACGCTCAAGGAATACTCTTTGCAATAGGAGGTTAGACGACTCAGCATCTCGTCAGCCTGCAGATCTGTAAGTACAAACAACAGAAGCTCCTTTCTGACAAAAATCAGTGTATCGAGAACTTTTGACAAAAAAAGGGGACGTGGAAACCACGTCCCCTTAGCATAAGCTCGAGTAGATTATCGAGCAACAATCACCACATGGCGATCGGGGTCAGAACCCTCAGAATGAGTATCGACGGCGTCATTGCCACGAAGTGCAATGTGAACAAGTCGGCGCTCGTAGGCATTCATGGGCGGAAGCGAAACACTCTTATGAGTGCGGATGGCACGCTCGGCAGCAGACTGAGCCATGGAGGCAACCTTGTCCTGACGGCGGCTCTTGTATCCCTCGACGTCCACTACAACCGGATACCTAAAGCCGAGCTTGCGGCTCACTAGCAAAGAGAACATAACCTGAAGGGCATCAAGGGTGCGACCATGACGGCCAATGAGAACAGCAAGGTCGGGAGCCGTTACATCCAGAATCAGCTCACCCTCGTCGCCCTCATACTCATCGATAGGAGAGTTGGCGGCATCGAAGTGCGAAAGGATGGAACGCAGGATGGAAATCGCGACATCGGCAATGGTGTCGAGCTCCTCGTCGGTCAGCTCTTCACCAGCCTTGTAGCGCTGTGCAATCTCGGGATAATCGCCCGCGACCTGCGGGGCAACCTCCTCAAGCATATCCTCGATGATCTCTTCAGACATAACGTACTCCAAAAGTTAGGTACCTAAATAAGATTGATATCCCACTACTTCTTCTTGTGCGGGCGCGGCTTCTTCTCGCGACGAGTGACCTCAACCTGAAGCGGCGCGTTCTTAAGGCGCTCCTCCTCATCGGCCTTCGCCTTGTCGATGACCTTCTGCGTCACAAAAATCTGCTGGATAACCTGCCAAGCAGACGAGACGTCGTAGTACAGCAGAACACCAACGGGAAGGCTCCAGCCCATCCAAAGCATCATGACCGTCATGACAACGGCCATCATACGCATGCTCTGGGCCTGCTGGCCGGTCTGGTTGCGCGACATATAGAGCTGCGGAATCAGGGTCAGGACAGCGAACAGGATCAGGCAGACCAGCGCAGGCAGCGCGACCATAAAGCCATCGGCAAAGGAGGCGCTCGGCGTGGTGGTCAGGTCGGGCAGAATATTAAAGAACGAGAACGTGCCGTCGTTAAAGTAGTCCGGCAGGTTACGCAGCAGCGTAAATAGGGCGAACAGGACAGGCATCTGAATCAACAGCGGCAGACAACCAGCCATCGGGTTGAACTTGTTCTCGCTGTAGAACTTCTGCATCTCCTCGGCCTGACGCTGGGGATCGTCGGCATAGCGCTCCTGGATCTCGAGCATCTTGGGCTGCAGCACCTGCATGCGCGCCGTCGACTTAGTCGACTTGAGCATAAGCGGCGTCAGCAGCAGACGGATGATGACCACCAGGATGATGATGGACAGGCCCCAGTCGACCGCAAAGGTCTGGATGAGCTTGAGCAGCTCGAAAAGGATGTTAACGATCCAATCCCACATGTAAGTTTTCCTCCGATAGCGAGTGCCCGCTAGGGCACAGGGTCATAACCGCCGACGTGCAGGGGATTGCAGCGAGCGATGCGTCTCACGGCAAGCCAGCAGCCTCTCAAAACACCGTACTTCTCAATCGCCTGGACGGCGTATTGCGAGCACGTTGGGTAATAAATGCAGGCGTCAGGCAATAAGGGCGAAATAACCTGTTGATATATGCGAATAGGAGCGATGGCAACACGTCGCAAAACGTGATTGCTCATCGCTCCTCCCCGGCAACGCCGGCGCGTTTCATAAGCGAACGCAATGCATTGTCCATCTCCTGCGGCGAGGAAACCCTCGTCTTGGGAGTTGCGAACAAGATGATGTCATAACCCGCAACGGGAAATCCACAGCTGCGGGCGGCCTCGCGCATCACACGCTTAGAACGGTTGCGCACGACAGCACAACCGAGCCGTTTAGCACCAACGAAGGCGACCCTTCCGGAGTCGCCTTCGCCAACCGATTCACATATGGTCATTCGAATCAGAGGGTGATTGAAACGACGCCCCTGACTGAACACATGCTCGAAATCTTGCCGAGACTTAATAGTCTTCATGCGAGATGTGTGTATCGCTGCTAGACAGTGAGACGCTTGCGGCCCTTGGCGCGACGACGGGCGAGCACGGCACGACCACCCTTAGTGGCCATACGGGCACGGAAGCCATGGGTCTTGGCACGCTTACGCTTATTAGGCTGATACGTACGCTTCATCTTAAGTTCCTCCTGCTGCATTTCGAGTGTCCGCGGGGGCGCGGACGCAGATATAGACACGTGAGCTTGAAGATTGTAGGGAAATCGATGTTCAAATGTCAAGAAATCAAAGGTAAAAGGTTGCGCAGTTCACACGGTTCCCCCATAAGCTGAGCTCGATTTAGCGGTGCATGGCAACTTTTCACGATATTTCATCGAGTTTTCAACAGGTCATGTTGGCAATGTTGAGAACTTTTCGTCCGTTTTCCAAAGTTTTCAACAGGTTTTGAAAAGTTGTCGAAAGATGAGAAACATTGCACGGTGAGCTACTATTTGTTCGAAACCTTTTGAAAGATTGCGAGCGGCATGTCTGACGACTTTTACACCATGGTCGATTCCGGAGACCCGGCACCCGACAACGAGCACATCACCGGCGTGCGCGAAGAGCGTGAGGAAGGCGAGCAGACGACCACGCAGGCGCCAAAAGCCATGTACGCCGCGCGCATCGCCGTCTATGACGATATGCTGTCGACACCGCGTGTGATCGTCATTGATCCGCAAGATGTCCGCACGTATTTGGAAGAGACGACCAATACCGTCTACCAGTGCATGAAAGAACAAGGTGGCCATATCTCGCTCATGGTCATCCGCGAGATTGTCGAAAACTTTATCCACGCGCACTTTGCCGAGCCCATCATCTCGATTCTGGACGGCGGAGACACCATCCGCTTTGCTGATCAAGGACCCGGCATCGACGACAAGGAGCGCGCTTTCGACTTTGGCGTTACCAGCGCAAACAGCAAGATGAAGCGCTATATCCGTGGAACCGGAGCAGGGTTTCCCATGGTGCAGGAGTATTTGGAAAACGCCGGCGGGGCCGTGTCTATCGAGGACAACATGGGCAACGGCACCGTGGTTACGGTAAGCCTGGACCCTAAACGCGTGCAGGAAATCGAACGCGCCGGCGGACGCGGTGCTGCCGTGCGGCCCGAGACGGAGCAGCCCGCATATCCCCTGCCGGGAGCTTTTGCGCAGCAGCCCATGGCAACGCAACAGATGCAGCCCCGCATGGGACAGATGCAGCAGCCCGGAATGCTTCCTGTACAAGAGCCCCAGGCGGCATCGATGTCGATGCCGCCAAACGTGCCAGAGGCCATGCCGCTGGCGGATCAGGATGCAGCAGCAATGCAGCAGGCGACGGGGGCACCGGCCGGCCAGCAAATGGGATATCAGCCGTACCAACAGGGATATCCATATCAGCAGATGCCGCCACTGGGGTATGGCCAGCAGTTCCCGCAGCAGTACCAGCAGGGATATCAGCAGCCGTACCAGCAGATGCCGCAGCAGCAGTACAACCCCTGGGCCCAGCAGATGACTCCGCAGCCTTACCAACAGTGGCCTCAAAGTTTTCAACAGCAAATGCCGCCGATGCAGAGTTCTCAACAACCAGCAGCTCAAATGATGTATCCTAATGCAGCAAATCAGTATGCGCAGCCACAACCGGACGTGTTCGTAAGCGATCGCGGCAACGCCGCGCTGGGCTATCTGGCGCAAAATCAAGCGTGCGGTGCAACCGATCTGGCGAGGGCGTTTGGAAACTCGGCCCCCACTTGGTCACGCACGCTCAATGACTTGGCGCAGGCCGGCTTGGTCATCAAGCATGGCCAGAAATACCATCTGACCGAACTCGGCGCCGCTCGCGTGCGAGCTCAGAGCTAAAGAACGGGAGAGACAGTGGACGAGGAAGCAAGCATCATCCTTGGGGATGCCATCGCCTTTTGCCAGCGCGACGGCCAAGATGCACGCCTCATCAACATGCTGGGGCAATCGCGCGCCATAAGCCTGACCGAAGATACGCTCACGATCGAGGCCCCCTCGCGCTTTGCCATCGCGCAGCTCAAAAAGCATCAGCCGACTATTGAGGCCTATCTGGAAGAAATCGCCTTTGCACCGATCGCGCTCGACATCGTGGCACCGCAAGGCGCAACGGCCGAATCTGCTGCCGCGACGGCGCCCGCCACGGCTCCCGCTGCTTCCCCGGCGGTGCCGGCCTCCGCAGGCGACGTGCCGACAATCGAGCACCAGCACAGCGATGTTTCCCGTGAAACCATGGCACCGTTGCCGACCGCGGCGGCGACGTCAACGAACGCACCCGTCACGCACATGCCCATCGCTCACGACGCAGCGGCGGGCGCGGATTCGGGCATTGCAATCAAGAACACGCTCTCGGCCGATGATTTTCGTCGCATGATGAACCAGATGAAGGGCGGAGCGCCGACTAAGTCCACGCAAGCTGCGACCCCCGCTTCACCCATGCCAGCACCGACCGTACCGACCGAGCAGAATACGGATGGAGCCCCGCTCGCCGCGAACTCAAAATTCACCTTTGAGAACTTTGTCTACGGCCCCGAGAACAGCCATGCCTATCGCTCGGCACTCAAGTTTGCCGCCCTCGCGGACGAGCGCGGCACGTGCACATCACTGTTCATCTACGGCAAATCGGGCCTGGGCAAGACGCACCTGCTGCTTGCCATCAAAAACGAGCTCGCCGAGAAGTCGCCCGAGATCAAGGTCAAGTATGCCAACTCTCAGGCATATCTGGACGACCTGATGACCGAGTTCGACCGCCAAAAGAAGAGCAACGCCCCCATCATGCAGGCGTACCACGGCGTGGACGTGCTCATCATCGATGACATCCAAAACATCATCGGCAAGCGCGCGAGCGTGGATTACTTTTTCCAGCTCATGGACGAGTTCATCCGCAACAACAAGAAGGTCGTCATCGCGGCAGACCGCGCCCCCAAGGACCTGAGTATGGACGAGCGTCTGACCAGCCGCTTCAACGCCGGCATGCTCTGCCTGGTCGCAGAGCCCAGCTACGAGATGAAATATAAGATCTTGCAGCGCTATTACGAGAACACCATCGTCGCCGCTCCCGAGGCAGGCGACGACTCGCTGCTGGCGGCCTATGGGGGCGACAGCGGGCACCTGACCGACGAGCACTTTAAACACATGGCCGAGGTCTCGGGCACCAACATCCGCGAACTCGAGAGCTTTTGCGAGCGCTGCGCCGGCGAGGCGGGCGACCGCGAGCGCGAGGGCGGGGAGCTCACCTTTGACGATATCGACGCCATCGCCAGCCAGTACTTCGACACATCGGCCAAAAAGATCAACGTCCAGACGGTTCAGTCCGTCATCGAAGAGCAGTACGGCGTGACGCACGAGGAGCTCATCGGCCCGCGTCGCAACGCCAATATCGCCAAAGCACGCCATATTGCCATCTATCTGGCCATCGAGATGTGCGAGATGACGACCACGGCGGTGGGCGCCGAATTTGGCAACCGCAACCACTCGACCGTCAGTACGAGCTACAAAAAGGTCCAGAAGATGATCCAGGAAGACCGCACCGTCACCGAAGACCTCAAGTCGCTGCGCGATAAAATTACACTGCGCTCGTAGGGAAATAGAGACACCTGTTGAAAACTTGTCGAAACCACGGGCATAAGGTGTCTAAAACCCAACCCGCGGTGATGAAAAGTTTTGCGCAGGTTTTGAACGTGGAAAACCACCCCTGTTGCACACAGGTTGCTGTCGATTCTCTTTCTGGGTCTGACCTGCGTCTTTGGGAGTAATCAACAGTTTCGTCAGTGCTATTACTATTATTAAGATATTTATATCTATAGAAAGGTATTAAAAGATGAAGTTCACCGTCAGCCAGAGCTCGCTTACACAAGCCATCGGCGTCGTTATGAAGGGTGTCGCTTCGGCATCCACCCTCCCCATCCTGTCGGGCGTGCTCGTTAAGGCCCAAGACGGCATCTTGGAATTCCAGACCTCTAACTACACCATCTCGATTCGTCATCGCATCGCGGCGCATGTCGAAGAAGAGGGCGAGATGGTTATCCCCTGTAAGATGCTCTCCAATATCACCAAGACCCTCCCCGATGCCCCGGTCACCTTTGAGCTGTCCGAGCGCCAGGTGCTGATTGGTTGCGAGAAGAGCTCTTTCCGCCTGAACACGCTCGATGCCAATGACTTCCCCGAGTTTCCGGCCTATGCCATCGAGAGTGCCGTGGAGCTGCCGACCGATGTCTTGTCCGAAATGGTCGGCCGCGTGTGGCGCGTCACCTCGACCGACAAGGCTCGCCCCATCCTGGGCGGCGTGCACATGAAGGTCGAGAACAACACCGTACGCCTGGTAGCGACCGATTCCTTCCGCTTGGCCGTGTGCGATACGCAGGTCGAGACCTCGACCCTCGAGGGCTCCTTTGAGCTCAACGTTCCGGCTGACGCCTTTAACGACGCGCTGAACATCATGGCCAGCCAGGCGACCATCATGATCGGGGCTACCGACACCCAGGTCGTCTTCGAGGCCGGCAACACCACCTACGTGTCGCGTCGCATCGAGGGCGTGTACCCCAACTACAAGCAGCTCATCCCCGATTCGTGCGTGACGAGCGTCAAGATCGATGTCGCCGCCTTTAACGCCGCCCTCAAGCGCGTGGCCGTTATCGCGAGCGCCAACCCCGCCGTCAAGTTCGAGATCGATGTCGAGAACGGTCAGATGGGCCTGTCCTCCATTTCCAATGACCAGGACCTTGCGCAGGAGACGATCGATGTCGAGGCCGAGGGCGAGTCGGGCACCATCGCCTTCAACTACCACTACATCTTCGGCTGCCTCAATGCCCTGTCCAAGGAGAAGGAGATCACGCTGGAGCTCAAGAGCTACTCGCAGGCGGGCATCTTTAAGTCCTACGATAAGATCAACTACCTGTACCTGGTCATGCCGGTCCGCATCTAGCGCTGCGCTATGACCATGTTCGCCCGCGATCTTTCCGTCGCGCACTACCGCAGCTTCGATAGCTATCGCCTCGCCCTGGACGAGGGCGTGACGATACTTGCGGGACCCAACGCGGCGGGAAAGACCAATCTCATAGAGGCGCTGCAGCTGCTGACGAGCGGCGCCTCGTTTAGGCATCCGACCGCAGCTGAGCTCGTCCATGACGGCGTGGGCTCGTGCAAGGTAGAGCTGAGGCTCGAGGGCGACGGCCGCGTGCTTGATATGGGATTGAGCGCGGAGGACGGTAGGCGCTCGTTTAGCCGCAACGGCAAGAGATGCTCTGCCGCCGGTGTGCGCGGGGTTCTGCCGAGCGTGCTGTTTTGCCCCGACCATCTGGACATGGTTAAGCGAGGCGCCAGTGTGCGCCGCGCCGCCCTCGATGACTTTGGCATGCAGCTGAGCGCACGCTATGCCGATCTTGCGAGCACCTATGGGCGCTGCGTGACCCAGCGTAACGCCTTGCTCAAGGAGACTTGGTGCTGCCGCGAGATGCTCGGCGCGTGGAACGATTCGATTGCCCGTGCGGGCTCGGCCCTGCTCGTGCACCGGTTGGCCCTGCTCGACCGGCTGGCGGGCCATGTGCACACTGCCTACGGGCAAGTGGCGTCAGGTGAGACCGCCAACGTGACCTATGCGTCCACGCTGGGGGATTTGCCCCAGGTCGAGGATCGCGAAGAGCTGAAGGGCTGGGCGTACGAGCGCATGCTGGCTGCCCTTGATGAGCACGCCGACGAGGAAATTCGCCGCGGCGTGACGTTGGTGGGACCGCATCGCGACGAGATCGAGTTCACCGTGGCGGGTCGCTCCGCCCGTTCATTTGCCAGCCAAGGACAGCAGCGCACGCTGGTGCTGTCCTGGAAGGTGGCCGAGGTTGCCGTGGCTCGCGATGTCCTGGGCACCGCCCCGCTGCTGCTTTTGGACGACGTGATGAGCGAGCTCGACGGCGAGCGTCGCGGCGCTTTCCTGCGGCTGATCGGCGATGATATCCAGACGGTCATAACCACGACCAACCTGGGGTATTTTACCGATGACCTGCTTGATCGAGCCAAGGTGGTGAGCATGGGTGAGACGTGCTAATTACGAGCGCGAGAGCGAGACAGTCGCCTTCAGCGGGTTTTTGAACGCAGAGCGCCAGCGCATCCTGGCGGCTGCAACGCCTAAGCGCCGTGCGCAGATGGAGGCCGCCGAGGAGTCGCGCGCGGTCTATCGCGCATGGAACGCGGTGTGCTCGGGCACGCGCGAGGGGCGGCATGTGACGGGACTGCGCTACCTGCCTGAGTCCAATGAGCTGCTGGTATATCTCGACTCGCCCTCGTGGACGCAGGAAATGACGCTGTTGCGCGAGATCATCCGCGCGCGCATGGAGCGCGCCGGTGCACATGTGGACGGCCTGGTGTTCAAAACCACCGCGCCCGGTCACACGCCGCCCGCCGCCAGGGAGCGCCTGCGCCCGGCGCCGACCGAGCGACCGCCGGCCCCGCACGCCGACCTAAGTGAGGCCGAGCGTACCGAGATCGAGCGCCAAGTGGCGCCCATCGAAGACCAAAAACTGCGCGAGGCCCTCGAGAATGCCATGAGAGCCAGTGCCGAGTGGGCCAAGGGCGTGCAAAGCAAAAAAGAGCCTTAAATCGCATCTGGTGGCCTTGTAGAGCCAAATACCCTCGGTCCCGAGGGTATTTTTTTACGATAAACTAGTAAGGCTGTACACATTTTCTTGACTGAAGGAGGACGTGTGGCAAACGAAAACGATTACGATGGCGGCGAGATTAAGATTCTCGAAGGTCTCGAGGCCGTTCGTAAGCGCCCGGGCATGTATATCGGCTCGACGAGCGCCAGCGGTCTGCATCACCTGGTGTGGGAGATCGTTGACAACTCCGTCGACGAGGCCATGGCCGGTTTCTGCACCGAGATCCAGGTGACGGTCCACGCCGACAACTCCATCACGGTCGTCGACAACGGGCGCGGCATCCCCGTCGACGAGCACCCTGTTAAAAAGATCCCGACGCTCGAGGTCGTTATGACGATCTTGCACGCCGGCGGTAAGTTCGATAACTCGGCCTATAAGGTCTCGGGCGGCCTGCACGGCGTAGGCATCTCCGTCGTCAACGCACTGTCCAAGCGCGTGGTCGTTCAGGTTCGTCGCGATGGCAACACCTACGAGATGGAGTTCTCGCGCGGCAAGACCGTCAAGAAGATGGAGGTCGTGGGCACCTCGGATTCGACGGGCACCACCGTCACCTTCTGGCCCGACGACGAGATCTTCGAGACCTGCATCTACGATTTCGATACGCTGCACAACCGTCTGCAGGAGACGGCGTTCCTCAATAAGAACCTCAAGATCGTGCTGACCGACGAGCGCGAGGCGACTCCCCACGTGGAGGAGTTTTGCTACGAGGGCGGCATCATCGACTTCGTCAAGTTCCTCAACGAGGGCAAGGACGTCCCCGAGGCCTTTAAGGAGCCCATCTACATCGAGGGCAAATCGGACCCGGACGCTCCCGTGGCCAAGATGGGCGAGGTCGAGGTTTCCCTGCAGTGGAATAGCGGCTACGGCGAGAACGTCATGTCGTTTGCCAACGACATCTACACTCCCGAGGGCGGCATGCACCTTGAGGGCTTCCGCACCGCGCTCACCCGCGTGATCAACGACTACGCGCGCAAACAGAACCTGCTCAAGGAAAAAGACGCCAACCTGACCGGCGACGATGTGCGCGAGGGCCTTTCGGCCGTTATCTCGGTCAAGCTGCCCGATCCGCAGTTTGAGGGCCAGACCAAGGCCAAGCTCGGTAGCTCCTATATGCGCGCGCTCACGCTCAAGATCGTGACCGACGGACTCGCCGATTACCTCGAGGAGCATCCCAAGCCCGCTCGCGAGATCGTCAAGAAGGCGCAACAGGCCTGCAAGGCGCGCAACGCCGCCCGCAAGGCGCGCGAGGCGACCCGTCGCAAGAGCCTGCTCGAGACGGCGTCCCTGCCCGGTAAGCTCGCTGACTGCTCGGTGCGCGATGCCGAGCTGACCGAGCTCTTCATCGTAGAGGGCGACTCGGCAGGCGGTTCGGCCAAGGACGGCCGTCGCCGAGACATCCAGGCGATTCTGCCCCTGCGCGGCAAGATTCTGAACGTCGAACGCGTTGGTGACCATCGCGCGTTCTCGAGTGACACCATCCAGTCGCTGATTACCGCGATCGGCTGCGGCGTCACGACGAGTGCCGGCGACGGCGGCGACTTCGATATCACCAAGGCGCGCTACCACAAGATCATCATCATGACCGATGCAGACGTCGACGGTGCGCATATCCGCATCCTGCTGCTGACGTTCTTCTACAAGTACATGCGTCCGCTGATCGATGCCGGCTACGTCTATGTTGCCTGCCCGCCCATCTTTGGCATTAAGGTGCGCAACAAGATCCACTACGTGTATCCCAACGGCCGCCAGCCCGAAGACGAGATCCTGCGCGACACCATCCAGAGTCTGGGCCTGAACCCCGACGATAACGACGAAGACGGCAAGGCCAAGGATGGCAAGATCACCAAGAAGCGCAAGGGCTATACCGTCCAGCGCTACAAGGGTCTGGGCGAGATGGACCCCAAGCAGCTCGCCTCGACGACGATGGATCCCAAGACCCGCATCCTGCAGCGCGTGTCGATCGAGGATGCCGTGGTGGCAGACCGCGCCGTGCGCGAGCTGATGGGTTCCGAGGTCGGCTATCGCCGCGAGTACATCGAGAAACACGCGCATGACGCACGCTTCTTAGACGCCTAGCTTTCCCAAGCACCCCATCTTGCCCTTCAGGATTTCGGGCGCCGCACGCAAGGCGCGCGCCCTCATCCTTCAGGGCAACCTGGGGCACCTGGAAAACCTAGGAGGGTTATCCGGTGTTCCCGGTAATTCGTCTCCGTGGTAGGGAACTAATGGACCACGCAAACCATGAGGAGGTAACGTGGCAGACGATATCAACAATAACGAGGGTATGGGCGAGGCCGGCGATGCCGGCATGCCCGACGATCTGAAGCGCCTGCTTGCCCGTGCTGAGCAGGGCGAGGACGGCGATCCTGACGCCTATAAGCCCGATGCCGATGATGACGAGGAAGAGGACGACGACGGTGAGCTCGAGGAGAGCTTTGGCGAAGTCGATCGTGGCGCCTCGGCCGGCGAGGATATAAACGGCGGCCAGCTCCAGATTTCGGAGTTTGGCCGCGAGATGAAGCAGTCATTTATCGAGTATTCGATGTCGGTCATCACGGCGCGCGCCCTGCCGGACGTGCGCGACGGCTTAAAGCCGGTGCACCGCCGCATCCTGTACGCGATGAACGAGAGCGGCATCTACCCCAACCGTCCGCACAAGAAGTCCGCTTGGACGGTCGGCGAAGTTATCGGTAAGTACCACCCGCACGGTGACTTCGCGGTCTACGAGGCAATGGTTCGCCTGGCGCAGTGGTTCTCCATGCGCACGCCGCTCATCGACGGCCACGGCAACTTCGGCAACATCGACGGCGACGGCGCCGCTGCCATGCGTTACACCGAGAGCCGCCTGGCAAAGCCCGCCATGGAGCTGCTGCGTGACCTGCAGAAGGATACCGTCGACTGGCAGCCCAACTACGACGAATCGCTCGCCGAGCCCGTGGCACTGCCTGCGCGCTTCCCCAACCTGCTGGTCAACGGTAGCCAGGGCATCGCCGTCGGCATGGCCACCAACATCGCCCCGCACAACCTCACCGAGGCGATCGAGGCCACCTGCTACCTGATCGATAATCCCGACGCCACTGTCGACGAGCTCATGCAGATCATGCCCGGTCCGGACTTCCCCACCGGCGCCATCATCATGGGCAGCGCCGGCATTAAGCAGAGCTACGAGACCGGCCGCGGCTCCATTACCGTGCGCGCCAAGGCTCACGTGGAGTCCACCAAGACCGGCCGCAGCCGCCTGGTCTTTACCGAGATCCCCTACATGGTCAACAAGGGCACCCTGCAGGAGAAGATCGCCCAGCTCGTCAACGACAAGCGCATCGAGGGCATCTCGGATATGCGCGATGAGTCCAACCAGAAGGGCATCCGTCTGGTCATCGAGCTCAAGAAGGGCGTCATTCCGCAGGTCGTGCTCAACAACCTGTACAAGTACACCTCGCTGCAGACGACCTTTGGCGCCAACAACCTGGCGCTTGTCAACGGCGTTCCCAAATGCCTGAGCCTGCGCGAGATGCTGCAGCACTACATCGACCACCAGGTCGACGTCGTCACCCGCCGCACCCGCTTCGACCTTAAGAAGGCCCAGGCCCGCGCGCATATCCTTGAGGGCTACCTGATGGCTCTCGACCATATTGACGAGGTCATCAGCATCATCCGTTCCTCGCAGACCGACTCCGAGGCCAGCAGCCGCCTGATCGAGCGCTTTGGCTTTACGCCCGAGCAGACCACGGCCATCCTCGAGATGAAGCTGCGCCGCCTGACCGGCCTGGAGCGCGACAAGATTCAGGAAGAGCTGGACGGCCTGCGCCGCGCCATCGCCTACTACGAGGACCTGCTGGCGCACGAGGGGAAGATCCTGGGCGTCATTAAGGAAGAGATGCGCGAGATCTCCAAGAAGTTCGGCGATAAGCGCCGCACCGAGATCAGCCATGTCGAGAAGGACCTGGACGTCGAGGACCTCATTGCCGACGAGGACATGGTCGTGACCATCACCCACACCGGCTATGTCAAGCGCATCCCGGTGGCCGCCTACCGCGCCCAGAAGCGCGGCGGCAAGGGCGTCTCGGGCGTCAACCTCAAAGAGGACGACGTCATCGACGAGATGTTCATCGCGTCCACGCACGAGTACGTGCTGTTCTTCTCGAGCAAGGGCAAGGTCTATCGCCTGAAGGTGCACGAGCTGCCGGTGGGTACGCGCCAGGCGCGCGGTACCGCGATCGTCAACCTGCTGCCCTTCGAGGAGGGCGAGAAGATCGCGAGCGTCATCAGCTGCCGCGAGTTCCCTGCCGACGAGTATCTGATGTTTGCCACCAAGAGCGGCATGGTCAAGAAGACCGTGATGAGCGCATATGACCGCAGCCGTCGCGACGGCCTGATCGCTATCAACCTGCGTGACGACGACGCGCTGCTGAACGTGCGCCGCGTGCGCGAGGGCGACAAGATTATCCTGGCCACCACCGCGGGCAAGGCGATCATGTTCTCCGAGGAGCAGGTGCGCGCCACCGGCCGTGATACTAGCGGCGTTCGCGGTATCGGTATGAAGGACGGCGTGAGCGTTCTGGGCATGGAAGTCACTAACGGCAACGGCGATCTATTCGTCATCACCGAGCGCGGCTACGGCAAGCGCACGCCGGTCGCGGACTACCCGGAGCAGAATCGCGGCGGCCAGGGCGTCTACACCATCCAAATGACCGAGCGTAAGGGCAACCTCGCGGCCATGAAGACGGTGGGCCCGCAGCACGAGCTGTTCATCGTGACGGAGGGCGCGACGGTCATTCGCGTCAAGACCGACGAGATCAGCCAGACTGGCCGCGCCACCCAGGGCGTCAAGATGATGACCGTCGACGACAACGACCGCATCTGCGCCGTAGCCCGCATGACGGCAGCCAAGGAGAAGCCCGAAGGCGAAGGCGCCGAGGATGCAAACGCAGCCACCGCCCAGAACACCTCGGTCGACCTAGGCGACGGCAACGACATACCAGAGGATCTCCTAGACGAGTAAGAGGCTCTAGCTGGTAGAAAATATCAGACCCCATATATCGGCGGTCGGCGCACCTGCGCGCCGACCGCTTTTTTGACAATCTTGAACCTCGCGTCGGCCCCGGCTGCCCGGCGGCATGCGAAGTCGATCGCGAGTTCCGCACGAGCCGGAGAGCACTTAATGTGCTCTCCGTGCGAGCAGGA
>CABQJK010000016.1 GCA_902464495.1 uncultured Collinsella sp. | reverse complement strand
CAACGAGACCGGCCTGATTCTCGGGCTCCATAGGCTCGCCGCCCAGAATCGTCAGGCCGTCAATAAAGGGATGATCGAGGCTCTCGATAATCTTGTCCTCGACGGCACGATCAAAGGGCTCGCCCGCAGCAAAATCCCACGCGACAGAGTTAAAGCAGTTCTTGCACCCACGACGGCACCCGCTCACAAACAGAGAAGTACGAACGCCTTCCCCATCAGCAATGTCGAAATACTTAATGTTCGCGTAGTTCATAGGTAACTCTCCCGGGAGGCCGGGGCATATCATCCCGTCCTCAAACATTCTCGGCCTTCGGCCTGCGAAACTGCGGGCGGGACGATATGTCCCGGCCTCATGCAAAGGGTAACTCAATGAACGAAGCGAACATCGAGCATAGGGTTCGAGGTCCAATAAAAACTGGGTTGCGGCTCAACCGCTATCGCAAGTAAATCGCAGCTGCAGCTCGAATTATTTCCGCTAAGAACTTCGAGGAGTGAGCAGACCGCATACTGCATCTCAGCTACATCAACTTGGCCGCCCCGTAGCGAGGCCCCGGACCTTTGCTCGATATGAGTTCCGCACGAACAGGAGGCGCCAGTGGCGCCTCCGTCGTGAGCCAGGACTGTCCGAAATAGCGAGTAAAGGTCCGGGGCCTCGCTACGGGGCGGCCTGGGATGACTATTAGAGATGCAGCACGCGGTCGCGGATCTCCTCGGTTCGACCCTGGTTCCAGAACTGGGTACCGATGTAGCCGCACGTGCGACGGGCGACATTCATCTTCTCCTGGTCGCGGTTGCCGCAGCTGGGGCACTCCCACACCAGCTTGCCGTCATCCTCGACAATCTTGATCTCGCCATCGTAGCCGCACACCTGGCAGTAGTCGCTCTTGGTGTTGAGCTCGGCGTACATGATGTTGTCGTAGATGTACTGCATCACGCGGATGACAGCCTTGAGGTTGTCCTGCATGTTGGGAACCTCGACGTAGGAAATGGCGCCGCCCGGCGAAAGCTGCTGGAACATGCCCTCGAACTTGAGCTTGTCGAATGCGTCGATCTCCTCGGACACGTGGACGTGGTAGCTGTTGGTGATGTAGCCCTTGTCCGTCACGCCCGGGATGATGCCAAAACGACGCTGCAGGCACTTGGCGAACTTGTAGGTCGTCGACTCAAGCGGGGTACCGTACAGCGAGAAGTCAATATCGCTTTCGGCCTTCCACTCGGCGCACTTGTCGTTCATGCGCTGCATGACGGCCATGGCAAAGGGCGTGCCCTCCTTCTCGGTGTGGCTGTGGCCCGTCATGTACTTGACGCACTCATACAGGCCGGCATACCCCAGGCTGATGGTGGAATAGCCGCCCACGAGCAGCTTGTCGATCGTCTCGCCCTTCTTCAGGCGGGCGAGGGCACCGTACTGCCAAAGAATCGGTGCGGCATCCGAAAGCGTACCCATCAGACGCTCATGACGGCACAGCAGGGCGCGGTGGCACAGCTCGAGGCGCTCGTCGAAGATTTTCCAGAACTTGTCCATGTCCTGATGCGAGCTCAGCGCGACATCGGGCAGGTTGATGGTCACAACGCCCTGGTTAAAGCGACCGTAGTACTTGGGCTTGTTTGGGTCATAGTTCAGCGCGTTGGCCACGTTGTTAAATCCGTTACCGGAGCGGTCGGGCGTCAGGAAGCTGCGACAACCCATGCAGGTATAGCAGTCGCCGTTGCCCGCGGTCTCGCCCTTCGACAGCTTGAGCTCGCGCATCTTCTTCTCAGAGATGTAGTCGGGCACCATGCGCTTGGCGGTGCACTTCGCAGCCAGCTGAGTCAGGTAGAAGTACGGGGAATCCTCGTAAACGTTATCGTCCTCGAGCACATAAATAAGCTTGGGGAACGCCGGAGTGATCCACACGCCGGCCTCGTTCTTAACGCCCTCATAGCGCTGACGGAGCGTCTCCTCCACGATCATGGCAAGGTCGTGCTTCTCCTGCGCTGAGCGAGCCTCGTTGAGATACATGAAGACCGTCACGAACGGCGCCTGGCCGTTGGTGGTCATAAGGGTCACGACCTGATACTGGATCGTCTGGACGCCGCGACGGATCTCGTCACGCAGGCGGTCCTCAACAACCTCGCGGACCTTTTCGGGAGATGCCGAAACACCGAGCTCCTCGAGCTCGCGGGCAACCTCGCCGCGAATCTTTTGACGGCTCACCTCAACAAAGGGGGCGAGATGGGTCAGCGAAATAGACTGGCCGCCGTACTGGGAGGAAGCAACCTGGGCGATAATCTGCGTCGCGATGTTGCAGGCGGTCGAGAAGCTGTGCGGCTTCTCGATCAGCGTGCCCGAGATAACGGTGCCGTTCTGGAGCATGTCCTCCAGGTTCACCAGATCGCAGTTGTGCATGTGCTGGGCAAAGTAGTCGGAATCGTGGAAGTGGATCAGGCCCTCATTGTGGGCATCCACGATCTCCTGGGGCAGCAGCACGCGCTGAGTCAGGTCCTTGGAAATCTCGCCGGCCATATAGTCGCGCTGGACGGAATTGACGGTCGGGTTCTTGTTAGAGTTCTCCTGCTTGACCTCTTCGTTATTGCACTCGATCAGCGACAGAATCTTGTCATCGGTCGTGTTCTTCTGGCGCTTCAGGCTCTGAACATAGCGATAGATGATGTAGTGGCGGGCAACCTCGTAGCAGTCGAGACGCATAATCTCGTCCTCGACCAAATCCTGGATCTCCTCGACCGAAACGGTGTGGCCCGCGTTCTCGCATGCCTCGGCGACGTTTTGTGCCGCGTAAACCACCTGGCGGTCGGTTAGACGAGAGCTCTCCTCGACCTCCAAGTTGGCGGCGCGAATCGCATTGACGATCTTATCGATGTCAAAGACAACCTCGGTGCCGCTGCGCTTGATGATCTTCATCCTCTTGCCTCTTTCGCATCGTAGCCTCATTGCGCTTCAGAGCCAAACGATGCCCGGCAGGGCTTGCCCCTGTCTTGCGGCGCCGTCGCGCAATCTGTGTTCTCGATAAACCATAAGCCTCCATGCGGACATTCCCAGGAGCCGATCAAGCGGCTCAAGGATACGTTCAAAAGAGGCAGTTAAGGTCTTCGTTCTCTGTCCGCCATCTATCATACGACAAAGAGGCATCTATATCCTGTATTCTTTTTTTAGGTCAAACACAACATATAGTGTTTCAGCAGGTCAAAGCAATTGGTCATTTTGCAGACGCATTAATTATGAGGGGTTCTTGGCAAGTCGGTAAAACGTTACCAACACGGCTACCTGCATGGCAGTTATAAAACCCCCTTAGTCAAGCCGCTGACAAATCCTACCAAAACCAAGCCGCTCACGCCAAAAGAATCCAAAAGATTATGCTTGACCAACATGTTGCGGTCGTGCCTTGCCGAGCTCCATGCAACCGCGGCACGAATCCTTGAAAGATATGTGCATGCAAACGGAGAAGATGGGAGTTTTCTCGGATGACTACTGAGAAGCATTCCGGAAGATCAAAAACTCGATATTTGGTGACGTATTTGGCGACCCATTTGGCGACGTAAAACAAAACAGCCCAGAGGCGATGCCTCTGGGCTGCGAACATTTGGTGGGCGTTAGAAGATTTGAACTTCTGACCTCTTCCGTGTCAGGGAAGCGCTCTCCCCCTGAGCTAAACGCCCAAATGGAGCGGACAACGGGGCTCGAACCCGCGACCCCAACCTTGGCAAGGTTGTGCTCTACCAACTGAGCCATGTCCGCCTGCGAGGATTTAATATACGGGATGATCCACCCAAATGCAAGAACTTTTTTTGAAAAGTTTTGCGACGCCCTCGCGAACCTCGCGAAGACATCAGCCACCACGGAAGGTGTAGGCAAACGCAAGCTCGCCGCAAGAGGCCCCCTACAACTCAGCGAGCATGATCCAGGCAGAGCTGTCCTGCGCGAGCCTGCCATCTGCAAGCGGTGATGAGGTGAGCAGGACCCTACCCGCCGGCAGCTCCACGGGTGCTGCACCGAAGTTCGTCACACACGCCCAGCCGTTGTCGCGGCGATAGGCGATGACGCCGCCCTCAGCGCCCTCGGCACCATCCGCAAGGCCGGTGCGCCCGTCAAGATCGAGCCACTTAAGATCGTTGGCGCGCCCGCGCAGCTTGCGCCGCAGCCAGAGGGCGTCACGATAGAGCGCAAGCATCGATGTCGGGTCCGCTTCTTCCCTATCGGCAGCGTAATCGGAAAACCATGCAGGCTGCGGCAGATGGGGCGCCGCATCGGCGTCCGCCGGTGAAAACCCAAACGATCCGCCCTGCGCGGGATCGTCCGCTGCCACCCACGGCAGGGGCACACGGCAGCCGTCGCGCCCCTTCTCGCGCTTCGGTCCGTGCGTATTGGTCGCAGTAGGATCTTCGAGTGCGGCCCACGGGATATCGGCCACCTCAAAAAGGCCGAGCTCCTCACCCTGATACACGTATGCCGAGCCCGGAAGCGCCAGCTCAAGCAAAAGGGCCGCCCGCGCGCGGCGCTCACCGAGTTCACGGTCCTCGTCATAAGACGACCCGTCGCGTAAGAGCCAGTCGAGCGCAATCTGGTGGTAGCGCGTCGCCTTGATTTGCGGCAGGGCATAGCGCGTCGCCACGCGCGGCACGTCGTGGTTGGAGAGTACCCAGGTCGAGGCAGAATTGGATTCGATAGCCGCCTTCAAGCCCTCCTCGATTGCAGCGTGCATGTCATCATAGGTCCAAGTGGCCTTGGCAAACTCAAAGTTGAATGTCTGGCCAAGCTCGCTGGGACGCGCGTAGAGATACTGGCGCTCGGGCAGCACCCATGCCTCGGCAACGGCGCTGCGCGGCGGATTATAGCGGTCGAACACGCGGCGCCACTCGCGATAGATCTCATGGACCTCGTTGCGGTCCCACAGCGGATGGGTGCCGTCGTCAACCATGTCATCGCCCTCGGCGAGATGCCACCGGTCGAGGTCATCGCGGTCGAGATCCTTGGCGAGACCGTGCGCCACATCAATGCGAAAGCCATCGACGCCTCGATCGCTCCAAAACGCCAGGACGTCGCAAAAGAACGCGTGAACCTCGGGGCATGACCAGTCAAAGTCCGGTTGCTCGGGCGTAAACATGTGCAGATACCACTGACCGTCCGCAACACGCGTCCAGGCGGGGCCGCCAAAGTTGGCATTCCAATTGGTGGGAGGCAGCTCGCCATGCTCGCCGCGGCCATCGCGGAAGATATAACGGGCGCGCTCGGGCGATCCGGGGCCGGCGGCAAGAGCGGCTTTGAACCAAGGGTGCTGGTTGGATGAATGGTTGGGCACGATGTCGACGATGACCTTGATGCCGTGCGTATGAGCCGCAGCGATCATGTCATCGAAGTCATCAAGCGAGCCGAGACGTGGGTCGACATCGCAGTAGTCCGCCACATCATAGCCGCCATCGACAAGAGGCGATGGGTAAAACGGGCTCAGCCAGATGGCCTCGATACCCAGCCGCTCAAGATAGTCCATCTGCTGGGTAATGCCCGCGATATCGCCCAGACCCGAACCAGTCGAATCCTTAAACGAGCGCGGGTAGATCTGATAGATCGCGGCGTCGGACATCCATGAGCGCGAAGAAGACTTTTCTGTAGCCATGGGGCGTATCTCCCTTGCAACGAGGTTATGCGAGATGCCCACGATGATACGCCCAAAGCGGACATTCGCGGCAAACAACGCCACAGCCACGCCCCAAACGCTCGCTCCCTCTCGGGTTCGAGTCTCCTGGGACGAATCGATCGATCAGTGAAAAGAACGGAAGGCCCACTCCTCCGGCCACGACAGCGAGCGGGCTCCGGGTGCCCCAGGTTGCCGCGAAAGAGGAGGGAAGCGTACTATATGTACGCGACCGACGATTGAGGGGCAAGATGGGGTGCCCGGGGCCCGCGCAGCGTCAACAAAAAACGCGGTTCGTTAGAACCGCGTAAGATAGTTGGAGCGGACAACGGGGCGTCTGCGTATTCGCTTCACGGATCCGCACCGGCTTCGGCCGCCTGCCGGCGTCCTCGCCAGCTCGCTACAAACGCTCCGCGTTTGCTTAACGCTCGCTCCCTCTCGGGTTCGAGCCCAAGCGATGAGTACGAAAAAGCCCGGCTACCGTAGTAGTCGGGCTGCTGCGTTTGGAGCGGACAACGGGGCTCGAACCCGCGACCCCAACCTTGGCAAGGTTGTGCTCTACCAACTGAGCCATGTCCGCATATGTAAAACAAAACGGGCGCCGGAGCGCCCGGATGTTGCCTGGAGGCGAAGCCCGGATTCGAACCGGGGGTAAAGGCTTTGCAGGCCTCTGCCTTACCACTTGGCCACTTCGCCGAAAAAGGACCGCCTAAACGGTCCGGAAATGCAATGGAGCGGACAACGGGGCTCGAACCCGCGACCCCAACCTTGGCAAGGTTGTGCTCTACCAACTGAGCCATGTCCGCTTGCGGGTTATTAATTTACGCGAGTTGTCCAAAAGACGCAAGTACTTTTTTCAAAAAACTTGTCTGCCGCATGTTCTTAGTAGCTAAACGCGCTAAAGCGATTGGCTAGGCACACGATTCCAGCGCTCCGCTAAACAGCTTCACCATCTGCACGCGCGTGCCGGCGCCGTCCGTACGACGAGCAACCTCCACGTTATCGACGAGTATACGCATAAGCTTGATACCACGGCCGCGTTCCTCTGATGCGACCGGTTCGCTCGTTTCATCGATAGAATAGCCGGCACCTCGATCAAGCACCTCAACCACAACGCGATCGCTATAGGCCTGAACCGTCAGGACGCAGCCGATACCGCCCGCATGGTCATAGGCATTACCCAGCGCCTCCCCCGACGCCAATGCGACATCGTAGCGCTCGTCACGGCGCAACGGAAGCGATTCAAGGAGTTCGGCGATGCGATGTCGGTAGTATGGAAGATTCTCGATACCCTGACGGACCTCGACGCTCTTACTCCAGCGAGGCAGCTCCCCCACCGGAATGGCGGGAATAGACTCCCGTGCCGGCCCCGCGACATGAAGGATATCGACAAGACGAGCAATCTCCAAAAAGCGAACAACTTCACCCGATGCATTGACGAGCGAAAGCAGGCCTTCTCGCCTCATGAGCTCACGAGCGCGCGTAAGCAGGAATGCCAAGCCCGTCGAATCGATAAAGCTAACAGCCTGACAGTTGATGACGACACGACGCACGCCGCGGCCAATCAAAGCATCCAACCGCCGACGCAGCGCAGGCACCGTGGCGATGTCGATATCGCCTGGTGGCGTCAAAACCGCTATGTCATTCCACTCATTCATACGACCATGGTTCCCCAAAAAAGCCCACTCGATGCATTCGTTTCCCCAACCGTACGGATTCAGCCCGCCCAGCGTCGTCTATGAACGACCCCGTAAAAACTCAAGGGACACCAATGCAATGTCATCGTCCAGGGCCGATTCGGTAAATCGGTCAAGCTCGCCCAAGACCTTGCCGCAAATGCCCGACACGCCCTCACCCGAGACAGAGAGCAGAAGGTCGCGAAGGCGCTGCTCGCCAAAGAAAGCACCCGAGCGGTCACGCGCTTCGATTGTTCCGTCGGTGTACATAAATAGCATGTCACCAGGAGCGAACGTAAACACGCCTGTCTCGTACACCATGCTCTCAAAGGCACCGATTACCCCCGATTGGCATCCAAGCAGCTCGACCTCTCCCCCACGAGCCTCGCCGCCACCCAGCGGCATCGACTCTGGCCTGATGACCATGGTCGGAGGATGGCCCGCCGAACAATACGTTGCGCGTCCGGCTTTAAGGTCAATCTTGGCGATAAAGGCCGTCACGAACGTCTCGACCCTCGAAAAGCCCATAAGCATGCTGTTAAGGGAGCGTGCCATGCGGGCCGGTCCAGCGCCCTCCCAGGCATATGCCGTCAGGGCCGTCTTGACGAGTGCGGACATCGATGCAGCCTCAATGCCTTTGCCAGACACATCGCCCAGAATCATGACGGCGCAATCGTCGGGAAGACGGATGAGCGTATAGAAATCGCCGCCGACCAACGCCGAGTTCGTGGCCGACAGGTACACCGAATCGGTTGCGATACCCGGAACATCCCCCAGTGAATTTCTCATGCCAATCTGGAGGGTCTGAGCGATATGGCGCTCCTCACGCTTTTGAGATTCGCCTTCATAGATCAGTTCAAAGTCATGAGCCAAGTGCACCAAGTAATCATATTCAAGGTCATCAATCGGCTCTTGGCTACCATCACGAAGCAGCAGCGCGCGCGTCGTCGGGCCCTTCGCAACAGAAGCAGGAACGATCGCGTCGTTACTGTGCTTGCCATCGCCCTCAGAGCGCGGGCGCCCCGCCTCGATACCGGCGTCGACGTAGAGACCCTGGCAAGGCAGACCATGTGCCCTAAGCCAGCCTCCCATAGGCATCGATTCGTCAACGCGAGTTATACGGACGTGTTTAAGGTCCTCGGCACTCGTGCCGCCCAAAACAGATGCCTCAAAGCCATCGGGGGCAGCCCCCAAACGTGCCGCTGGCGCCGTCGTGGAAAAGAAAAGCTTCTCGGGATCGTCCGGCAAAGCAACGCGACTGCCGCCTTCAAAATCTATGACGTAGGAATCCAGACTGGCGTCATACTCAACAGGGCAAAAATGGCAGTTGAGCATATTGCAGATCTCGGACGATACCGCCTGGGTAGCCGCGGCGGAATCGTCTAGAAAGGTAAACAACTCATCACGTAAGACATTGAGCGAGCGGCCAAGCTCGGCCGTGCGACGGGAGCGAAGGCTCGATGCCATGCCGACCAGCTGGATAGACAGGTAATCGCAAATGACCTCAAGTACATTAACGTCATAGGCGAGCGGTGCCTGGGGGCGTTTCCAACCAACTTCCAGCACGCCAAGGATCTGCGTACCGTAAAAAACGGGAAGACAGATCTCGCTGCGGTACGGCGGCATATCCTGCATGCGCAACAGGTGCTTAGAACGATTATCCAGGTCCATGAACATACCGGATGCGGCCCTATCGCCCTCAAGGTCCTGTTGAATCGACAAGCGACAGGCACGCGACTCGCGAAGAACATACGTCGGAATGCCAGCGCCATACGGCAAAAACTCGGGCAGGTAGCTGTCGTGTAGCTCCTTGGAGACACCGCGAAGCTTAAAACCGCCGCTCTCAGAAAAATAGATAGCGGCACCCGAAGCATCGAGCGTTCCTACAAGCTGGTTCAAAACGGTATCAAGCAGGCTGGGTAACTCATCGGAGCCCACAGTGCTCATAATGACCGAGAGCGTGCCAGAGAGACGCTTGTTCGCCACTCTAAGCTCCGATAACGCACGCTTGAGTTGCCGGTCGTGAGAATACTGTTCCTCGATACTGTGAAGCGCCACCAGGACACGTGGTGCGCGGCGCCCAAAGATGCGTGGAGGCGTTACGGAGCCCGCACGAACCAAGACGGGAATAAAAGAGCCGTCGCTCAACTTGAGCATCAGTTCGTTCTCGGAGCCATCGGTTTCAAATGGCAGACGATGTTCCGTCGCACGTTCAAAAGCGGACGAGTACAGGACGTCTTTAACATCTCCACCGATGACGTCGGCGCGTTCCTCGCACATCAAACCAAGTAAGCGATTATTCACATGCAGAATGGTTCCGTCGAGCTCGCAGATGATGACAGCATCGCTCGTGATCTCGACTAGTTGGGCAACGTCTGCCCACTCGTTGCGTTCAAGCGTTTCCATCGTGGACCCCACCGTCTATCGGTAACAAAAAAGCCTCCGAAGAGGCTTCTCAAATGCGATGGTGTCGGAGGCGGGACTTGAACCCGCATGACCAAAAAGCGGTCACTAGCACCTCAAGCTAGCGCGTCTGCCAATTCCGCCACTCCGACATGCTATGTTGTTGATTCGCAGTTCGTTTTGTTCGACCCGCGCGTTCAACGAGGAAGATAATAACCTATGATTCGAGAACTGTGCAAGCACTTTTTTCAAAAAAGTTTACGAATTTGTAATTGCGCAGGTAGACCGACCTGTTCGGGCAGGAATGAGGTCGCTTTCCAACGCGTCCTCGGGCATGCGGCATTATTTTGATCCGCGCTTCGCGCTACAAAATAATGCCGCCCCCTGCGGAATGCGTTGGAAAGCGACCTCATTCCGGCCCTAGGGGCACATGCTTCATGCACAGTTCTCAAACATGTTCTGGGGGCTGATGCAAATTTGGTGGCTCGGCAAAGCCGAGCCCTTATATGGGGAGGCCGGAGCCAAAGCTCCGGCCTCACCAACTTTCCTATTAGATTAAGTGAGCGATCAAGGAATCTCACTCCCCTCTGCAGCGTTAACGCAGGGCCCGCCCTGGTGTTACTTTTCAGAATATTCCGCAGGACGCAAGAAACCCCCGCCGCACGAAGTGCGCAGCGGGGGTTTCTTGCATGTCCGAGGACGTTCTGAAAAGCAACACCAGGGCGGGCCCGGACGATAACAACCGGCTACAGGTCGATGTGCGATTCCTTGATCGGGAACGGCTCCGCGAAGTGGCACGCGCAGCAGTGGCCCGGGGCAACTTCCTTAAACTCAGGAAGCTTCTCGGAGCAGATGCCCTGCGCGATCGGACAGCGCGTGTGGAAACGGCAGCCGGTCGGCGGATCTAGCGGCGACGGCGGATCGCCAGCGAGGATGATGCGCTTGCGGGTCTTCTGAATATCCGGATCGGGCACCGGCACGGCAGACAGCAGTGACTGCGTGTACGGGTGGTGCGGCTCGCTATAGAGTGTCTTCCAGTCCGAAACCTCGACCATCTTGCCTAGATACATAACGGCAACGCGATCGGAGATGTGCTGCACGACGGACAGGTCGTGGGCGATAAACAGATATGCGGTACCGAACTTGTCCTGAAGTTCCTTCAGCAGGTTCAGAACCTGAGCCTGAATGGAAACGTCCAAAGCTGAAACCGGCTCGTCACAGATGATCAGCTTGGGCTTCAGAGCGAACGCGCGGGCAATGCCGACACGCTGACGCTGACCGCCCGAGAACTCGTGCGGATAGCGGTTGATGTGCTCGGGGTTCAGACCGACGACGTCCAGCAGCTCGCGGACGCGCTCGATGCGCTCCTCCTTGGTGCCCACGCCGTGAATGGTCATGGGCTCGGAGACGATCTCACCGATCGTCATACGAGGATTCAGCGAAGCATAGGGATCCTGGAAAATGAACTGCATCTCGCGGCGCATGTCCTTGATCTCATGCTTGCTCATCTCGGAAACGTCTTTACCCTGGAAGAACACCTTGCCAGCCGTCGGCTTGGTGAGGCGCATGATGGTGCGGCCCGTGGTGGACTTACCGCAACCGGACTCGCCAACCAGACCGAAGGTCTCGCCCGGATAGATCTCAAACGAAATGTCGTTTACAGCAGAGACGACACGCTTGGAGAAGCGCTTGGCGAACATGCCGGACTCAGCGGGAAACTCCTTGGAAAGGTGCTCGACCTTCAGCAGCGGAGTACGCTCGTTGGTATCTGCCATTACGCCTCGCCTCCCTTCTTGGAATCCTTGCGCGTACGGGACGTCTCAGGAGCGTTCTTGAGGAACTCGGGGTCACCGGAGTAGTGGCACGCAGAATAGTGACCAGACTCGGTAACGACACGCTCGGGGCGCTGCTTGCGGCACTTGTCCGTGGCATACGGGCAGCGGGGCGAGAACACGCAGCCCTCGGGCAGGTTCATGAGCGAAGGCGGGTTGCCGTGAATCGGCGTAAGCGGCTTCTTCTCATCGATAGCCTGCTCCGGGATGGAGCGGATAAGGCCCCAGGTATAGGGATGACGGCTCTCGTAGAAGATCTCTTCGGCCGTGCCGAACTCAACGGGGCGACCGGCGTACATAACCATGATCTTGTCGGCCATGTCGGCGACAACACCCAGGTCGTGGGTAATCATGATGATGGCGTTACCGTTCTTCTCCTGCATCTCCTGCATGAGCTCAATAATCTGAGCCTGAATGGTAACGTCCAGAGCCGTCGTGGGCTCGTCGGCAATCAGAATGTCGGGGTCGCAGGCAAGAGCCATAGCGATCATGACGCGCTGACGCATACCACCGGAGAACTGGTGCGGGTACTCGTTGACGCGCTTCTCGGGCTCGGGGATACCCACGAGGTCCAGAAGCTCGGTGGCGCGCTGAAGCGCCTCCTGCTTGGAGTAGCCACGGTGCAGACGAAGGCCCTCGCCCACCTGCTTGCCGATCTTGTAGACCGGGTTGAGGGAGGTCATAGGATCCTGGAAGATCATCGCGATATCGTTACCGCGAATGTGCTGCATCTCTTCCTCGGACATCTCAAGGATGGAGCGGCCGCGATAGCGAACGTCGCCGCCCTCGATCTTTCCCGGAGGCATCGAGATAAGGCCCATGATGGTCATGGCGGTCACGGACTTACCGGAGCCGGACTCACCGACGACACCCAGGGTCTCGCCACGATCGAGCGTGTAGGACACACCATCGACAGCGCGAACGACGCCGTCCTCGGTATGGAAATACATCTTAAGGTCATCGACCTCGAGCAGATGCTGGCCCTCGGGAACCGGCTGGTCCTTCAGGTCCACATAGTTCTTGTTCTTCTTCATCCTTATGCGTCCTTCATCTTGACGTCGAGGGCGTCGCGCAGACCGTCACCCAGCAGGGTGAAGGCGAGCACCGTCGTAAGAATTGCCAGACCGGGCATGATCATCATCCAGGGGGCGGTCATCAGATACTGCTGACCGTCCTGAATCATCGAACCCCAAGAAGGCGTAGGCGGAATAACGCCCATGCCAAGGTAGGACAGAGCGGACTCGGTCAGAATAGCGCCACCGATGTTCATGGTTGCGTAAACCACGATGGAGGCAACGGAATTCGGGAAGATGTGACGCATGACGATACGGGCGTCGGATGCGCCCATAGCGCGAGCCGCATCAACGTAGTCGTTCTCCTTGACCGTCAGAATTGCCGAGCGGAAGACGCGTGCAATCGAAGGCCAGCCGAGAATACCGATGGCGATAAAGACGTTCTGGAGACCACGGCCGATAACGGCGATCATAGCGACAACGAACAGCACGTACGGGAACGCCAGGAAGATATCGGCGCAACGCATGATGATCGTATCCCAGATGCCGCCGTAGAAACCGGCGAGAGCACCCATGACCAGACCGATGACCGTCGAGATGGCGGTTGCCATAATACCGACGGAAAGTGAGACGCGGGCACCGTAGATAACACGGACCAGAATGTCACGGCCGAGAGCGTCGGTGCCAAACGGATGCTCGGCACACGGAGCCAAAAGTGCCGTCTCGGCCATAGTGGTCGAGTCGGATGCCGTCGGAGAGCCGAGCCAAGGCTGAGCCCACAGGTCGGCAGTCAAAGCGATCAGGACGACGATGACGATCCAGCAGACGCCGATGACGGCGAGCTTGTTCTTACGAAGACGCTTAAAAGCGTCGCCCCACAGCGTGCGGGACTTGGCGGGAGCAGATGCGGCCTTGGTGGCGGTAGCCTGCTCCTGAGACTGAGAATCAGTTTCCTGCATAAGACGTACCTCCCTTAGGCCTTATCCGACGGACCGCCAAGGCGGATGCGCGGGTCGAGGAATGCATAGCTGATGTCGACGAGCAGGTTGATCACCATAACGACGACGACGACGAGCGTAACGCCGCCCATAACGACAGGCCAGTCACGCATGCTGATAGCACGGTAGATCTCATAGCCAATGCCGGGCCAGTTAAAGACTGTCTCGGTCAGGATGGCACCCGAGAGCATAGCGCCAAAGTCGACACCAATATAGGTAACGACAGGGATGAGTGCATTCTTAAGCGCATGCTTGATGATGATCGCGCGATTGGAGAGACCCTTGGCCTTTGCCGTACGGATGTAATCCTGGTTCATGACGTCGAGCAGCTGCGAGCGCATGATGCGGGCAGCATAAGCGGTCGAAACCGAAGCCAGCGTGATGGTCGGGAGCACATAGTGCATCCAGTCCTGATACTGCGAGCTGGCGCCGCCGGCACCCGAGATCGGCATGGAGAATGCGCCGCCGGTGAGGTCCTTGAGGACGACACCAAAGAACAGCTGCAACAGCATACCGAGCCAGAAGGCAGGAACGGCAACGAGGATCGACGTGGTGAGCGTTACCAAAATATCCCAGAAGGAGTAACGTTTAACCGCCGATATGATACCCGCACCGATACCCATGATTGCCTCGAGCACGATGGCACACGCGGCAAGTTTGACCGTGTACGGATACTTCTGGGCAAAGATTTCCGTAACCGGCAGCTTGCGCTGGTACGAATTACCCAGATCGCCATGAAGCAGACCGTTCATGTAATACAAGTAACGGTCCACGAGCGACGTCTGAACGGGATCGCCGTTCTCGTCAAGGATTGCGTTGCCATCCTCGTCCGTCTGGACCAGGTGGTAGCGAACGCGAAGCTGAAGCTCCACCTCGGGGGCTAGAGCCTTGTCTCCACCGATCAACTTGATCGGATCTCCCGGCACAATATTCTGGAGGGCGAACAGAATCAGCGTAACGCCCAAAAATACCGGGATGAACTGAAGCACACGTTTAACGATGTACTTACCCATACCACTCCCCTATCTAGGGATTAACCTAAATGGGATGCCGATCGCCAGACCGGCATCCCAAAATTACCATCAGCCAGTTTACCCCAGGTTAGGGAGAACTGTATGTTTCCCATGAGGTCTACGTAAATGCTTGACCCTCACGGAAGCTGCAAAACTCTTAGGCGAGCTCAGCGGTACCCAGATCGGCGTGCTTCTGCGGATCAACGTAGAGGTACTTGACGCGGTCGGAGCCAGCGATGGTGTGCGTGTAGAACATCACCGGGATGACCGGGCAGTCGGCGGCGACCATAGCGTCGGCCTCCTGCATCTTGGCGATACGCTCATCGTCGTCAACGGTGGCACGAGCCTCGTCGACCTTGGCGTCAAACTCGGGGTTGTTGTAACCGGAGCGGTTGTCGCCACCGAGGGAGTCGGAGTGGAACAGCGGGTACAGGAAGTTGTCCATGATCGGGTAGTCGGCAATCCAGCCCAGACGACCAAACTGATAGTTGAAGTTCTGATACTGCTCGAGCAGGGCAGACCACTCGGGGGTATCGGAGGTAGCGGTAACACCAACCTTGGCGAGGTCGCCAATGATGGACTCCATGATCTCCTTGTGGCCGCCGTCCTGGTTGTAGGACAGGGTCACGTTGATGCCACGGTCGCCGTTGGCACCAGCGGGAGCAACCTTGTCGAGGTACTCGTTGGCCTTGTCGACGTCATAGGCGGCAAACTCCCATGCGCCCTCCTTGTAGCCGGCGATTCCCGGAGGAACGATGCCGTCGGCGGGGGTACGGGTGCCCTTGAAGATGGTCTTGCAGATGGCCTCACGGTTGATGGCCAGGGAGATGCCCTTGCGCAGGTCGGCGTTGTTGAACGGCTCGGCCGTGTTGTTGCAGGTCAGATAGTAGGTGGAAGGCTCAGCGCCGAGCAGCATGTGCTCGCCGTCACCCATGGTGTAGCCGTCCTTAGACTCGCCACGATCCTTCTTGGCGGCATCGATCTGAGCAACGGGAACGTCGCAGATGTCGAGGTTGCCGGCCTGGAACTCCTTGTAAGCGGTCTCAACGTCCTTGATGACCTGGAAGTGGATGGCGTCGATCTTGGCCTTGTCGCCATAGTAGTCGTCGAACTTCTTGAGGTTGATCTCCTGACCATCCTCCCACTTGCCGTCCATCATGAACGGGCCGTTACCGACCGGGGCGAGGTAGTAGTTCTTGACGTCGGACTCGGCGCACTCGGGAACCGGGGCAAGAGCCGGGTGAGAAGCGACGAAGGGGAAGTCGGCATAAGCGGTAGACAGCTTAACGACGAGAGTCTCGTCGTCGGGGCAGGTGACGCCCGTCAGCTCGTCAGCGTTGCCGGCAACCAGGTCGTCGTAGCCCTCAACCATGGAGAGGTGGTAGGAAACCTCGGAAGGACCGTACTCGGTAGCGATGGCCGACTTGGTGTTGACCAGACGCTCCCAGCCAAGCTTGAAGGACTTGGAGGTGACGTCGTCGCCGTTGTGGAACTTAGCCTTCTTGATCTTGAAGGTGAACTCGGTGGCGTCGTCGTTAGCCTCGAAGGACTCGCAAGCCAGCGGAACGATCTCGCCCTTCTCGTTGTCGTACTCGGTCAGAGCGTCGAACAGCTGGTAGTTGACCTGAGTGCCCTGATCCTCCTGGACGTTGTAGGGGTCGATGCAGACCGGGTTGTTGATGTAGAAGTTCAGCGTCGAACCGGACTCAGAACCGGAAGCGTCGCCACCCTTCTTGCCGCACGCGGCAAGAAAAGCCATGGAGCTCGCAGCGAGGGTGCCGCCAACAAAGGCGCGACGACCCATAACGGGCTGGTGGAACATAGAATCAGCCATGCCATCCTCCTTATGAGATAGGACAAAGAAATGTTCGGTCGGACACATGTCGAGACGACCCGATCCGAACCATCAAAACGCGACCCGTTGCTATGGCTGGTTATGCACAACAGGCCAACGTTTTGCAATACAGTAGCGCATTTTATGCACGATTTGGGGCTAATTCCGGTTAACGGTCGAGAATTTCTTTAGTTGGGCGAAGTATGTGGGGATATTTTGACTCTGTTACAAGTCTGTAAACAAAAAGGGCCCCGCGCATGCGGGACCCTTTACAAACGTATAGGCGACGATGCTTAGTAGCCGACAATGCCCTGCGGGAAGAAGAACATGCACAGGACGACACACACGGCAAAAACGACGGCCATAATTACCGTCAGGCGATCGAGGTTCTGCTCCATGACGCCCGTGGCAGAGCTGGAGTTATACAGCGAGCTAGCAATCATATCCGAAACGCCGGTGCCCTTACCGGAATGCATCAGGACGAGAATCGTCAGCGCCACGGCAGAGACAGCCCAAACGACAAACAGAAGAATCTGGAACGGACCCATAGATAAGCTCCTTAATAGAACAATTCAAACTCCAGTACTGTACCACAACCCCCAACACTCCCCCACCTGCCATTTAGGGACGGGGTAGAAATGGCAGAAATACCAAAAAAGGGGGTCGTCCGGTTGTGGACAACCCCCTTACTAGAAAACGGTATTTGTTTTCTATTAGGCCTCGGTGGCGAGCACGCGACCCGTCATCTCGGCGGAAGGCTCAATACCAGCCATGGTGAGCATGGTCGGAGCGATATCGGAAAGACGGCCATCCTCGATACCGGCGAGCTTGGCCTTCTCATCAACGATGATGAACGGCACGCGGTTGGTGGTGTGAGCCGTAAACGGATGCTTGGAACCGTCGGAAGCAACGTCAAACATGTGATCGGCGTTGCCGTGATCGGCGGTAATCAGCGCAAAGCCGCCCTTGGCGAGAATCGCCGGGACAACCTTGGACAGGGCATCGTCAACAGCCTCGACGGCCTTGACGGCAGCGTCGAAGACACCGGTGTGACCAACCATGTCGCAGTTCGCGAAGTTCACGATGTAGAAATCAGCGCGATCCTCGTTGATTGCGGCGACGAGCTTCTCGGTAACCTCGGGAGCGCTCATCTCAGGCTGCAGATCGTAGGTAGCGACCTTGGGGGAAGCGACGAGCACGCGCTCCTCGCCCTCCTTGGGCTCCTCGATGCCGCCGTTGAGGAAGAACGTCACGTGGGCGTACTTCTCGGTCTCGGCGGTGTGCAGCTGCTTCAGGCCATTGGCGGCGATAACGTCGGCCAGGACGTTCTCGGGGAACGTCTTGGGGAAGGCGACCTCGACGTCAAACGTCGGATCGTACTCGGTCATCGTCACAAAGTGCGAAAGCTTGATCTGCTCGCGCTCAAAGCCGTCGAACTCCTTGTCCGTGAACACGCGGGTCATCTGACGAGCGCGGTCGGGACGGAAGTTGAAGAAGATGGCCGCGTCGCCCTCGTGGATGCCCTCGTTGTGGGCCGCGAAAGGCTCGACGAACTCGTCTCCGCGCGGATCCTTCTCGTAGTAGGCCTTGATACCGGCAACGGGGTCGGTATCGGCATCGGACGCGTTGACCATGACGTCGTAGGCGCGCTGGATGCGCTCCCAACGGTTGTCGCGGTCCATGGCCCAATAGCGGCCCGAAACGGTGGCAACGCGAGCGTCGCAACCGGTCTCCTCGGAGATCTTAGCCAGGAAGGCGCAGAACTCACTCATGTAGCCGGCGCCGGACTGCGGGTCGACGTCGCGGCCATCCATGAAGGCGTGGACGCGAACGGTCTTGACGCCATGCTGGGCAGCCATCTTGACCAGAGCCTCGACGTGGTTCATGTGAGAATGAACACCGCCAGGGCTCATAAGGCCCATGAGGTGGAGAGTCTTGCCTTCGGCCTTGACATCGTCCATAGCCTTGACGAAGACCTCGTTCTTGGCGATGGAGCCGTCCTTGATGGCATTGTTGATGCGCGAAAGCTCCTGGAACACGATGCGGCCGGCACCGATGTTGAGGTGACCCACCTCGGAGTTACCCATCTGACCGTCGGGAAGGCCCACGTCCTCGCCCGAAGCACCGAGCGTGGTGTGAGGATACTTCTCGTACAGGCTATCAAGGAAGGGCGTCTTAGCAGCGGCGACGGCGTTCTCGCCATCGGCCGGAGCCAGGCCACAGCCGTCCATGATGATCAGGAGTGCAGGAAGATGACGCTGTGCCATATGTCCTACTCGCCTGCCTTGACGACCATAGAGGCGAAGTCGGCAGCCTTGAGCGAAGCGCCGCCCACGAGGGCGCCGTCAACGTCGGGCTTGGCGACGAGCTCGGCGATGTTGCCGGGCTTGGCAGAGCCACCATAGAGAACGCGGATGCCGTTAGCGAGCTCCTCGCCAAACATCTCCTTGAGGGTCTCACGGATAGCGCCGCAGACCTCCTGGGCGTCCTCGGCGGTAGCGGTCTTGCCGGTGCCGATAGCCCAGATGGGCTCGTAGGCGACGACGACCTGCTTGGGGCAGGTGATCTCAAGACCAGCAAGGCCAGCCTTGACCTGGTTCACGACGTGCTCGACATAGGTGCCAGCCTCGCGGACCTCGAGGGACTCGCCGCAGCAGAAGACGGGAACAAGACCGGCGGCAACGAGAGCCTTGGCCTTCTTGTTCTGATCCTCGTCGGTCTCGTGGAAGTAGTCGCGACGCTCGGAGTGACCGATGATGCAGTAGGTGCAGCCAGCGGACTTGAGCATGTCGCAAGAGGACTCACCGGTGAAGGCGCCCTTGGCCTCCCAGTACACGTTCTGTGCACCGAGGGCGATGGGGGCAGCCTGAATGCGGTCATGAACCGTGGTGATGTCAATGGTCGGAGGGCAGACGAGCACCTCGACGCCAGCCGGAACCTCGGGCAGAGCCTGAGCCAGCTCGTCGGCGAGCTTGGCGGCCTCGGCGACGTCGTTGTTCATCTTCCAGTTACCAGCGATAAGAAGGGTGCGATTAGGCATCGAGAAGCGCCTCCACTCCGGGCAGGGCCTTACCCTCGACGAGCTCCATGGAAGCGCCACCACCGGTGGAGATCCAGCTCATCTTGTCGGCCAGGTTGAACTTGTTGACAGCTGCGACAGAGTCGCCACCGCCAATGATCGAGGTGCAGTCGGCCTCGGCGACGGCCTCGGCGATAGCCTGGGTGCCGTGAGCGAAGTTGTCGAACTCGAAGACGCCCATGGGGCCGTTCCAGAACACGGTCTTGGCGCCCTTGACGGCCTCGGCGTAGAGCTCCTCGGTCTTGGGGCCGATGTCCATGCCCTCACGATCGTCAGGGATAGCGTCTGAAGCGACAACCTCGGGGACAGCGTCCTCGCCAAAGTGATCGGCAACGCGGTTGTCGATGGGGAGCAGGATCTTGACGCCCTTCTCCTCGGCCTTCTTGAGCATCTCGCCGGCGCGCTCGACCCAGTCCTCTTCCTTGAGGGACTGACCGACGGTCAGGCCCTGAGCCAGGAAGAAGGTGTAGGCCATGCCGCCACCGATGATCAGGGTGTCAGCGGAGTCGATGAGGTGATCGAGAACGCCGATCTTGGAGGAGACCTTAGAACCGCCGACGATAGCGACGAAGGGGCGCTCGGGCTCGGCGAAGATGCCGGTCAGCGTGTCGACCTCCTTCTCGAGCAGGAAGCCGGCGACGGCAGGCAGGTAAGCGGCGGGGCCCACGACGGAACCCTGGGCGCGGTGAGCGGTGCCGAAGGCATCGAGAACGAAGACGTCACCATAGGAAGCGAGGGTCTTGGCGATCTCGGGATCGTTCTTCTTCTCACGCTTGTCGAAACGGACGTTCTCGAGAACCAGGACCTTGCCCGGCTCGACGGCGGCAACAGCCTCAGCAGCCTTCTCGCCGTAGGTGTCGGCGACAAAGGCAACATCGAGACCAGAGAGCTCAGCGAGCTTCTTGGCGACAGGCTCAAGGGAGAGCTCAGGCTGGAAGCCGGTGCCCTCGGGACGGCCGAGGTGGCTCATGAGGATGACGCGAGCGTTGTGCTCAACGAGGTAGTTGATGGTGGGCAGGGCAGCCTTGATGCGGGTGGTGTCGCCAACGACGCCATCCTTGATAGGCACGTTGAAGTCAACGCGGACGAGAACGCGCTTGCCGTCGACATCGATGTCGCGGACGGTCTTCTTGGTAAAGGCCATGTTTGCTTCTACCTTTCGTACGTGTCTGCCTCCCATTACGGCAGACGATTTCCTATAAAAAGGGCGCGACCCTAGGGTGTAAGCCCTATAAGGCCGCGCCCTTCTTTAGACGCTCAACGAGCTATTCGCTAAAAGCTAAATTAAGCAACGAACTTCTCGAAGTACTTGATGGTGCGGACCATCTGAGAGGTGTAGGAGTTCTCGTTGTCGTACCAAGAGGTGACCTGAACGAGGGTCTGGCCGTTGCCGAGGTCAGAGCACATGGTCTGAGTGGCGTCGAAGATGGAGCCGTGGGTCTCGCCGATGATGTCGGTGGAGACGATGTCGTCCTCGTTGTAACCGAAGGTCTCGGAGATGGTGGAAGCGTAGGCCTTCATAGCGGCGTTGACCTCGTCGACGGTGACCTTCTTGTCAACAACAGCGTAGAGGTTGGTGATGGAGCCGGTCGGCGTCGGGACGCGCTGGGCGGCACCGATGAGCTTACCGTTGAGCTCGGGGAGAACCAGGCCGATAGCCTTGGCGGCACCGGTGGTGTTGGGGACGATGTTGACGGCGCAGGCGCGGCTACGACGCTTGTTGCCCTTGCGCTGCGGGCCGTCGAGCGGCATCTGGTCGCCGGTCCAGGCGTGAATGGTGGTCATGATGCCGGACACGATGGGAGCGAAGTCGTTCAGACCCTTGGCCATCGGGGCGAGGCAGTTGGTGGTGCAGGAAGCAGCGGAGATGATGTTGTCCTCAGCGGTCAGCGTCTCGTGGTTGACGTTGTACACGATGGTGGGCAGATCGCTGCCGGCCGGAGCGGAGATGACGACCTTCTTGGCGCCAGCGTTGATGTGGGCCTGAGCCTTAGCCTTGCTGGTGTAGAAGCCGGTGCACTCGAGAACGACGTCGACGTCGAGGTCGCCCCAAGGCAGGTTGTTGGCGTCGGCCTCCTTGTAGATCTTGATCTCCTTGCCGTCAACGGTGATGGAATCCTCGCCAGCAACGACCTCGTGATCGCGAGCGTAGTTGCCCTGCGTGGAGTCGTACTTCAGCAGGTAAGCGAGCATATCGGGAGAGGTGAGGTCGTTGATAGCGACGATCTCGGAGCCCTCATGACCGAACATCTGACGGAAAGCCAGACGACCGATGCGACCGAAGCCGTTAATAGCAACCTTTACTGCCATTGTGTCTCCTTTCGTAAGGCCCCCGCAAGCTACAGCGCCCGCCGTTGAGGCCCACAAACTAACCACTCGCCTAATATACCTTTTTTTTGACTTGAATTTCACGAGAATGCTCGAAATTGAAAATCAAATTTACGTTAAAACGTTTTAAAGAATAAAATAGCAGCTAAATCCGTATATACGCCGATGCTTTAAACTACCTGTTTGCTTCAATGAGCTTTTCAAGCCTCAAAACTCGATGGTAGAGGGCTGACTTCGACAAGGGAGGGTCAGCCATCTCCCCCAAATCACGCAGCGACAGATCGGGATAGCGCTCGCGCAGGTCGCAAAAGACCGCCAAGGCATCCGGAAGCGCATCGCGAAGGCCACGCTGCTCGAGCTCATCGATAAGCGCAAGCTGATGTTGGGCAGCACCGGCGCTTCTGGTCTGGTTGGCGAGCTCGGCGTTCACGCGACGGTTCACATCGTTCTTAACCAACTTGACCGCGCGCGCCTCCTCAATCTCGGCAACGCTGCGCTTGGCACCAATCAGCTTTAATAAATGCTCGATTTCCTCGGCGCTCTTAATGTATACGGCATATGACCCCCGCCGTGCATTAACACGAGCATGGACCCCAATCTGCCCCAACAGGTCGCAAAGCCCCTTAGCATATTGCTCGCCCTGCACCGCGATCTCCAAATGAAAATCGCCGCGTGGATCGGCCACGAAGCCGCCCGCGATGAGCGCGCCGCGGATGTAGGCAAGCCTGCAGCAGGGACGGGCAACGATGTGTCGGGGAACACCAGCGACGAGCCCTCCCCTGCGGTCTAGAATGCCCAGCAGCACCAGAGCCTTGTCCAGGTCGGGTTGATCGGGCAGGGTAATGAGATAGTTACGGACCTTATGCAAGACCGATTTACGAACGGTGAATTCCGTTTTGAGCTTAAGGATGCGATGCGTCAGCGTGATCATCGTGCGCGCGACGGCTCCCGTCTCGGTCGCGACCGTCAAACGATACCGCCCGGAGCCGGCCAACGAAAGCGTACCGCTCACACGCGTCAGGGCGGCAAGCGTCGACAAATCGCAGTATTCACATTCGGGTTCGCAGCGCGCAAGCTCGTCGCGCACCTCAGCGGTAAACGACATGCAGGCCTATGCCTTCGTGTTGGCGCGCGACAGGTCGCGGTGGGAGATGCTCACGTGATACTGGGCGCCTTCCAGGTAACGGGCCGTGGCCTCGGCAATGGCGACGCTACGGTGCTGTCCGCCCGTGCAGCCGATGGCGATAGAAAGCTGCGGTTTACCCTCCGCGATATAGCCCGGCATCACCGTATCGAGCAGCTGTGTCCAAGCCTTCCAAAACTCCTGCGTCTTGGGATGGTCCAGAACAAAATCGGAGACCTTTTTATCGAGACCGGTCATCGTGCGCATCTCGGGATCGTAGAACGGATTGGGCAGGAAGCGGACGTCGATCATAATGTCCGCCTCGACGGGCATGCCGTGCTTAAAGCCAAACGAGAACACATGGACGTCCATGAGCTGTTGGTCGGACAGTTCGGAAAATGCCATACGTAGCTTGTTGCGCAGCGCAGAGGTGCGCAGACGGCTCGTGTCGATAATCATATCGGCTCGATCGCGCACGCCCTGCAGCTGAAGGCGCTCGCGCTGAATGGCATCGGCCGTAGTCTCCCCCGGCTTGGCAATGGGATGACGGCGGCGATTTTCGCTGTAGCGACGAATCAGCACCTCGTCAGAAGCCTCCAGGAACACGATGTCGCAGCTCATCTCGCGTTCTTCGAGCGCGGCGACCGCATCGAGCAACTCGTCAAACAGTCCCTGGCTACGCAAATCGCAGGTGACGGCGAGATGCCTGCCCACGCCCGTATTGATGCCAACGAGCTCAGCAAGCTGGGCAATCAGACGCGGGGGCAGGTTATCGATACAAAAATAGCCCATGTCCTCGAACACATGCATGGCCTGCGTTCGGCCCGATCCGGACATTCCGGTGATGATGACGATATCGGGGATGCGCTCCGAGCGCTCCGCCGCATCCATGGCATCTCCCTTTTGCATGTGCCGCCTCCTAAAAACAAGCGCGGGACCCAGCAACCCGGATCCCGCGCGGTCAATTGCCTTTAATGAGTATACCGCCCTGAGCGGATACAAGGTCCGTCTTACGCCTCAAGCGCGGCTTTGAACCAACTCGTAATACTCGTGGGGTGCGTGATGGCAGTGCCCACGACAACTGCCCAGGCGCCCGCATCAATTGCGGCGCGGGCCTCCTCGGGCGTATGCACGCGGCCCTCGCAGATGATGGGAAGGCCGGGAAACTCCTCGGTCGCCTGGCGCAGGAGCGGCAGATCGGGACCGTCGGCCATGGTGCAATCGATAGCGGCAACACCATGGGAAAGCGTGGTGGACACCAGGTCGAAGCCCATGTCGACAGCACGGCGAATGTCCTCGATGGTGGCACAGTCGGCCATCAGGAGCACGCCCTCCTCGTGCAGCGGACGGAAGGTGTCCTCGACGGTCTTGCCATCGGGACGCGGGCGATCGGTGGCGTCAATTGCCACGATGTCGGCACCGGCGGCAACGCAGGCGCGAGCATGACGCAGCGTCGGCGTGATGTAGACGCCCTCGTGTCCATCCTTCCACAAGCCGATGACGGGAACCTCGCAGCGGCCCTTAATGGCGGCGATGTCGGCAAGACCCTGGCAGCGAATAGCGGCGGCGCCGCCAAGCTCGCAGGCGCGAGACATCTGAGCCATGGTTTCGGGCGTACGAAGCGGCTCGCCCATATAGGCCTGAACGCTCACGACGAGCTTGCCCTTCAGGGATTGAATCAAAGGATCAACGGTCATGTTCGACTCAACCTTTCTCAAAATAGCCTTCTGAGACACCGCACCTTGACGTTCAAACCGTCGCTCGCGTACCGAAGTACGCTTCGCTCCTCTTTCACGTCAATCTGCGGCACCTCAGAAGGCGCACTTGGTAGTTATGTTTACTTCAACGACGCAAGAAGATGCTCAGCGGCACCGATGAGCGGCGCGTCACCCTCCAGAGACCCGATGAGGATCGGCGTGTCCTGAAGCGGGTCGAGCGCCTGGCTGGCATAGCCCTCGTGCACCGAGTCCTTCCACGTCTGCGAGCGCCAATCGGGACCCTGGTGAATCACACCTCCCGAAAGCACGATGACCTCGGGATCCAAGATGTTGGCAAGCGAGCCCAAGCTGGCGCCCAGCGCAAAGCCGGCGTCATGGATGACCTCGGTCGCCTTTGCGTCGCCAGCACGGCACAGGTCGTTCACGTCGCGACCGACCGAAGGACGGCTGGGGTCAACTCGACCGAAGCGTTCGTCGTACATACGGCCAATCGAGGTGCCCGAAGCAACAGACTCAAGATGGCCGGAACGCCCGCAGGCGCAGGGAATGCCGGCGGCAGCCGAGCACTCGATGTGGCCCATATGGCCAGCAGCACCATGGAAGCCCTGCATCACGCGGCCGTTCTCGACATATGCGCCGCCGATACCCGTACCGATGCCAAGACACAAGACGGAGAACTTGCCCTTGCCGACACCCCAGTGGGCCTCGCCCAGAGCATGAGCCTGCACGTCGCCTACAACGGCAACGGGAAGACCGAGATCCTCGCGCAGACGCGGCCCCAACTGAACGCCGGACCAGCCGGGCATGATCTCATTGGCATACGCGATGGCGCCCGTCTTGGGATCGACGACGCCAGCGGCACCGATACCGACGCCAAGGACCTCGACATCGGGATTCGCCTCGAGAGCAGCCTTGATGGATGCCTCGATACGCTGGAAGACGGCCTCGCCGCCCTCTTGGGCCTCTGTGGGAACCTCGGCCTCAAAAACGGGATGGGGCACACTACCGTCAGCCGGGTACTCCATGATGGCAGTCGCGATCTTGGTTCCGCCGATATCGACAGAGCAGACGTACTTGTTCTCCATGTCGCTCTCCTTCGGAGATAAAAACAACTACAGGAAATGCGCCGTCAGGCTAGCCGTCACAGCGCAGTAAAGGTTATCCAGGTGCCCGAGATCGCCGAGAAACCGTGTGGCCATTGACCTAACGGGTCATGGCCACACGGTTGAACGGCGAGGCCGGGTGCCTGGGAAAGCTTTACAGGAGACCGTTGTCCTGGAGGACCTTCTTAATAGCCTCGACGTTCTCGCCAGTCATGGCCTTCACCGGGCGCGGCATGGTCGGGCTGTCGAAGATGCCCATGAGGTTCATAGCGGTCTTGAAGGCGCCGACGCCACCGGCATAGCCCTGGACGCCCGAGGTGACATCCCAGATGTGGGAGATCTCGTTGAGGCGATCCTGCTCGGCCTTGACGGTAGCCCAGTCACCGGCCTGAGCGGCCTTCCACTGGCGCACGTAGCCCTCGGGCTCAACGTTGGCAAGGCCCGGGACAGAACCGTCGGCGCCACCGAGGTAAGCGCCGTCGACGACAACCTCGTGACCGGTGAGGATACTCATCGGATGGCCGTTCTTCTCGTTCTCCTGAACGAGGTAGCGGAACGAGATGTCATCACCCGAGGAATCCTTGACGCCAGCAAGGACGCCCTCGGCGCCGAGCTTGGCAAGGAGCTTCCAGGGGAGCTTGGTGTGAACGCAGACGGGAATGTCATAGGCAAAGATGGGCAGGTCGAGCTCCTCGTGCAGGATGCGGAAGTGCTCCTCGACCTCGGTCATGCCCTGCAGGGCATAGAACGGGCAGGTGGCGACAAGCGCATCGGCGCCCAGCTCCTGAGCGACCTTACCGTGCTCGATCATGCGCTCGGTCTCGGTATCGATGATGCCGACCAGAACAGGCACGCGGTGATCGACGATGCGCACGGCCTCGGCGATAATCTGGCGACGGCGCTCGTCGGTGGAGAAGACGACCTCGCCCGAGGATCCCAGGAAGAACAGGCCATCGACGCCGGCATCGATCATGCGGTTGATGCTGCGCTCAAAGGAGACAACATCGAGCTGGTGATCTTCGGTATCGGGAACAACGACGGGAGGGATAACGCCGGTGAATTTCTGAGTTGCCACAAGAATCTCCTTAGTTGTCTGGCGGGCGGCCCTATGCCACCCACTCTTGTTGGCAGTGTCCAGGCCGTCTAGGCCAAAGAACACGGGTAGAACGTTTGGTTAAAAAAGTCGATGACTTCGTTTTCGAACGCATTGATGCGCTCATGAGCGTATTTGGCATAGATGACATGCCTCCGGTCACACTCAAGACCGTTGAATACGGCAAACTGGCCCTTGGGATCGCTCACGACATCCATGAGCGATGTGCCCATGAGCACCGATCCACGCACCCGAGACGACAACGCCTCGAGGCCACCGGGAATTGGATTGGCAACCGCCGTGCAGGCGAGGCCCCGCTCGTCCAGAGCAGAAACCGCCAGCGCGACTCCGCCGCCAAGGCCCTCGCCCCATGCAAAGATGCGGTCGGGGTCCACGCCATCAAGATTGCGCGCCACCTTCGCCATCGCGCAACCCCAACGGACGCGCTTGACAAAAGCAGGAGAGGCAATCCCCTGCTGCAGCTCGCTGGATCCAATCGCCTCATCGTCCAGCGCAAGCACGGCATATCCCATGGCCGCAAACCTCGTCATGTGATGCCATCCCCGCACGGGTCGGTCGATGTCGTGAAACATCAGACATAGCGGCACAAGCTCGGATGCTCGGGCGCGACCGGCAGGCTCGATCAAACGCGCGTGGACCACATCGCCACTAAGCTCAAAGGAAACCTCGGAGTAGCGGGCATACGGATTGGCGAAATCGATCGCCGTAATACTCGGCCCGCAAACCTCAAGGTCCGAAGCGGCTATCTCTAATTCGGAAACATCCGCAGAAGCATCACCGCGCCAATCCCGGAAATCAGCGAGCCTTGACGAGACCGTTCCGGGAATCCCCACAAGGTCGGAGACAATCAGCTCATTGACATTGCTCTCGCACTTAGACATGAGCCTCCCCTCCCTTGCAGAAAAACGGAATGATCAGATCGTCAAAATCCTGAATCTCCTCGTGGCCAAAGCCTTCAAAGAACTCACGACGCTTTTCACAGGTCAGGTTGTTATAGACCGCAAACTGCGTCGCTGGCGGACAGACGGTATCGGCTGTGCCGGTGCCAAACAGCACGGGGCATTTGACCATAGGGGCAAAGTTCTTGGAATCGAAGTACGCCAGCTTGGCATAGGCTTCGTCGATACGAGTCGAGTCCTCGTCAAACCAGCGAGACCAATAGCGCAGGCCCTCGTAGGCAATGTCGTCGGCATCCAAATCCCAGACCAGGCGGAAATCCGACAGGAAGGGATAGAGGATGGCGGCGCGATTGATAAGCTCGCTGTTAAGTGCACAGGTCGCAATGCCCAAACCGCCGCCCTGCGACGCGCCGTTCACAAACACACGGGCAAGATCGATGCCCTCGAGCTCGCGAACGATGCGGCACAGGATGCGAATATCTTGGTGCAAGCGGACATAGTAGAGGTTGGCCGGGTCGCCGTCGATACCGGCGACGATATGGCCCGCGACCGTCGTGCCCTCAAATCCACCAATATCCTCGGAGGGACCACCCTGGCCAGGACAATCGAGAGCGATGAGTGCCATGCCGATGCCCGCAAACGACGCCTGCTCAAACCAGCTGCGACTCGCACCCGGATAGCCATGGAACTGAAGCACCAGCGGCATGGGCTCCTCCGAGACCGGCTTGAGGTACTTGGCATGCAGGCGTGCACCACACATGCCGGTATACCAGAGATCGAAAAACCGACAGGTCGCGGAATCCGCAACCGAAGCCGCCTCAATCACGTAGTCGAGCTCGACGGCGTCGGCCTCGGCCATGCGGTCCTTCCAAAAGAGATCGAAATCCGATGGACGGGGCATAGCGCCTCGATATTCACCAAATTGCTGTTGTAGCTCCTGAGCACTTGGCATGGCTCGTGAACCCAACCTTTCGAAATCGCAACGGAGGTGCGCCCGGCAAGGAAACCGGGCGCACGGGAGGGAAAGCGAGGCTACTCGCCGAGCTTAGGGTGCAGCAGCGACGGCGCAGCGCCGAGCAGCATCTTGGTGTAGGGGTCCTGAGGGTGCTGGAAGACCTGCTTGGCCTCGCCCTGCTCGACGATCTTGCCGCCATTCATAACGATGATGTCGTCAGAGATATAGCGGACCGTCTGGATGTCATGGCTGATGAACACCATGGCCAGGCCGAGCTCCTTCTTAAGGTCGGTCAGCAGGTTCAGAATCTGCGCGCGGACCGAAACGTCCAGAGCCGAGGTGGGCTCGTCGGCGATGATGGCATCGGGGTTCAGCGACAGGGCACGGGCAATTGCGACGCGCTGGCGCTGGCCGCCCGAAAGCTGGCCGGGAAGAACCTCGGCGGCAGAGCTGGGCAGACCGGTGAGCTCCAAGAGCTCCTTGACGCGCTTCTCCTGCTCGGCCTCGGTACCCAGGTTGTGGACACGCATGGGGTCGAGCAGCTGCTCGCGAACGACCATGCGGGGGTTGAGCGCCGTGGCCGGGTTCTGGAACACGACCGAGATGACGCGGCCCATGTGGCGACGGTCCTCGGCGGTACGTTTGGTAACGTCCTTGCCCTTAAAGTAGACCTTGCCGCTCGTGGGGGCCTGCAGGCCGCACATGACGTTGGCGGTGGTGGACTTACCGCAACCGGACTCGCCGACGATGCCGATCGTCTGACCGGGCATGAGCTTAATCGTTACACCCTGGACGGCGTGAACCATGTTGGGGTGCAGAATCGAGCCGGTACGGGTCCTAAAGGTGACGTGGACGTCATCAAGGAAGATGATCGGCTCGACGCCGTTGACTGCGGTCTCGCTCATCTACATCACCTCCGCGTGAGGGGTCAAACCATTTGCCTTGAGCACCTCGTCGGGGAGCTCGGAATAGAAGTGCTCGGTGCCGGGCACGCGCTTGAAGACCGGACGGGTGTCCAGGCCAATACGCGGATGGCTCGAGCGGGGCGCGAAGCGATCGCCCTTGGGGAAATCGCGCGGGCTCGGAACGGCACCGGGCACCTGGTGAAGGCGGCCCGAACCGCTCTCGATGGACAGAACGGAACCCAGAAGACCGCGGGTGTACTCGTGAATCGGGTTCGTGAGCAGCTCCTTGGTGGGCGCCTGCTCGATAACCTGGCCAGCGTACATAACCGTGATGTTATGGGCGACCTCGGCGACCAGCGCCAGGTCATGCGAGACGAAGATCATGGCAAAGCCGAGCTTGGCCTGAAGGTCGTTGAGCAGCTTGATGACCTGCTTCTGGACGGTAACGTCCAGAGCGGTCGTGGGCTCGTCGCAGATGACCAGCTTGGGGTCGCGGGTAAGGGCCATAGCGATCAGAACACGCTGACGCTGGCCACCGGAAAGCTCATGCGGGTAGCTCTCGAGCGTACGCTTGGGGTCGAGGCCCACGAGCTCCAAGAGTTCCTCGGCGCTGCGGGTGCCGCCGCGCTTGGTGAGCTGCTTCATCTGGGCAGAGATGAGCATGGAGGGGTTGAGCGAGGACAGGGCGTCCTGATAGACCATAGCGATATCGGTACCGCGCAGGCCGAACCACTCCTTCTTGCTCATCTTGAGCAGGTCGCGGCCCTCCCAGAGGACCTCGCCGGAAAGATGCTCATCATCGTCGGTCAGGCCCATGATGGCCAGCGTGGTGATGGACTTACCGCAGCCGGACTCGCCCACCAGGCCCATGGTCTGACCAGGACGGACATCAAAGTTGACGTGGTCGACGACGTTGATATCGCCGTGGTGTTCAAACTGAATGCAGAAGTCACGGACCGAGAGAATCGGTTCGACAGACTCGTCAGGCACATGGCGATCGTCACGCTTGAGCTCGACATCGCGCAGGGCGCCAAGGCGAGCGGAGAGGGACTGGGCCTGCTCCTTGTAGGCGCGAACGGGGTCGGAGACCAGCAGGTCGGCCTCGCGGCGCTTGGAGGAATCGGTCGGATCCAGGGCGGCGGAGGGAGCAGCGGCCATGGCGTCGGTAATGCCCTCGGAGAGGATGTTGAGCGCCAGGCAGGTGATCATAATGGCCAGGCCCGGGAACAACGCCTGCCACCAACGGCCGGCGAGCACGCCGCCGCGGGCGTCGGCGAGGATGTTGCCCCAGGTAGCGGTGGGCTCCTGGATACCAGCGCCGATGAAGGTCAGCGAGGCCTCGAAGATGATGGCGTCGGCGACCAGGGTAACGGTGAAGACCATGATCGGGGCGATGCAGTTACGCAGAACATGCTTGATCAAAATCCACGGAGCCTTGGCACCGGAAACGATGACCGCGCGGACATAATCCTCGCCGTACTCGGACACGATGTTGGCGCGCACGATACGGGCAATCTGCGGAGTGTACATAAAGCCGATGGCGAAGATGATCGACGGCACGGAGTTGCCCAGGATGGAGACGAAGACGGCCGCGAGGGCGATGCCCGGGATAGACATGATGATGTCCAGGATACGCATGATCGTCTCGGAAACGGCCTTGCGCGAAACCGCCGCAAGGGCGCCCACGACCGAGCCGCAGACCAGAGCCATGGCAGTGGCGCCAAAGCCGATAATCAGCGAGTAACGACCACCGTAGAGCATGCGCGACAGAATGTCGCGACCCTTATCGTCGGTACCGAAGATAAATCCGTTGCCGGGAGCCTGGCGAGCCGTAAAGATCTCGACCGGGCTATAGGGGGCAAGAAGGGGTGCCAGAATCGCAGTCAGGGCGACCAGCACCAACACGACGGCGGCAATCTTAGAAGACAGCGTCATCTTCTTCCAGCCACCGAGCTTGAGCCCCTTGGAGGCAGCCTTCTCGAGCTGCTCGGTTTGCTTCTCTCGAATCTTTACCATAATCTACACCGTCCTGATGCGCGGGTTGATGAGCAGGTAGAGCATGTCAACCACGATGTTGATGATGATGAAGGCAAGAGCAACGACGATGACGACGCCCTGAACCAGGTTCGCCTCGTTGCCCTGAACGCCCTGCAGAATCGCAGTACCCATGCCGGGGAGGTTGAAGATGACCTCGATGACGACGGCGCCGCCCATGAGGTAACCGATCTTAAGGCCGAGGGTGGTGACCGGGGTGATCAGCGCATTGCGAAGTACGTTGATGCCGACGACGACCTTCTCGGGAACGCCGGCGCCGCGAGCCATACGGACATAGTCCTTGTCGAGCTCCTCGACCATGGCCGTACGCACGATACGAGTCATCTGACCCGTCAGCGGGAAGGCAAGAGCAATGGCGGGCATGATCATACGTCCCAGATAGCCAGCCGGGTTGGTGGTGAAGTGAGGCAGAGCACCGGACGCCGGAAGCACCTTAAGGTAGGAAGAGAACAGCAGAATCAACAGAACGGCAAGCCAGAACGACGGGGTTGCCAAGCCGGCGATGGAGAAGACGCGGATCACTTGGTCCGGCCATTTATCGCGATACAGTGCCGCGATGACGCCGAGTAAAAACGAAACGACCGCGCCGATGGCAAGACCGATGAAGGTCAGCTGCATCGTGACGGGCAGGGCAGTGGAGATGCGCTTGGCAACGGAGTTGCGAGCAGCACCATAGGTGCCCATGTCGCCATGGATCAGATCGCCCATGTAGCGCACGTAGCGCACGGGCCAGGGGTCGTCCAGACCATACTTCTCATGGTACTCGGCAACCGCCTCGGGCGAGGCACCGTCACCCAACGCCGTATAGGCGGGGTCGGTCTTGGAGAACGACATAAGGAAGAACACCAGGACGGTGACGCCCAATGCCATGATCGGCAGCGCCACGAGACGCCTTCCAATCAAACGTAGCAAGTTGTTCACGTTCTCTCCCCTTTCTTTTGTCGGTAGGACCAACTGGTATATGAGTACGGATACTCATTACAAGACCCGAGCGACATCGAGGTCGCCCGGGTCTTTGTTTCAACTATGAGGATACGGTCCCAACGACCGACATCCTGCATACAGACTCAAGCGAGTCTTACGCCTTGACGGTCGCAACGCCCCTGAAGGACATGCTCGTCGTGCCGATGCCCTTGAAGCCATCGAGGGCCTCGCCGTTGGGCGCAGTGGACGGATCGTCCCAGGAAGCGGAGACGGTCTTGACGTGGACAACGGGGTACAGAACGGCGTTGTCGGCAATGATGTCGAAGCACTCGTTCCACTTCTTCTGCTGCTCATCGCCCTCAGCGGCAAGAGCCTCGTCCATGAGACCGTGGAGCTTCTGCCACTCAGCGGACTCCTTCCACGGGCAACGGGTCTGCATCCAGACGTTGTCGCCGTACCACCAGTTGAGCAGCAGGTCGGGGTCGGCGCCGAAGCAGGAAGGATCGCCAGGGGCAAGGAGGATATCGTAGGCCTCGCCGCCGTCGATGGCAGCGTAGGTGGCCGGCGAGGTATCGGTCTGGATGGTCACATCGAAGCCGAGAGCGTCGAGGTCATTCTTGACCTGGGCGGCCATGCCCTTAATCTGCTCGTTGTCGGTGGTGCGCAGGGTGATGGCACCCGGGGTGATGCCAGACTCCTCGATGAGCTTCTTAGCCTTCTTGGCGTCGGTCTTGTACACCGTGGAAGCCTCATGATAGTTGGTGAAGCTCTTGGGCAGGTAGCAGCTGGCAGCGGTGGCAAGGCCGGCGAAGGTGTTGCTGACCATCTTCTCGGTGTCGAGCGCATACATGACAGCCTGACGGACCTTGACGTTGTTCCAAGGCTCCTTGGCGACGTTGAACATGATGAAGCGGGTGCCGAAACCCTGAACGTTATCGATCTTGCAGCCGGCGCTCTCGAGCTGGTCGACGGCGTCAGCGGTAACGAGCTCCATAACGAGCGTGGAGCCCTCCTGCTGAGCGGTAACGCGAGCGGTGGGGTCGGTCAGGATGCTGTACTGGATCTTCTTATCCTCGGCAGCATACTCACCGTTGTACTCGGGGTTGGGAACCAGGGTGATCTCGGTATCGGAGATAGAGTCGTACATCCAGGGGCCGGAGCCGATCGGCTGCTTGGCGCGATCCTCCTCGGTCTGGGTGGCCGGGGTAACGCGGACGATGGCCAGACGATCCTTGAGCAGGGAGAAGTTGGGGACCTTGGTCTTGACCGTCACGGTGCTGGCGTCCTTGGCCTCGATGGACTCGAAGGGCTGGAAGAACGGAGCATAGGTAGCGGAAGCGGCGCAAGCGGTGTAGGAGGCAACGACATCGTCAGCGGTGACCTCGGTGCCATCGGAGAACTTGGCGCCCTTGCGGATGGTGACCTCGAAAGTGGTGTCGTCCACAGACTTGGGATCGTCGGTGGCGAGCTCTTTGAAGGTGCTGTAGTCGTGGTAATCGATGCCGTAGAGGCCCTCGACGACGTGCCAGTTAGCACCCAGGCCCACAGCGGAGCCGGTGCTGGCGGGATCGAAGCTGGACGGAGCGTAAGCGGAACCAGCGGTGATCACGCCGCCGCCACGGTTGGCGGAATCGGTGGAACCGGAAGCGGAACCCTCGTCGCTAGAGCTGCCACCGCAGCCGGTGAGACCAAGCCCTGCGACAGCAGCGACGCTGCCGGTGAGGCCGAGGAACGAACGCCTGGACATACCCTTGTTGATGATGGCCATGTCTTCTCCTATCAATAGAGAATCTTACCCGGGAGCGCCTAGACGTGCCCCCGCGCAACTTGCGGACGATATATACCTTACCTACCGACGAACCCAACTGAGGCGCCGCGCTCGGCGACCGATACATACATACGCTTGAACGGTATTTGCTACCGTTCACCGAATTCATTGACAAACGATTCGCCAGACAGTATGTATCGACGAGGTGAGATATCAGTCTTCGTCAACCCGCAGGATAGCAGGGTTGTTCACCATGGCTAGTCAAACGTTTTAGCGTTAATTAAACCCGAAATCGGCTGGTAATCGCCGTAAAATATATGATTGAAAATCACGCAATCATGTATATCAGTTGTTTAGAGGCGTGTTTAGTTTTCGGATTGCTTTGCCGCCGCCTCGGCGCGCTCGGCATTCCATGCAACGAGCGCCTCGTGAACCGCTTTGGCGACATCGGCAGGAACGCCTCGAACTTCCGCGATCTCTTGCTCGCTCGCCGCGCGCAAACGCTTCATCGAGCCAAAATGGCGCATAAGGGCACGTTTTCTGGTGGGTCCCACGCCTGGAACGTCATCGAGTACCGAAACCGTCATGGCTTTATCGCGCAATTCGCGATGGAACGTGATGGCAAAACGGTGCGATTCATCGCGCACCTGTTTAATTAGATAGAGCGACGCGGACCCGGTCGGCAGCACGACGGGAGTCTCGTCCCAAGGCACGAAAACCTCCTCATCGGCCTTTGCCAAGCCACAAACTGGTATATCGAGCCCAAGAGCCTCAAGTTGCTTGATCGCAGCGGTCAATTGCGGCTTACCGCCATCGACAACGAGCAAATCGGGGCGCGAGCCAAAGCGCTCGTCGGCCATGCGCTCGGGAGCATAACGTCGTCCCAAAACCTCGGACATCGACACGAAGTCGTTTGCCTCGTCCAATTCGGCCTGAATTTTAAAACGACGATACTGACTCTTGTCGGCGCGCCCGTTGGTAAACACCACCATCGAGGCGACCGTAAAGGTGCCATGCAGTGTAGAGATATCGAAGCACTCGATACGCAACGGCGGCGATGGCAGCGCCAACGCACTTTCGAGCTCCAGGAGCGCTTGATTGGTGCGGTCGTCAGCGTACCCCGTTCGCATCATGTAGCGCATGAGGGCATGGCGCGCATTTTTGGATGCCATATCGAGCAGACGGTGCTTTTCGCCACGCTGCGGCCTATGGAGATGGCAGGAACGCTCACGCTTGCCCGCAAGCCACTCCCCCAGCGCTTCCGCATCCTCAAGCTCGACGGAAAGGTTGACCTCAGCTGGAATATCAGCCGTCTCGTCGTAATAGCGCTTAAGAAAGCCCGACTGGAGCTCTTCCTCGTCAACATCAAGACCCTTGTCGAGAATGAACTCGCAGGTGCGAACTGTTCGGCCCTCGCGAACGACGAAGACGCAAGCGGCGGAGATGGTCTCCTCGCGATAGAAACCGATGACATCTATATCGACACTGGAGGGAAAAACGACTTGCTGACGATCGTCCAGACCCCTGATGACCTCCAAACGACGTTTGACGCGTGCCGCGCGCTCAAAGTCGAGCGCCTCAGCGGCATCCGTCATCTCGGAGGTCAGCTCATCGACGACATCCTTGCGATGGCCCGACAAAAAGCGCTCGACACGCTTGACGTTCTTGGCATAGTCTGCCGGGGAAATCACGCCGACACACGCACCCGGGCCGCGCCCGACATGGTAGTCAAAGCAGGGGCGCCCGTTTTGCGCGCAAATCATATTGACGATGTCTTCCTCGCCCTTGTGGGACTCGACGATACGGCGACAACGACGCCACTCCGCACAGGATGCGGAGCAGATGGGGATAACCTTGCGCAGCGTATCTATCGTCTCACGTGCCGCGCGGCTATCGGTATAAGGTCCAAAATAGCGCGTTCCCGGCTTATGACGCTCACGCGTGTATTTGATAGCGGGATACAGGTCGCCCTTTGTAATGGCGATAAAGGGGTAGCTCTTGTCATCCTTGAGGTCGACGTTAAAGTACGGATGGTACTGGCCAATCAGATTGCGCTCGAGCACCAACGCCTCGTGCTCGGTCTCCACCACGATATAGTCAAAGCTCGCCACCAGCTGCATCATCAGCGGGATCTTCTGGCGCTCGTCCTGCAGCGTCACGTACTGACGCATACGGGCGCGCAGGTTTTTCGCCTTGCCCACGTAGATGACATCGCCCTTGGCGTCTTTCCAAAGGTAGCAGCCGGGCTGCGTGGGAACGCGCGAAACCTGCTCGGCAAGCGTTGGAATGTTGTCGTGACCGGCCACGCGTACCTACTTGCGACGAATCAGCGCCGAGACCTCGGGCATCTTAAGGACGACGGCAAGGCCAAAGGTAACAGCAAGCGAGACGACACCCGCAACGCAAACGTAGCCAAGAGTAATCAGAATCGAGCCGCCAAGTGCCCCGACAAAGTGCTCAAGCGCCCACATGACGCCGGCGCCTGCGGCAGCACCCAGGCCACCGAGCAAAAGGCCAAAGAAACCGCCATGCAGGATAGATTTAACCTGAAGACCACGCAGACGACGACGCAGCCACCACAGCGAGCAACCGACCAAGATCACGTAGTCGACGACATACGAAAGCGCGATTGCCGGCATACCGAAGCCCAGCACAACGCCAAACAGCAGAACCGAGCCGGCCTGGCCGATGGCGGAATACAGGCAATAGCGGCTATAGGGCTTCATGTCGAGCAAGGCAGAGAAGCTCTTCTGCATCAGCACGACCACGCCGTAGAGCGGCAGCGAGAACGCCAGGTAGACAAGGAACTCGGACACCAGCGCCACGCCGGACTCATCGAACTTGCCAGCGCAGTAGATCATGTTGAGCGGACGCGCGAAGACAATCAGGTACAGCGCGAACGGAACCAGGAAGAACAGCATCTGGGCGACGCCACGCGAAATGCCCGTGCGAACGCTGTCGTAATCCTTCTCCTGTGCGTCGTGAGAGAGCTCGGTATAGAGCGCCGTCGAAAGCGAGGCGGCAATCAGCGCGTAGGGCAGCGTGTACCACAGGCGCGCATAGGCGATGACGGAAGGACCGGTCTCGGGCTGGACCACCAGCGCGGCAGCGTTCGTGATAGAAGTCGAGACAAACATGCACACCGTAGCGAGCAGCGTCGGGATACCGAGCGCAATCGTCTGGCGCAGTGCGGGGTCCTTAAAGTCGATATGGATATGAGGATGCACGCCATGCTTGCCAAGCGCGGGAATCTGGCAGGCCATCTGAACAAAGACGCCGAGGGTCGTACCGGCCGCAATCAAGATGATGCCGGCACGTTCGCCAAACTGTGCGGACACGGGCGCAAAGCCCATAAAGCTCGCAATGACGATCACATTGTTGAGGACCGGGGCAAACGTCGACCAGAAGTAGTCGCGGTGTGCGTTGAGAACGCCCGAGAACACCGAGCCCAAACCATAAAACAGAATCTGGATGGCGAAGAAACGGAACATGAACGCAGCGGTATCCATGCTGCCGCCGTCACCCGAAAGGAACGATTGCGTCCAAATAAAGCCCGGAGCGAACACGGTCCCCAGCAACGAAATGCCACCCAGCACCAATAGCAGAATACCGAGCAGGTTGCCCACGTACTCGTTCGAGGCCTCGCGACCCTGCTCACGCCTCACGCCCATGTACACGGGCAAAAACGCCGTCACGAGCATGCCGCCCATCACGAGTTCGTAGAGCATATTGGGCAGGTTGTTGGCGACCTGATAGGAGGACGAGAGCAGCGACATGCCGATAGCGGCCGCCATTGCCCATGTGCGGATAAAGCCGGTGACGCGAGACACGATGGTCAGGATGGTCATAAGCCCGGCGGAACGACCAACCGTGGAGTAGTCCGACGAGCCCATATCATCAGTGCCATCTCGCGACGAAGAAGCTTCGGATGAGGGTGTCTGAGGCGCAGATTCTTTTGCAAAATGAGCTCCGCACTTCAATTCTTCCTGCGGCATCGCTCAGTCCTCTCTCGTAATCGGGGCGACCGTCGCCCCGCAAAATGCAATTAAATCATCGGGTGCAAGCTCAAGCTGATAACCACGCTTGCCTCCCGAAATAAAAATGGTATCCCAAAGGACACATGTCTCATCAATGAGCGTCCGGTAGCGTTTTTTCATACCGACCGGACTGCAGCCGCCGCGAACGTAGCCAGTCGCCGCAAGCAAATCCTTCACATGCATCATGGCCAAGGACTTCTCCCCCGCGGCACGCGCGGCGGACTTTAGATCGAGCTCGTCGGCAACAGGGATGCAGCACACGACATGGTCGTTGGACGGCGTCACGCAGACCAAGGTCTTAAATCCTTGTCCGGGCTCCTCGCCAAGCTGCTCCGAAATCGCGACCCCCAGGCCCGCCGACTCATCACCATCGTCTTCGTACGTATGTAGAACATAGGAAATGCCGGCGCTTTCCAGCTCGCGCATCGCATTGGTTTTTGGCGTCTTTACAGCCTTTGCCATGGCATATCCTTTCCCTCGCATTCGGACGCAAGGATTAAGTATATGTCCAATTCGGCTGCATACGTCACTTCGACACAGCAAGCGCCATCGAATCACAAGGAGTCGATGGCGCCCATAAACTGAATCGCCTATTTATTGAGCATCAAGTTGAGCCTGACGCTCCCGGTCACGCCTGAGCAACGGCGCCAAAAACTTGCCCGTATAACTTTGCGGACAGTCCGCAACCTGCTCCGGTGTGCCCGAAACCACGACGGTTCCGCCGCCGTTACCGCCCTCGGGGCCCATATCGATCAGGCGGTCGGCAACCTTGATGACATCAAGGTTGTGTTCAATCACCAGCACCGTGTTGCCCGCATCGACCAAGCGCTGCAGCACATCGAGCAGCTGGCGGACGTCCTCAAAATGAAGGCCGGTCGTCGGCTCATCCAAAATATAGAACGTCTTGCCCGTCTGGCGTCGATGAAGCTCCTTGGCGAGCTTCACACGCTGCGCCTCGCCGCCCGAGAGCGTCGTAGCGGGCTGGCCCAGGCTCACGTAGCCCAAGCCTACATCGTACAGCGTCTGGAGCTTGCGCTTAATCTGCGGGATATTCCCAAAGAAGGCCAGTGCCTCGGTGACGCTCATGTCGAGCACGTCCGAGATGGTCTTACCACGGTAGGTGACCTCAAGCGTCTCGCGGTTATAGCGTTTGCCGCCGCAGACCTCACAGGGGACATAGATATCGGGAAGGAAGTGCATCTCGATCTTAATTTGTCCGTCGCCCTTGCATGCTTCGCAGCGACCGCCGCTCACGTTAAAGGAGAAACGTCCCGGCGAGTAGCCGCGCGCCTTCGACTCCGGCGTACTCGCAAACAGCGCGCGAAGATCATCCCACAGGCCAATGTACGTAGCAGGGTTGGAACGCGGCGTGCGGCCAATCGGCGACTGGTCGATATCGATAACCTTATCGATACACTCGATGCCCTCGATTTTCTTATACGGACCCACAGGGCGCGTCGAACGGTGAATGGCATTCGTAAGGGCAGGTGCGATAGTGTCGGTAACCAGGGAGCTCTTACCCGATCCCGACACGCCGGTAACGACCGTAAGCGTACCAAACTCGATCTTGGCGGTAACGTTTTTGAGGTTGTTGGCGCGGGCGCCCGTGATCTTAAGGCAGCCGCGACCGGGCTTGCGGCGTTCATCGGGAACCCGAATCATTCGCTTGCCGGTCAGGTAGGCACCCGTCATCGAATCGGGGCACGCTATGATATCGGCAGGCGTTCCCGCGGCGACCACGTGTCCGCCGTTCACGCCCGCACCGGGGCCCATGTCGATCACATAGTCGGCAGCACGAATCGTATCCTCATCATGCTCGACGACGATGACGGTATTGCCGATATCGCGTAGGCGCTCAAGCGTCTTGATCAGGCGCTCGTTATCGCGCTGATGGAGGCCGATCGACGGCTCGTCCAAAATGTACAGCACACCCATGAGGCCGGCGCCGATCTGCGTTGCCAGGCGAATGCGCTGGGCCTCGCCTCCGGAAAGCGTCGCCGAGGCACGGTCGAGGGTCAGATAGTCGAGTCCGACATCGACCAGAAAGCGCAGGCGCTCCAGGATTTCCTTAACGATGCGCCCGCCGATAAATTGTTGGCGCTCGGTAAGCTCCAAGCCCTCAAAAAACTCGAGCGACTCGCGGCACGATAGGCAACAGACCTCGTAAATGGACTTACCGCCTACGGTAACAGCGAGCATTTCGGGGCGCAAACGAGCGCCGTGGCAGCTCGAGCACGGCTCCTCGCGGATGTACTTCTCCAAGCGCGCCTTGGTGTTCTCATTCGTCGTCTCGGTATAGCGCTCGTACAGGATATTGCGCACGCCCGAGAACTTGGTGTCCCACTGGCTGCGGCGCCCATCGAGCTTTTGATAGTCGACCGAAATCTTCTGGTCGCCCATGCCGTCTAAAAACGCGCGACGCACCCGCGGAGGCAGATCCTCCCACGGCGTATCGACGCTCACCTTAAAGTGTTTGCAGACCGCAGCGAAAATCTGCGGATAGTAGTTAGAGTTGCCAAACAGGCTGCCAAAGACCCCGTCGGCGATCGACTTCGAGGGGTCTTCGATTAGGGCCTCGGCATCGACCGTCTTCTTAAAGCCCAGGCCATCGCACTCTGGGCACGCGCCATAGGGCGCGTTGAACGAGAAATCACGCGGCTGCAGGTCATCGATGGAGTGCCCATGCTCCGGGCACGCTAACGCCAGCGAATACTCCAGCAACTCGCCTTCGGTCCCCTCGGGAGCGTCGCGGTCGGGCAGCAAGTATACGTTCACATTGCCGTGCGCCAGCGCGGTCGCCTGCTCAACAGACTCGGCGATACGGCCCAGAGAGTTCTCACGGATCACGATGCGGTCGACCACGACCTCGATATCGTGCTTGAACTTCTTGTCCAGATCGATCTGATCGTCGAGCGAGCGCACTTCACCGTCGACACGCACGCGGCTAAAGCCCTCGGCGCGAAGATCCTCAAACAGTTTGGTGTACTCGCCTTTTCGCCCGCGCACCACCGGTGCCAGCACAAACGCGCGGCGGCCCTCCCCCGCCGTCAAGACCTTGTCGGCAACCTGGTCGGTCGTCTGGCGCTCAATGACACGGCCGCATTCGGGACAGTGCGGGGTGCCCACACGGGCGAACAGCAGGCGCAGATAGTCATAAATCTCGGTTACGGTGCCAACCGTCGAGCGAGGGTTTTTAGACGTCGTCTTTTGGTCGATCGACACCGCCGGCGAAAGGCCGTCGATTGAATCCAAGTCGGGTTTGTCCATCTGTCCCAAGAACTGGCGCGCATAGCTCGAAAGACTCTCGACGTATCGACGCTGGCCCTCGGCATAGATAGTGTCAAATGCCAGCGAACTCTTGCCCGAGCCAGAAAGACCGGTAATGACCACGAGTTGGT
>CABQJK010000015.1 GCA_902464495.1 uncultured Collinsella sp. | reverse complement strand
TTTTGGCACAGATTCTCCCTTCATAGTCCACAGGACTCATTACTTTAGCACACACATTGACGTCTATACCCAAAAAGAGGACTGGATATAGGCGAGAATACGCTGCTTGACCACAACATCTAGGCCTGTTCGGTGCCCGCGGTCTCCAGACCAATCAAACGGAACGGGTCCGCCACGCCGCCGATAGACTTTTGCAGCTCGCGTTGACGCTGCGAATCCTGCGCGGCCTGCACGGTCAGCGCGCGACGGGCCTCATCATCGAGCGAACGGTCCTGGCGCAGCTTGGCCTGGGCGGCACGCATGCGGCGCTTGATGGTGTAGAGCTCGAGCGTATCAAGCATAAACACGATGTTCGTCTCGGTGGGGTGCTTGCTCGTCGCCGAGATGCGCCCGGCACTCACAAGCGTTGCCGCCTCGGGACACACCGAGCGCGCCGCATCCATGCAGGCTGCAGGATCGGTTCCCGGCGGCGTTGCCAGAACGGCCCATGCGATGGACTCGTGACGTGGGTCAACCCACTCGATAGAGCAGATGCGGTCGGCATACGTGCGGAACAGGTCGGGGTAGCTCGTGAGCATCGTCAACAGCTCGCGCTCCCCTGCCAAGGACTTGCGCTCCAAATCGGTCAGCACCATAGGGGCCGAGGCGTCTGCCGGGGCACCGGCGGGCGCAGAGCCCATACCATCAGGCACATCAATCGGCGGCAGGTCGTCGACGGCCTCCACGGGCGCGGCACCGTAGGCATCGAGCGGGACGTAGTCATACGGCTCCTCCTCGACCGGCGCGGACACCGGCGGCGTCGCGCCCGATGCCCAAGCACCGCGAGATGCCCCCTGCGAACCAGACGTCCGACCGCCCGCGCTACCAGAGCGCTCGGCTTGCGCCCGCTGGCGCTCATAGTTCTGCTCACGACGTCGTTCCGCATCCTCGCGCTTGGCGACATCGCGAAACACACGGCCCGAGCTCGCACGCACTGTCTCCAGATCCAAGCCAAGCAGATCGGCAATCTGGATAAAGTATGTATCGATCATGTAGCTATCGCGCAGCGGATAGATAAGCGTCAGCGCATCTTCCAGCGCCTTGGCACGACCGCCCGGCGTGGTGATGTCACTCGACTCCTGCAGCGAACGGTAGACAAAGTCCATAAGCGGCTCGGCAGCGTCGATGCGCGCCTGAAGCTCCTGTCCACCATGCGCTGTGATGAACTCCATGGGGTCGTTGCCGTCGGGCAGCACCACGCAGCGCAGATCCATCGAATCCCGCTCGATAAACTGAATCGCACGGCGGGCGGCCTTCTGGCCCGCCGCATCACCGTCAAACATATACACGATGCGCTTGGCAAAGCGAGTGAGCGTCTTGACGTGATGCTCCGTGAGCGCGGTGCCCAGCGTGGCGACAACGTTTTTGATCCCCGCCTCCCAGCAGGCGATGCAATCGGTATAGCCCTCCACCACGATGGCCGTATCCTGCGCAACGATAAACTCCTTGGCCCAATTAAATCCATAGAGGTTTCGCTTTTTATGAAACACGCTCGTCTCAGCGGTATTGAGGTACTTAGGTTGGCCGTCACCCATGATGCGACCGCCAAAGGCTATGTTGTGACCCTGCTCGTCAAAGATGGGGAACATCACGCGGTCGTAGAAGCGGTCGGCAAGCTGCCCGCGCCCGCGACTCACGGCAACGTTGGCGTCGATCATCTCCTGCGGGGTAAAACCCGCCTGGGACAGGTGCGACACCAGCGCGTTGCGGCCCGGTGCAAAGCCCAGGCAGTAGCGGCGGCAGACGTCGCCACCCATGCCGCGGCTGGCAAAGTACTCACGTGGACGGCCATCCTTACCGCGCATAAGCATGGTGTGGTAGAACTGGGCGGTCTCGGCGCACAGATCGTAGATGCGGGCACGCTTGGTGCCGCGCTCGCGGCGATCTCCGGTGTCATGCAGCTCAATACCCGCACGATCGGCCAAGTACCGGATCGACTCGGGAAAACTCAGGTTCTCGCGCTTCATAATATAGGTGAAGACGTCGCCACCCTCGCCGCAGCCAAAGCAATGCCACACCTGCGTGGCGGGAATAATGTGGAAGGACGGAGTCTTTTCGCCATGAAACGGGCAGCAGCCCCAAAACTCATGGCCGCGGGGCTTGAGCTCAACCGTTTCCTGCACAATGGCAACCAGGTCGGACGCAGCGCGTACCTGATCTTTTTCCTCATCGCTAATCACGGATGCCCACCCCTTGCTCACCCAAGTTGTGACGAATGTCCTCGATATTCCCCTCGACGGTCGCAATCAACTCATCCAGCGATTCGAACACACGCGAGGGACGCAGCCAGCGCGTAAACGCCAGCGAAACGGAAGCATCGTACAGGTCGCCCGTATAACCAATTAAGTTAGCCTCGAGATGCGATGAAGCGGCATCGTCGGCATACGTCGGCGGCAGGCCGACGTTAACGGCAGCAGGCCATACGGTGTCATCGACGAGCACCAGGCCCTCATACACGCCATCGGCAGGCACCTGAATGCCGTCGGGAACCTGCAGGTTTGCCGTGGGAAAGCCCATGCCAGAACCCTCATGACGGCCGCGAACAACACCGCCACGCAGCATATACGGGCGGCCGAGCAACTCAGCAGCAAGCTCCACATGGCCCTGTCCCAGCTCATGACGAATGCGGGTGGCGCAAATGGCCTCACCGCCCTCGCAAAGCAGGTCGTGCCCGTATACGTCAACGCCGCGCTCGGCACCCCAGGTGCGCATCTCGGCAACACCAGAAGCACCGCCACGACCCAGCCTAAAATCGCTGCCAACGCGAATCGAACGAATGTCGACCACGCGTGACAGCAGTGCGAGAAAACCGACATGGTCGAGTGCCGCAACCTCAGGCGTAAAGGGAACGGCCACCACTGCATCGACCCCGGTCTGAGCCAAGGCATGTAGACGGTCGGCCGTCGTCATCAATTTTTGAGCGGGCGAAGGGCTCACCACAACGTCCGGGTCGGGATCGAAAGTGACCACGACCGCCTTGCAGCCATGGGCACGGGCATCACGGACAAGCGCCGCAATGAGCTCCTGATGTCCACGGTGCACACCATCGAACACGCCGATGGCAATCGATGCGGCACCCAAGTGCTCGCACTCATCAAACGTATCGGCAGCAACGATGCGAGCCTCGTCCGACTCGCCCGCGAAAAAGATACGCGCGAGCTCGCGAGCGGACAACATCATCGAACACCGCCGATTGCCTGCGGAAACACGTGCTCCATGACAAAGCGGCCACTCTCAATGCGGGCAAGCGCCTTGAGTCCCTCATCGAGCACCAACGCAAAAGGCGACTTCGAGGTATCGAAATCGGCAAGCGCACGCTCAACGGGAATGCGTCGGCCGCAGAGCAGATCGTCGGCAAGATTGCCAGGCAAGTCAACACGCGTGGCGCCCAGGGCTGCAATGGGATCCAGGGCAAAGCCAGCCGCGGACTCGGGAGAAAGCTCCTCGACCGCATGACAAGCGCCAATGGAAACAACACCGGAGGCCGTGCGGCGCAGCGCGGAAATGTGCGCGGCGCTCTCGCAGGCGCGGCCCAAGTCGCGAGCGAGCGCACGGATATAGGTGCCCTTACTCACCGAGAACGCCACGGTCCACACACACGTATCACCTTCGCCGCCCACGGCGATCAGGTCGGCGGCATAGACCTCGACGGGACGCGGAGGTAGGTCCACCGCATTGCCCTCGCGAGCAGACTTGTAGGCGCGAACGCCATTGACCGAGATAGCCGAAAACGCCGGCGGCACCTGCATCTGCGGACCCAGCATGGCGGCCAGGCGCTCACGGGCATAGGCAGGATCGCGGAGCTCGTTGGCAACAGCCACCGTGCGGACTGCCTCGCCCTCCGCATCATCGGTATTGGTCTCGGCGCCAAACGAGATGTCGGCGACATAGCTTTTGGTATCGAGGGTTAGCATGCCCAGCAGACGGGTGGCCTGGCCAACACCCACCACCATGACACCCGATGCCATGGGGTCGAGCGTGCCGGCATGGCCGACGCGCCGCTCATGGAGGGCGCGCCGGCATTTCGAAACCACATCGTGGGACGTGCAGCCCACCGGCTTATCGACGGCGAGCAGCATATTCAGTTGAGAAGGTGTACGACGAGCCATGTACCATCCAAAAAGTTAAAGCTCGACGGTCACCGAAGCGGGATCCTCCCCCACCAGCTCGGCCAGCATGGGAAGTGCCACGGTAAGCGTCTCGAGAATCGTTCCGTTGTTGGAGAAACCGGCGGCAGCGGGATGTCCGCCTCCGCCAAATGCAGCAGCGATCTCGGACACGTTGAGGTCGCCCTTGGAGCGCAGGTTGCCGCGCACCTTGGTATCGCCCTCAATGCCCTTCAGGAACAGGCAGACCTCCACGCCCATCACCGAGCGCACCACGTCAACCAGGCCGTCGCACTCATCCGAGGTGACACCGCAAGCCTCAAGGTCACTCTGGTACGCGTAACTATACGCGACGCGCCCGTGGGCCACCGTCTTGATGCGGCCCATAACGATGGACTTGAGGTGCAAAAACTCAACGCGCATGCTCTGGTAGACCTCGAGTGCCACACGCGCCGGATCGGCACCGTGGGCAACCAGACGCGAGGCTGCATGGAACGCGGCGGCATCGGCGTTTTGGTACTGGAAACGGCCGGTATCGGTAACCAAGCCACACAGCAGGCAGGTCGCAACGCCATCACGTGCGACAATGCCGCAATTGTCCAAGAAGCGGTCGATGATCATGGCACAGGCTGCAGCTTCGACGCGCCTCAGGCTGAGCTCGGCAAACTCCTCGCGCGCCGGATGGTGATCGAAGCACACCACATGCTTGGAGCGACGAAGCACCTCGGCGGAATTATTGAGACGCTCGACGACCGGTACGTCCACCGAGATGAACAGGTCCGGATTGCCGGTATACGCAGATGCCGGTACCAGGCGATCGGAGCCTTCCATAAAGCGGTAGATGCGCGGAACCGGGTCATCATCTGCCAGCAGCAGGGCAATGTCCTTGTTGGGGAAAAACTTCATAAGCGAGAGGCCCAGACCCAGCACGGAGCCCAGGGCGTCGCCATCGGGAGAAGTGTGTCCCGAAATCGCAATGGAGGACGCACCCTCGATGAGCTCGAGGATGCGTCGCTGAATATCTGCAGACTCGCACGAGGCGAGGTCGGCGGAATTAGTCATCTAAAGCTGCCTCCTGGGCGGCATCCGCTATCGGATAGCCGTCCTCGTCCTTTTCGATCGCAAGCGTGGCGGGAACGTTTTCCAGCGCACGCGTGATGCGCTCGGCCTCATCGGTCGAACGATCGATGCGAAAATCGAGCTCGGGCGTGACACGCCAATCGAGCGAGCGAGCCAACAGGCTGCGAATACGGCCCTTGGCGCTTGCGAGCGCCTCCATGACCTCGTCGTAGCGGCTCGCATCGCACGACACGAACACACGCGCGAACGAACGGTCCACCGCGACCTCGACCGCGGTCAAAGTAACCAGGTCGAGACGCGGATCGGAAACCTCAAAGAGCAGGATATAACCAAGCTTCTCGCGAAGCTGCTCGCCCAGACGGCGGGTTGCCTGCGTTTGCTTCATAGCGCTACCCCCTACTCGGTACGGGCAACCTGGTCGATGCGGTAACCCTCGATCTGGTCGCCGGGCTTGATGTCCTGGAAGTTCTCCAGGCCAATGCCGCCCTCGGAACCGCTCTTGAGGCTCTTGGCCTCGTCCTTGTAGTGGCGCATCGAGGCGATCTTGCCGTTGAAGACCACGATGCCGTCGCGCACCAGACGCACGGAATCGGTCGCGGCGATCTCGCCCTCTTCGACGCGGACACCGGCGGCGATACCGACTTTGGGCACCTTGAAGGTGTCCAGGACGGTCGCGGTACCCGTGGAGACCTCGACCTCGGTGGGCTTGAGCATGCCGATACGGGCAGCGTCAAGTTCCTCGAGGCACTTGTAGATAACGTCGTAGCAACGGATCTCGACGCCCTCGCGCTCGGCGGCGGAACGGGCCTTACCGTCGGGGCGGACGCCAAAGCCGATGATGATGGCGTTGGAGGCGTCGGCCAGGACGACGTCGGTCTCGTTGATGGCACCAACGGCGGAGTGGATCGTGTTGATGCGAACCTCGGACTGATCCATCTTGTCGAGCGAGTCCTGAAGGGCCTCGATGGAACCCTGGACGTCGGCCTTGATGATCAGGTTAAGCTCCTTGACCTCGGCGTCGGCAATGGTCTCGAAGAGGTTCTCGAGCGTGACGTGCTTGACGCGGCTCTGCTCCTCGATACGGGCCTTGAGCGAACGTTCGTCAGCAAGCGCGCGAGCCTCGCGCTCGTCCTCGAACACGCGGAACTCGTCACCGGCGTTGGGCACGGACTGCAGGCCCAGGATCTCGACGGCGTCAGAGGGACCGGCCTCGGTGACGGCACGGCCCTTGGGGTCGAGCATGGCGCGGACGCGGCCGTAGGTGAGGCCGGCGACCAGCGTATCGCCCACGTGCAGGGTACCGCGGGTCACGAGCACGGTAGCGACCGAGCCGCGGCCCTTGTCGAGCTTGGCCTCGAGGACGTTGCCGGAGGCAAAGGTGTCCGGGTTGGCCTTGAGCTCGAGCACATCTGCCTGGAGCAGCACGGTCTCGAGCAGATCGTCGATACCGATCTTCTGCTTCGCCGAGATGTTGACGAACATGTTCTGTCCGCCCCACTCCTCGGGGATGACACCGTACTCGGTGAGCTCCTGGCGCACGCGGTCGGGGTTGGCACCCGGCTTATCGATCTTGTTGACGGCGACGACGATGGGTACGCCGGCGGCCTTGGCGTGGTTGATCGACTCGACGGTCTGGGGCATGACGCCGTCGTCGGCAGCCACAATCAGAATGACGATGTCGGTCACCTTGGCACCACGGGCACGCATGGCCGTAAAGGTGGCATGGCCCGGGGTATCGATGAAGGTGATCTTGCGGTCGTTGATCATAACCTGCGAAGCGCCGATTGCCTGGGTGATGCCGCCCGCCTCGCCGGCAGCGACACCGGTGTGACGGATGGCGTCGAGGAGGCTCGTCTTGCCGTGGTCGACGTGGCCCATGACGGTGACGACCGGGGCGCGTGGCTTAAGGTCGGCGGTATCGTCGTAGAACGAGAAGGTGTTCTCCTCCTCGGGGGTGATGATCTTGATCTGACGACCCAGGTCGTCGGCAACGAGCTCGACGAGGTCATCGGACATGGACTGCGTCATGGTGAGCGGCGTACCCAGCAGGAACAGGCGCTTGATGATGTCGTTGGCCGGAACGTCGAGCGCCTCGGCGAGCTCCTGAACGGTAACGCCCTGGGAAACCTTGATGGCGTCGAGCTCCTCGGGGTTCACGCCCTGGGCCAGCGCCTCCTCTATCTTGCGCTCCTCCTGAGCCTTGGCAGCCTCGCGCTCGCGCTTCTCCTTGCGCTTCTTGCGGCGACCGGTGGACTCGCGAGAGGCCTCCTCGACGGCGGCACGAGCCTCCTCGAGCACCTTCTCGCGGCTGTACTCCTCGGCCTCGCGAGCCATGCGGCTATAGTGGTCCTCTTCGTTGTTGTGACCGCCCTTGCGCTTCTTGCCCTTGCCCTGCTTATCGGGGTTGGGGAAGTCCATGCCGGCAGCGACGTTGTTGCTGGCGTTGGTGCGATGGCTGTGCGGACGGCTCTCGGAGGCGTTACGCTCGGAGTTGTTGTCGGAGGCGTTGCGATCGTTACGACGGCCACCGCGGCGGTCGTTGTTGCCGCCACGACGGTTACCGCGCTCGGCGGCGCGCTCGGCCTTGGCCTTGTCCTCGGCGTCCTTCTTCTCCTTGAGCACGGTCTCCTGTGCGGCGATCTGGTCGAGCAGGGAACGGAAGCGCGAACCGGAGTCGGAAGCGGGAACGGCGCGGCGCTGGGCCTCGCGGGCAGCCTCCTCCTTCTCGCGGGCAAGGCGCTCCTGCTCGGCCTTCTTCTTGGCCTCGGCCTCGGCGCGGGCAGCCTCCTCGGCAGCCTGGGCTGCGGCAAACTGGCGGCGCTCCTCCTCGCGTGCCTTCTCGGCGGCGATGCGCTCACGCTCGGCCTCGGCGGCGCGTGCGGCCTCCTCGGCGGCAGCTGCCTGCTCCTCGGCCTGCTTGGCGGCCTCGACTTCCTGAGCGCGAGCCTCGATCACCGAGGCGAGCTGCTTGCGGACCATGGCGACATAGGCGTCCTCCAAGGTGGAGGAAGCGGACTTAGCGGGAATCTTCATATCGGCGAGATGACCCATCAGTTCCTTGGAGGTCATGCCGAACTCTTTGGCCAGGGTGGACACACGGACTTTTGCCATATGACTTCACCTACCCTTTCTGGCACCTTGGGTGCCTAGAGACTGAACGAGCGTGGGAGATGCGCCGGGACCTGCCCGGCGCGACCGCGCGCTAGATCAGGTCCTCCGCATCATCGAAGGCGTCGGTGTCGTGGATACCGCAGAAACGGGAGCCGGGACGGGCCTGGTTGCGGCACTGGATGCCGTCCTCGGACACGTACTCGCAGCGACGGACGTCCTCGTCCTCCTCGTCACCGATCAGGTCGGCGGCGGGCTCCTCGTGAACGGGGACGTTCTTGAGGATGTCGGCGGCAAGCGTCTCGGACTTGATGTCGATGTGCCAGCCGGTCAGGCGCGCGGCGAGGCGGGCGTTCTGGCCCTCCTTGCCGATGGCGAGGGACAGCTGGTCGTCGGGCACGATGACGCCGGCGTAGGCCTTCTCCTCGTCGATGAGGACGCGGGTGACCTTAGCGGGCGACAGGGCGTTGGCAACGTAGACGGCAGGATCGGCATCCCACAGGATGACGTCGACGCGCTCGCCGCGGAGCTCGCCCACGACAGCGCGAACACGGCTGCCCTTGGGGCCGACGCAGGCGCCCACGGGATCCAGACGGTCGTCAAGCGAGCGGACGGCGACCTTGGAGCGCTGGCCGGGCTCGCGGGCGATCGACTTGATCTGGACGGTGCCCTCATAGATCTCGGGCACCTCCTGCTCAAACAGACGACGCATGAGCTCAGGGTGGGTACGGGAGATGACAATCGGCGGACGGCTGTGCTCGCCACGAACCGGCTGCAGGTTGGAGTTGGGGTCGCGAACGTCGATGATCACGGCCTTGATGTGCTGGTTGTGCAGGTAGCGCTCGCCCATCGGACGCTCGTTGCGCTCGTTCTCGTAACGGCGCTGATCGAAGTGCGGCAGCTCGGCCTCGACGCCTTCGCGAATCTTGACGATCGTGAAGTCGGGCGTGGACTGCAGCACGGTACCGCTGATGAGGTCACCGATGCGGCCGGAGAACTCCTCGTAGATCTGCTCTCGGGCGGAGTTGCGCACGATGGCGTTAATCTCGGCCTTGGCGTGCTGGGCAGCGATGCGGCTCGTGTTCTTGGGGGTAACGTCGATCTCCTCGAACTCGGTGAAGTTGCCCTCCTCGTCCATGGAATCGTCGATCGGCTCCAGGCGGTAGACGTAGATCTTGCCGGTGGTGCGGTCGATGGTCACCTTGGCGCCCCACTCAAGATGCAGGATCTCGGCATAGCTCTTGGCGAGCGACTGCTCCAGGCGGTCGATCAGGTAGAGCTGGTCGATGTGCTTCTCCTGGCAAAGCTCCATCAGGGCGGACATCATGTCGGATGCTGCCATCTTACTTTCCTTCCTTCGCGGGCTTGAAGTCGTAGGTGGGCTTCAACTTGCACTTTTTAACATCAGAGAAATCGAGGGTGACGGACTCGCCGTCCTCGAGCTCGAGGGTCACGTCGGTCTCGGTCGCAGCGGCAATCTTGCCGGCGTACTTGCGACGGCCCTCGGTGGCGGTGGAGGTGAGCTCGCAGTTCTCGCCCACAAAGCGGGCAAAGTCACGCGGACGGCGCAGCGGGCGCGCCATACCCGGGCTCGACACCTCGAGCGTATAGCTCGAAGAGATGGGGTCGAGCTCCTCAATCACATCGCCGACCCACTTGGTGTTGGCCGTGACGTCGTTGAGAGACAGGCTCTGACCCTCGGCACCCTCGATACGCACGCGCACGCAGGGGGCCTTGGTGGCGCCCACGAGCTCGACGTCGACGATGTCGACATCGTGCTGGGGAGCGACGGCCTCGAGCGCGTCGATGATCGCCTGCTCGGTCTTGGTCTTGACCATTGCGGCACCTCCATCCATACAAAAAAGAAGCGGGGCCGAAACCCCACTTCTTTCAATACAACTTCATTTGCTAGCAAACTATACCAATAGCTGCGGAAACGCGCAAGCACAGTACGAATCTGCAGGTCAGCGTGCGCACAGGTTCTCCACAAGAAGAGGACAATTGACCGAGGAGCCCCATGCGGCGCACCCTCAACAGCCCCAAAACGGGCCATGCGTCCCAGAGCGCCGACCGAATCGGGCCCTATGGGCATTCCATCCCTGGGCGCACATCGGCCAGACTAAAGCTGAGAGGCATTCTGTAGCGAGAAAGCCTGCCGCACGCATTGACCACACAACCTTCCAGTATCTCCACGGCAAGGAAGATCCATGGAACGCCTAGGCACCCTCTGCGCGACCGCGCTCGTCGTAGCTGCCTGTTCGTTCGCTCTGACGGCCTGCAACAACATCGATGGCAAAACCGGACCATGCGAACCGGATCTCGGCAGCACAAAAGCCATCGAGAAAACGACGTCATCGGAGAGCTTCGACAAAATAAACGAAGACACCGTCGATCCCCAGGGCTTGGGTCCCGACCCCCAAGAACAGTTCCCCATCGACCTTGAGGCAGACGAAAACGTCCATGTTACCTGCGTGGGCAAGGACACCGACGGCTACGGAGACGCGGCGCTCGTCTTTACGGTGACCAACAATACCGATGTCGACATGATGTTTGGCGATGTTGACTCCTATGCCTACGTCAACGGCGTGGTCCGCGATGTGCGCATGCGCCAGCAGGTCGCAGCGGGCGAGGAAACGCGCGCCATGCTCGCCTTTGTAGGCACCTTCGACGACCCGGACTTTAATGTGAACAACGACCTCAACGACATCTACCTCAACATTTGGATGTTCGAAGAGGCAACGGGCAACGTTTACTTTAGGGACCTGGTACACATCCCGTAGAAGACGGTGCGACGCACTGACTAAGCAGGGCAGACAACACAAAACGAGGGACGACCCAACCGGACCGTCCCTCGTTTATTGCATGTCAGCTTTACGCGCAGCGCTTACTTGACCACCAGGTTGACCAGCTTGCCGGGCACGCAGATGGCCTTGACGACCGTCTTGCCCTCAAGCCACTTGGCAACGGCTTCCTCAGCGGCAGCTTGCATCTCCTCGTTGGAGGCGTCGCGGGCGACGTCGATGCGGCCACGGACCTTGCCGAGCACCTGGACGACGATCTGCACCGTATCCTCGATGGACTCGGCCAGGTCGAACTCGGGCCAGGCGGCGGTGTAGGCGTTGCCCTCGCAGCCGAGGGCCTCGTGCCACAGCTCGTCGGCCCAGAACGGGCAGATGGGGGCAAGGACGCTCACGATATCCTTAGCCACGCCGTAGCACAGCGCCTTGTCGCGGGCGGCACCCTCGGTGGCGTTGAGGTAGGCGCTCGCCGCGTTGACGAGCTCCATGACGGCCGAGATGGCGGTGTTGAACTGGCCACGATCGAAGTCCTCGGTGCACTTGGCGATGGTGCGGTGACGCTCGCGATAGAGCTTCATCGCGACCTCGCCGAGCGCGGACTTGTCGAAGGCCACGTTGGCGTCGCCGGACCGGACGAGCTGCCACACGATACGCCAGGCGCGCTTGATGAAGCGGTTGGCACCCTCGACGGCCTTGGGATCCCAGTCGAAGTCCTTCTCGGGCGGGGCGATAAACAGGATCGCCAGACGCATGGTGTCGGCGCCGTAGGGCTCGATGACCGAGCTCGGGGGCACGACGTTGCCCTTGGACTTGGACATGGTGTCGCCGTTCTCGTCCTTGACCATGCCCTGGCACAGCAGGTTGGTAAAGGGTTCGTCAACGCTCAGCAGGCCCAGGTCGCGCAGCGCCTTGGTAAAGAATCGGCTGTAGAGCAGGTGCAGAATGGCGTGCTCGATGCCGCCGATATAGTTATCGACAGGCATCCAACGATCGGCAGCCTCGCGGGAGAAGGGCAGCTCGGTGTTGTGCGGGTCGGTATAGCGCAGGTAATACCAGCTGGAGCAAGTAAAGGTGTCCATGGTATCGGTCTCGCGCTTGGCCGGGCGACCGCAGACCGGGCAGGTGGTCTCGTAGAACTCCTTGCACTCGGCGAGGGTCTCGCCGGCACCCAGGTCCAGGTTCTCGGGCAGCGTCACCGGCAGCTGGTCCTCGGGCACAGGCACGATGCCGCAGTGCTCGCAGTGGATGGCCGGGATGGGGTTGCCCCAATAACGCTGACGGCTGATGAGCCAGTCGCGCAGACGGAACTCGACCTTGCGACGGCCGCAGCCCATGGCCTCGAGGTCGGCCACGATCGCAGCCTCGCCCTCGGAGTGCTTGCCACCGCGCATGCCGGTGTACTTGCCGGACTGGACGAGCGTGCCCTCGGCAGCGTGGGCGCAATCCCAGTCGACCGTCTCGGCATGGAAGGTATCGATGGTCTCGCCGCTGGCCTCGACGGCAGCGCGATCGTCATCGTCCAGGATAATCGGCACAATGGGCAGGTCGTACTTGCGGGCAAACTCAAAGTCACGCTGGTCGCCGCAGGGAACGGCCATGACGGCGCCGGTGCCGTAGTCGGCAACAACGTAGTCGGCAACCCACACGGGGGCCTTCTCGCCGTTGACCGGGTTCACCACGTAGCGGCCGGTAAAGGCACCGTGCTTCTCGAGGGTGCCCTGGGCACGCTCGACGGCGGAGATATGCTTGGAGTCCTCGACGATCTTGGTCACGGCCTCCTCGTACTCCGTGCCCTCGACGAGCTCGTGCAGACGAGCGTACTCGGGAGCCAGGACAAAGAAGGAAACGCCAAAGAGCGTATCGGCACGCGTGGTGAAGACGGTGATCTTGCCCTCGTCGCCCTCGATGGGCTCGCCATCCTTGTCGCACAGGGTAAAGTCGACCTCGGCGCCCTCGGAGCGACCGATCCAGTTGGCCTGCATCTGCTTGACGCGCTCGGGCCAGCCGGGGAGCTTCTCCAGATCGTCGAGCAGCTCCTGAGAGTACTCAGTAATCTTGAAGTACCACTGCTCAAGGTCGCGCTTCTCGGGCTCGGTGCCGCAGCGCCAGCACTTGCCCTCGGTGACCTGCTCGTTGGCCAGAACGGTCTTGCAGGTGGGGCACCAGTTGACCGGGTTCTTCTTACGGTAGACCAGGCCCTTTTCCCACAACTTCTCAAAGATCCACTGGCCCCAGCGGTAATAATCGGGGCTGCAGGTCTTGACCATGCGATCCAGATCGTAGGAAAAGCCCATACGCTTCATCGTGGCGAGCGCCTGGTCCATGTTCTTGTACGTCCAGGCAGCAGCCTGCGTGTTGTGCTTGATAGCGGCGTTCTCGGCGGGCAGGCCAAAGGCGTCAAAGCCGATGGGATGCAGCACGTCAAAGCCGCGCATGCGGGCCTGACGGGCCATGGCATCGCCGATGGTATAGTTGCGCGCGTGACCCATGTGCAGGTCGCCCGACGGATACGGGAACATCTCGAGCACATACTTCTTGGGCTTGCTAGCGTCGGTGTCGACGGCAAAGAGGTTGGAGTCCTCCCAGGCCTTCATCCACTTGGACTCAATGGCCTGCGCGTCGTAGGCAGGGATCTCATCCTTATGATCTGTGCAATCGCACATATCAGCTCCTTTGTTAGCTGGGTTGGGACGGGGCGTTCTTACCTTTGCTCGCTGCTGCGGACAGTCCTGCTCGCAGCAGCGAGCAAAGGTAAGAACGCCCCGCCACATCGTTAACTCGCATGATGATAGCAAATACGACAAGCGAGATGCCTGCGACTTGCGGGCATCTCGCTTTATCTAAATAACGTGGTTGATACTCAACCTTTATGTGCAGCTCTTATCCTATCGATAAGACACAGACTGCTGAGAGTCTTTCACGACAACGTCGTGGGCGCCGCCTTCGACGATGGAGGTGGAGCTGACCAGGGTCAGGCGTGCCTTTTCCTGGAGCTCGGGGATCGAGAGGGCACCGCAGTTGCACATCGTGGACTTGACCTTGTAGAGCGTGCCGCCCACGCCGTCCTTGAGGGAACCGGCATAGGGAACGTAGGAGTCGACGCCTTCGACAAAGCTGAGCTTCGCGGCGCCGCCCAGGTCGTAACGCTGCCAGTTGCGGGCACGCGCAGAACCCTCGCCCCAGTACTCCTTCATGTACTGACCGTTGACGTTGACGCGCTCGGTCGGGCTCTCGTCGAAACGGGCGAAGTAGCGGCCCAGCATCATAAAGTCAGCACCCATGGCAAGGGCGAGCGTCATGTGGTAGTCGTAGACGATGCCACCGTCGGAGCACACGGGCACGTAGATGCCGGTCTCCTCGTAGTACTCATCGCGAGCACGGCAAACGTCGATCAGCGCGGTGGCCTGACCACGGCCGATGCCCTTGGTCTCGCGGGTAATGCAGATGGAACCGCCGCCGATACCGACCTTGATGAAGTCGGCACCGCAGTCGGCCAGGAAGCGGAAGCCCTCGGCGTCGACGACGTTGCCGGCACCAACCTTGACGTCCTCGCCGTAGTTGGCGCGGATCCACTCGATGGTGCGCTTCTGCCACTCGCTGAAGCCCTCGGAGGAGTCGATGCACAGGACGTCGGCACCGGCCTCGATGAGCAGCGGCACGCGCTCGGCATAGTCGCGGGTGTTGATACCGGCGCCGACCATGTAGCGCTTGTCGCCATCGAGCAGCTCGTTGGGGTTGGTCTTGTGGCTGTCGTAGTCCTTGCGGAAGACGATGCCCATAAGGTGATCGTTGTCGTCGACGATAGGCAGAGCGTTGAGCTTGTTGTCCCAGATGACGTCGTTGGCAACCTTGAGGCTGATGTTCTTGTCGCCCACGATGAGCTGCTCACGCGGGGTCATGAACTCGGAGACCTTCTTCTGGTGGTCATCGCGACTGGGGCGATAGTCACGGCTGGTGACGATACCCAGGAGCTTGCCCTTGGGAGTGCCGTCGTCGGTGACCGGCATGGTGGAGTGACCGGTCTTCTCCTTGAGCTCGATGACCTGCTCCATGGTCATGTCGGGGGTCAGCGTGGAATCGGACTGAACAAAGCCGGCCTTGTGATCCTTGACGGCCTTGACCATAGCGGCCTCGGACTCGGGGGTCTGGGAACCGTAAATGAAGGACAGGCCACCCTCGGTAGCGAGCGCGACACCCATGTCGACGCCCGAGACGGACTGCATGATGGCGGAAACCATGGGGATGTTCAGGGTGATTGCCGGCTTCTCACCGCGCTTAAAGCGGGTTAGCGGCGTCTTAAGAGAGACGTTGTTGGGGATGCACTGCGAGGACGAATAACCAGGGACCAGCAGATACTCCGAAAACGTGTGGGACTCACCGGGAAAGAACGTAGCCATGTTTCTCCTTTTTCCATGCGACCGGTCGGCTGCAGGCCTCGTAGGACCCAGCCCAACCTTGGGCGCCCAATACTGGGGAAGTATCTTAGCGCACTTTGACTGCTACAATGCATGATTTAAGAAGAGCACACGAGGGCTTGACGCAGGCTATGCGTTTGCCCAGCAAACACTTTAGCGGGGAGACGTGAAGCACATGGAGTACAAGACGACGGCAAAGTTGGTTATTCAAGCGTGCGACAAAGACCTGCCGGGCGTGTTTGGCCACGGCTGTGTCTTGCTGCTGCAAGGTATTGCCCGAGAGCATTCGCTCAACCGCGCCGCCAAAAGCATGGGCATGGCGTATTCCAAGGCCTGGCGCATTGTGAACGAGGCCGAAGGACAGCTGGGCTGCAAGCTCATCGAGCGCGACGGCGCCCGCGGATCATCGCTCACCCCCGCCGGCGAGCGAGCCATAGCGGTGTACGAGGAGCTGCAGGCCGACATCAACAACGTCATCGCCACCAAAGCCGACGCCCTCATCGCCAGCATCAACGCAAAGTAGTCTATTTGGTCCGATTATTGATCCGCCGCACGAACGAATTAAGGCGCGCGCCATAAAATGGGCCTATCTACTACGTTTAGTTGAACACCCTCTACCACACCAGATTTCGTGAAAACAAAACCGCTGGTAGATAGCTTGCCAGTTTTCAAAAAAGGCAGGTATGGTCGACCCCTAAGGGTTAAACGTAGTAGATAGGCCGTTTTCGTGGCGCAGTCCCCCCACGGCCCAGTCCCAAAGTAGCTAAAAAAGCCCATCCCAAAAAGACTACCCCGAGACAAGCCCCAAAATAGCTAGTTGCGGAGGGCGTTGTCTAGAGCGGCGGCTACGGTTAGGGGGTCGTCGGTGCCGGCGAAGAGGCGGATGGTTCCCCCCTGCTTGCCGCGTGGGGCCGAAAGGCGTGTCGTTGCGCCGCCGGCGGGCGACGTGCGGAACCCCCCCGGCAATGTGTCGAACAGCTCACCCGCACTTCGCACGATAAGGTCAAACTCAACTGCCGGGCCAAAGCCGTGCTCGAGGATTCCCGTTGCAACCGCATGATCGGGATGCGAACCCAGCCCAGGATAGCGAACGTTACACACCATCTCGTTAGCAGCCAGATACTCGGCCAGAGCACGGGCGCGATCGAAGTGCGCCTGCATGCGAGCATCGAGCGAGGACAGCCCGCGTTCTAGCACGTCGGTCTCCTCGGCAGACAGGTCAAGCGCGGGCGCACCGCAGCCCGCAAACAACGCGTGCGCGCACTCTGCGGCGGCATCCACGCGATGGCGCTTAAGCTGCGAGCGCGCCACCGAAGCGGCGACGAGCTTGCGCGGCGCAACGCCGGCACACACGCGGTCGAGCGCCTCGAGCGAAAGCACGGCGCCCAGACGCAACGGGTTGCACCCAAAGACGCCCGACACAGTGTTATCAACCACGAGCAGCGCATGCGACTCACGAGCCGCGCGGCCCAGAGCGCGAAGGTCGGGCACACGCAGACCAAACCCGCCGATGGAGTTGACGAACCACCACAGGTGCGGTCCCTCGGCATCAAACGAAGCATCAAAGCCCTCGGACGCAGCAGCAAACGCCGCAGCCGCGGGCTCCCCCACCAGCGCAACATCGTAGCCATCAAAGCCGCAGGCAAACGCATCGGCAAAGTCGTCCGCAAAGGCCACCAAGCGATCGCCGGGCTGCACAATCCCCAGCATCGACAGCGCCGCCGGCACATGCGAGGCCGCAACAAGACGCGCCTCACGCGCACCAGCCCTTGCAGCCCAGGCCTCTTCTAACTGTTGCACGTCCACGCGACACCGTCCTTTAAATAATAAAACTGAACCAAATTAGCCATCCTGGAAGAGCACACGCCAGCGAGCGGGCAGCGGTCGTGGCGAGGTGCCGTGAAAGAGGAGCGACGCGTACTTCATGTACGCGAGCGACGGTTTGAGCGGCAGATCGCCCGGCAGATGCCCGCGCAGCGTCGAGCGGTCCGGCGTTCGCTAGAACGCCGGAACAAACTTAGCCGTGGTACTCGCCGTTGTATTGGATGAGCGTCAGGTCCTCCACGCCGTCGAGCGCGCGAATCGCATCGGCGTAGGGCATATCCACACCGTCCGAGAACACCTCGACGGCCATCTCGACCTTGTCACCGCGCATCGTCTTGGATTTGACGGTGAACTTGGTGCGCCCAAATGCGCGCACGATATCGTCGCCCGTGGTCTGGCCCGTATAGTGGATGACCATCATGTACACGCGGGCCTTGTCCTGGTGCGTAGCGAAGCCGGCGATCATCACCACGATGGCTACAGCCGTAAGCCCCACGAGTGCGTACATGCCGGCACCTGCCGTAATGCCCGTGGTAATGGCCCAAAACAGGTACAGCAAGTCGAGCGGGTCCTTTACCGCCGTACGGTAACGCACGATGGACAGGGCACCGACCATACCGAGCGAGATGACCACGTTGGTCGAGATCGCGAGCGTCACCATGCACGTCAGCACGCACATGCCCACGAGCGTCACGGCAAAGCTGCGCGAATACACCACGCCGGTAAAAAAGCGCTTGTACACGTAATAGATCAGGATGCCCATGGCGAGCGCCACGAGCAGCGACAAGCCGATCTTGGCCGGGTCGACCTGACCAAACGCCTCCAAGACGGAGTTCTTAAAAAAGTCCCTGGTGCTCATGGTCTAAATATCCCCTCGGTTCTCAAAATCCGATTCCCAGTAGTTAAAGCCGCGAAGGTAGGAGGTCTTGTCGTAGCACAGGCAGTACTTGGAGACCGCCGTGAGTTCGGCCGCGCCCGGTGGCACCATATCGCGCACGAGCTGCGGGCAAAACTCCGTAAACTTGACCTCCATAACCAGCTTGCCCGGTTCCAAGACCGGCAGGGCGGGCAGCGTCGCGTCAAAGATATCGAAGCTCCCCACCGCGGCGCGCACGTTCATGTCAAACGTAATGCGTACGGTGCCCTCGTCCATCACCCACGGCTCGCGCTCGTAATCCACAATGGTGCGCGGGCGCATCATATTGCAGATGCACTCGATGTAGAACTCGCGGCACAGCTGGTGTGGACTGCGCAGCAAAAAGTCGTAGTCGCCAGCCAGGATCTGCTCAAACTCGCCACGCGTGAGCGGCGCGTCTTCCTTGTAAATCCAGCTGCCGTACTTCTTTTTGCGCTCGAGCTTAATCACCTTGTCGCTGCCGTTATAAATGCGCACGCGATACTTTTTGCGCATGAGAATACCGGCGTCTTTTTCCTCGTAGGCCGAGTTGCAGTAGTCGTCAAAGTACAGGCTGCGAATGGTGTAGCCACCCGCCCGCGCATGCTTGTCCAGCTTAAACACCGGCGCCATGCGGCAGGCAAGCGCGGCGTGCTCGCCCTCGTTAATGAGATATTTGAGCTCGTGGCGATAGCGCTCCTGCGTGGCGCGCACAGGCGGAGCCGCTAAGCGCTCAAGCAGCGCGCTAGCCCTCCTCATACGTGTCCTCCACAACCTTACCGCCGTCTTGCACGTAAAAACACTTCATGCCGTAGTGCTTGCCGTCGTCGGTCACATAGTAGTCAAACGCATCTTGTATATAGCCGTCTGAGTTGGTGGCGCGCACGCGCACAAAATACTGGCCGGTATCGGGCGCATCGCAGGTCACCTCGGGCAGTAGCACGTCCTCGGCCTTAAAAAACACGTCCTTGATGGCATAGTCGCGCGCCAGCTCCACGGTATAGCGAATGCCGCGCGCCTCAAAGTCGTAGGACGCATCCCAGTTAATGCGCAGCTTACCGTTATCGATCTGCGGCACGCCAATGTAGAACGGCATGGGCTTTTTATAGCTCTCGCGAAAGCTCTTATAGTTCTCCTCGATCTCGGAGGGAATCGCCGCGGCAATCTGCTCGTATTCGTCCTTGGTGACAGGCAGGTTGTCGATATCGGGCAAAGCAAAGACCAGCGATTCGGTAACCTCACGATAATGTTTAATCATCTTGGCCAGGCGTGTCTCGGTCATATACGAGCGCAGGTCCTTTACGGCGCGGTCGAGCTCACTGCGGAACGATTTACTGCGCAGCGCACGATTGAATAGCACGTTGCCCCAGTAGTTGCTTACGCCGCGCTCCCAACTCGCATAGTCCGAGAACCCGGCAAGAGAAAGCTCCAGCTTGCGCAGCATACCGTCGTTGTCCCAATCCAGGATGTACCAGACCTTGGAGTTAAGCGGACTGTACAGATAGCAGTTGCGGTTCTGCGTATCGCAATTACCCGTCAAGATCTGAAACGCCAACCAATACACGAGGTTCTCGGTATCAAAGTAGGTGTCGAGCACGTCGTCGATCTTTTGCGAATCGTCGTTGAGCGCGTCGAGCATCTCAATGAGCTTGGTGTGGTCGGAATCGCCCTTGATCTCGAGCAAGCCCTCAAAGCTTGCTTGGTTGTAGTCGGGATCGTCGGCAAGTTTAATGGTGTCCTCGTAGCGATGGAAATCAAAGCTGTTCACCTTGTACAGGTGCCCGCTCTTATCCAGGCCATGTGCCTTAAGCGCCGTCTTGTTGAGCTGCTCCACCTGCGTAAACAGGCCGTAGTCCTCAAAGGTATCGTTGGACTTTTCGGTCTGGTCGCACACCCACAGATGCACAAACTGCGTGCGCAGGCCCATCATCTGGGGAATCCCGCGGATAAGGTCGTAGGCCATCTTGTTGCGAAAACGCATACCCTCGCCCATGTGCTTGTTGAGCGCAATCGCGCGCTGTTGGCGCCAGGTGCCCTTGCCTTTTTTGAGCTCCACCTTGTAATTCTTTTGCGTGTAGGAGCTCGACGTCTGGCCGCGCACCTGCACGGTGGCATTGGGCGCTTCCTCGCCATAGCCAACCTCGCCGGCCACCGGGCCGTCTTCGTCGCCCGCCTGCAGCAGGCCCATAACCTGATAGCGCGTCACGCCCATGTCGGCATAGTCATACACCGAGTACGTGTTGATCTCGGCCCAGCTGTGATCGGTGTTCTCGGAGCTGTTGCCGCGCGAGACCGTCAGGTACATAGTCACAATGCCCGAGTCGTCGTAGACCTCGTACAGCTCGTCCTTATCGCGCAGGTGCTTGGACTGGTCGGAGGCCTCGGCCTTTTTAATCTTGCCCTGCTTTTTGACCTTTTTGGTCGAGGATTCGTCCTGAGATGAGCAGCCCGAAAGCAGCAGCGCGCCGGCAGCCGCCTCGATCAGGCAGCGGCGAGACATCAACTTATCGATCATCAGAACCTCCCCAATGGTTACGGTACACGCGAACTACTGCGCGCTGAAACGCGCCGTGCGGCTCACCCTTATGGCGGCCTTCCTCATAGCGCTGTTCGGCACGGTCGAGCATGCGGCCCAGCTGTGTAAAGCGACCCGTTTTGTCGGTCGCTACAATGGGCTGCTGGCTCAGGATACGATACGGCAAGTTGGCGGTATAGGTATCGAGCCGCAGCAGGGCCACGATAAAAAACACCACCGCACCCAACAAAAAGCCAAAGCCGTAAAACTGCTGCGGCAAAAGCAACGACACGGCGGTCGCCAGCCCTGCCACACCGGCAAACAGGCCCGAGGCCAGAACGGCTCCCTTGTAGTCGGTAAAGTACAGCAAGATAAGCAGGATCGTGTTGCCCACGGCATACAGGCCGTAGCCTACGCATAACGTGCGAAAATACCCGTGCATCAGATTGTTAAAGCCCAGCGGCAGGGCCGAGAGCACTGTGGTCTCGAGCGAGATGACCGCCGCGGTCACAAACAGCTGCTTGAGCGCGCAAAAGCGCAGTTCGCTGTTGAGCGTGGAGAGCATCTCCTCCTCGGCCACCACAATATCGCCCACCACGCCGCCGTCGTTAAACAGGCTGTAGTAGTCACGGTAGCGCGGATAGAAATTGACCTCGACCGACACAACAAAGTTGACGGTCGTGACGAGTGTGGTCAAAAACGCAATGAGTGCCGGAACGTCATGGTAAGGAGCCCCGTAAAACAGGCCTTTGATCTGCACGCCAATAGGGCCCGCCCAGATAATAACCAGGTGCGCGAAAAGCCCCAAGTTGGTAAACAGCCCCGTAAGTGCAAGCGGCATAAATTGGTCGAGCCAACGCAAAAAACGCCAGGGACTCCGATCACTCTGTGGAAAATACCGGTACAGCAGTACCACATCCCAGGCAAGCATGACGCCGTAGCCTAGGGCGATTGACGCCAACAGGCCCTCGACCGGCGGCAGCCCCAGTGCCAGCGCGGCCAGGGCGCACAGGCACGCCACACCAATGGCAGCCGCAAAGCTGCACAGGATACCGCGGTAATCCTTGATGGCCGTGAGGTAACTCATACCGTTCCAGTTGACGATCATAATGTTGAACAGCCACAGGCACAGCAGCCCCTGCAGCAGCGTGGCGCCCGAGAACAGCAAAAAGACGCCGTAGAGCACGGTGCCCGCAACGAGCATGATGGCATTAGATCCCCAAAACGAAGGCAAGATCTCATCCTCGCGCTCGGCAAAGAGCATGTCGGCCAAAAAGCGCGTGACCGGCATGGAGAAAAAGCTTGTGAGCGTGAGCGATGCCAGCAGCGTATAGGTCACCATGCACACCAGCAGATCCTGGTTGGCGCGGCCCACACCCCACAGACCGCACAGCACCAAGATACCAACCTGGAGCAGCACGCCCAGCAGCATGGGACCCGTGCACACAATGCCGGCGTAGCCATAGGCGCGCATCGTGGCAAACAGACCCTTGCGCCTAAACAGGCGCTTGAGCTCAAAACCGATTCCGGCCACCGGCTACTCCCCCTCTCTGGGCAGGTCAAACGAACGCGCCGTCTCGTCGTACAGCGCGCGATAGTTGGCGAGCATCTGCTCGTGCAAAAAGTACGTGGCAACACGACGCTGGCCGCGCTCCCCCATCTCGATACGGCGGGCGCGGCTCACGCACATGCGCTCCATGGCATCGGCCAAGCCCTTGCGATACATGGGCGGCGTCAAAAAACCTGCCACGCCAAAGTCATCGCCCGGGGCGCCTTCGAGCAGCTCGCGGCAGCAGCCCACCTCGGTCGTCACGCAGGGGCGGCGCGCTGCAAGCGACTCCAGCACGCTGAGCGGCTGGCCCTCGGAGATGCTCGTCAAAATGGTAAAGTCGAGCTTTTCCATGTACTCGACCACGTTGACGCGCCCGGTAAAGATCAGATCGCGCACGCCCAGGGTATCGACGAGCGCATGGCACTCGGCTCCGTACTCCTCGTCATCCACGCCACCCATGATGTGCAGACGCACCTTGGGCAGGCGCTCGTGCAGCTCAAAGAAGGCATAGATCATGGTCTTGACGTCCTTGATGGGCGCCAGGCGCACCACCGCGCCAATGTCCACCCAGCCGTCATCGGGCTTTAAGGGAATGTCCTTAAAGCGGTCGAACTGGATGCCGTTGGGGATGACCAGGCATTTGTCAGCATCGCAGCCCATATCGATCTGCGTCTTGCGGGCGTTATGGAACAAGCTCGTCACGCGGAAGGCGCGGCGGTAGATCTCCTCCGAAAGCAGGTAGAAAAAGCGAATCCAGCGGTCCTTAAACGACGGCACCACCCAGTCGGCGCGAATGATCTCTTCCTCGCGCTCGCGGGTATAAATGCCGTGCTCGGTCAGCAGCACCGGAGCCTGGTGAACGCTCGAGCCCAGGCAGGCGAGCAGGCCGCCGTAGCCGGTCGAGATGGCGTGATACACATCGGCCACCGGCACCTCGCTGCCCAGAAGGTAGAGCACGGGCAGCAGCATGGAGCGCATGGTGTGGAATGCATCGGCAAAGGGCGTGTATGGGTACTCGGCCAGGCACACGTCGCGAAAGATATCCATAAAGGCGCGGCTCTGCAAAAACGAGAGCGGATGCACGCGACGGCGCTGGAAGATATCGAATAGCACGTCCCAGTCCGGATTGGAGAGCGACACCAGGCGGCGCAGCGCCTCGCGCTCGCGGGCGTTAAAGTCGGCCTCTTCTTGCTCGCCCGAAAGCCGCAGGGCATCGTCCAGAAATACCTCGTGTACCTCGACCACGTTGCCGGGCAGCTCGTAGACAAACTTGCCGCGGTCGGCAGCATGCGCGCCAATCACCCACAGCACAAACTCGTGCTCGGGCATGGCCTGGATATAGCCATGCATCCAGGTAGATACGCCGCCGTGCACATAGGGGTAGCAACCCTCGAGTACCAAACAGATTCTCATTTGTCGCCACCCTCCTTGCGTGCAATGGTCACCGTCTTGTCCGTGGCTTTAACCAGGTAAAGATCGCCCGTCAGATGCCTAATCTCGCCACCCGCGACTGCACCCGGCTCGCCGTTGTTGGCGCGGAACATGAGCCAAGCCTCGTCGTGGAAATTGCCCAGGCTGAGCGTCCAGGAATCCGCGCTGGTATCCACGCTCACCGTCACGGACGAAAAACGCTGGATGGCGCCCGAGCATTCCGAACCGGTCTGGCGCCGCAGGTCGGGCGCAGACTTGGTAAGCCAGTCCAGGTAGTCGGTCAAGCCGCCCTTGTAGACCTCCCAGCCCTCCTTAGCGCCGCGATCGGGATCGAGCAGGTCGTCCGGGTGCATAAAGTGCGTGCTCACATAGTGCATGTTGAGCTCGGATACGGCAGCAAGGCGCATATAGGAATCGTCGACCATGCCGCCCGAGACAATTCGCGGTTGTTCCACAATGCCATCGCTCGCCACGCCAAACTCCTGCACGTACGGCAGGTCGGTGCCGTCCTCAAAATACGTACTGGCGATGGTCTTAATGCGCGGAACATCGGTGCCGATAAGCTTGCGAGCGCGGGCCGAAAGGATATTCGACGGCGGCACGTAGACCGAGCCGTGCGCGTTGGGCAGTACCTCGTCCTGGAAGGCTATAAGCTCGTTGAGCGATGCGACGAGCGTCTCCTTGTTCTTCCACGTCTTGTAGTCGTACAGTGTGCCATAGTCGGTATCCCAGAGCGCCAGCGGCTGATGGTTGTAGCCGTGGAAACCCAGCTCTCCGCCCATCTGCAGCAGCATGCCGCCAAAGTAGCGGAACTGCGTGGTATCGGCCTGGCGCGCGGGCTCGGTCTGGTTGACCGTGTCCTCGTAGTTTTCGATCATCACGCCGGTATAGCGAATGCCGTATTTTTGCGCGAGCTTTTGCAGATCGGGCCACCAGACCTTGGTATAAAAGTCGGCAATGGAAAGCCCGTAGTCGCGCTTGATGTAGGTGCCGTCGCCCGAGGGCACGGGACTGGGAAAGTCATCCAGATAAAAGACAGCGCTGTTGATGACCGGATAGGCCGTGGCATCGCCCAGCAGGCTGATCGCCGCGGCGTAAAAACCGCGCATGACCTTGTCGTAGATACCGATATTGCACACCACGGTGCGCCCGCTACCGCAGTCATTCGACCAAATGAGCGGGGCGCCCGCATCGCTGGTCTTAGCCCACACACGAGCCGTCTCGCGCAGCGAAACCGAAAGCGACGAATCGAAGGGGTCCGAGAGCTCGTAGCGCTCTCCTCCGCCCAGCATAAAGTCCTCGCTCGGCACAATGCTCTCGGCTTTTACATAGTCATATCCAGCCGATTCAATGCCAAGCTTGGGGGCAATCACTTGCAGATAGCTCGAGTTATCCGGAGGCATGGCGAGCATAAGCGAACCACCGGCACTCACCCAACTCATAATGTCGCTCAGGTACGTACCGAGCCCATCGAGCGACGGCATGAGCAAAATCACGCGATCGTAGGAAGTCAGCGAGGGAATGGCATCCGCGCCGTCCAGGGCAAGGTCCACGTCGCGGTGCGCGATCTTCATGTCGAGCAGGATCTGTTCGAACTGCTCCTTTACGCCCTCGACACCAGCTTGATCGGAATCGGTAATGACCAGGCACGTGGGCTTTTGGCCAAATATAGCCGAGGAAGCCGGCACCGCATCGTTGGCGGCAAGCATCCCCAGCTTATGCTGGCCCGCACTGTACTGTACGCCGGCGCGCTCCACCAGCAGCACGGCCGCCATGGCAATAAAGACCGCCCACACCACAAGCAGCCCCATCCAGCGAAAATGGCCCGCACGGTCGCGGATATACTGCACCACGCTCATCGGGCCTCCTCTCCGTTGCGCCAAAACGCCAGTTCCTCGCGGTTGGCGGCGCTCAAGTATACATGCTGTTTGTCAATCGCATCGATCACGCGGTGGACCTCGTCACCGTCGCGGCGCATCACCGCAAGGCGCAGACAAAGCATCCAAACCTCCTGCTCCTCGGGCACATCGAACACCAGCTGGTCGGTCACGGTCTGCGCCTCGTCGATCTGTCCGACATCGGCCAGCGCCGTCGCGTATCGAATGCGAAGCTCAAGGGTGTCCTCGCGCTCGCAGCGACGCGCAAGCAGGCGCGCGTACTGTTGGCGCTGAATCTGAGCCACGCGCCCCTCGGCCAAGCCCGAGCCCAAGTATTCACCAAGAAAATCGCAGTATTCGTTGAGGTTTTGCGCGCTCGGGTCCGTCTTAAAGGCACGCTCCAGCTGCTGCAGTTTAAGGTCGGACTCCTTGGAGATCTGCGCCACCGCCGTCGCGGCATAGTGAGCCACCTCAACGTCGTCGTTAAGCTTAGCCGCCTGCAGCTGCGCCAGGTACGCGTCGGGCTCCTCGGTGAGCATGGAGAGCATGAGGCGGCGCCGTTCTGCCGGGTCGTTGACGATGAGCGCCTCCTCGAGCGGCACTACGCCTGCATCGGCATCACGTTCGTGCACTAGGATGCTGCGATGCAGGTCGTCGTTGAAGCGCAGCGACTCCAGCGCAGACTCTTTCAGCCCCTCGCCAAACACCGCGCCGCGGACCGATAGCAGAACCACCAGCAACGGGCCCCACAGCGGCACCAGCGCTATCACAGCCAGCATATGCCCGCGCACCGGCAGCAGGCCCAACTTCATAAGCGTCCACAGTACCAGGCAAACCAGCGAATGAATCAACAGCAAGACGGCAGCAACGACAAGCGAGATCAAGCGTCATCCCCCTCACCGTCACCGGTGTCACCAATGTGTTGCAGCAGCGCCACGATGTCCTCGCCGTCGACGGGCTCCACCGCAATCTGCTTTGCGCTCAGGCGCTCGCGAATAATGGGCAGATCGCACGCCTTTGCCTGGCGCATAAGCAAGTAAAGCACGTCGCCGTCGACCAAGCCCGCCGCATCGCTCTCGCGGATTGCCGACCCAATTGCGCCCACCAGCTCGCCGACAGGCTCCATGCCCGGTACCACGCGCAGGAGCAAAAAGCTGCCCATCTTGCCATCTGCCAGCGCCTGCTCGGCCGCGAGCTCTTGGCCAAAGGCAGCCTGCTTGAGCACGCAAGTGCCGTCAACGCAGCGTTTATCCTGTGCCACCGCCTCATAGTCAAAGGCACGGCCCAGCGCGCTTTCGACCAGGCCGCACAAGATGCGGAACAGGTTTTGGTAATAGAGCGTCATTTGGTTCTGGGCCGCACAGCGCACAAAGATCAACACGGCGGGCGCCCCGTCACGCTCGATCGTGTATCCAAACATGGGAAGCCCCGGCGTCAGCTCGCGGTTCACCCACAGGTTCGAACGATCCCCGTCGCCCAAAAGGGGCGCAAGCTGCTCAAGCGTAAGCGAGCGTGCGGCATCTTCGGCAATCGCGGGACTTGCTGCCACCAGGCGTGCAAATGCTCCGCCAGAAACATGGTAGATCGTCACCGAATCGTTCTCGAGGATCTCGCCCAGAAGCTCGCAGCACTTGCGATAGATGTCGCGTGGGTTGAACACGTCGAGCTCCTGCGTCACGGCAAAGATCTTGCCAAAGCTGTCGTGGCGACCCACGATCTGGCGCCTGTACGCGCGCTTATCCTCGATCGCGTCGTGGTAGAGCTGCGTAAGGAACGTATTGCGGTTGCGCACGAGCTCGTTTTGATCGCGCTCCGCCCTAATGGCTTCGCTGTTGCGCAGCTGCACATAGCCGCACACGGCACCCACAACAAAGTACGCAATAAACGGAAGCCAGTTGGACGGCTCGTAGAACAGGCCCTGGAAGGTATAGCCGTACAGAGTAAAGTAACTCGCAGCCAAACCCACCGACGCCAGCAGCGCCGCAACCAGGCCAAAGTCCAAGCCATACAGCGTGCCGATGAGCACCACGTAGAGCAGGCGATAATCGAGCACGTTGAGCTGGGTCGATTGGGAGAACAAGCGCTCCAGCACTTCAAAGAGCACCCAGGCGGCTGCCGTCTCCAGGCATTTGACAGGCAGCGTGCGCATTTGAATGCGGTCGATGGCCGCGCGCAAGGGGTTGACCTTCTTTGCACGGTCAGCATCCCAGCGAGCCTGAATGGTCGAGAGATCGCGCAGCAAGTCGTAGCGCTGAAACCAGCCATAGCGCACGCGAGCGACGTCGCTGGCGGGCAGGGCGTAACCGGCAGAATCGCCATAGGCAACTGAGAGCCCTGGGAACAGCGCCTTGAGGGCGTCGCCCACCTCACCCACCGTGTGATGGAAGGTATCGGCTACGTCGAGCGTCTCAAAGTTACCATTCCAGCTGTCGAAGATACGGCGTACCAGCACCGCAAGCTCCTCGGCACACAGCAGGGGAAACGCCGCATCCTGCGCGCCCTGCAAAGCGGCCGATCCGGTTGAGCATGCGTCGAGCATCGGCACCAAAAACGGGTCCTCCAACGCGGCAGATGCGGTATACAGGAACGGCACGCGCAGGATCTTGGTCTGAACGCCCTCGCGAGCAGCGTAGTAGCGGCACAGGTCGTTTGCTGCGTGCGCGATAATGCCCTTGCCCGTTCGCCCCGCGGCATCGGCGGCACCCTCGGCACCCGCGGGCCCCGCTACATACAGCAGTTGGACCCGGCGACCCGCGCACGTACGAAAGACCGAGCGCAGCAGCTCGATATCACCCACGGTATCGGTATGCGGGGTAAGGTAATTAGACAGGTAGACCACGCGGTCGAACTCGTAGGCCTGATCCAGGTGCTGGAGGAGCTCTTTCCACGAGGCATGGGGCGACGACTCGTCGCGGCGCGCTTCCGCGGCAGCGACGACCTTAACGTGGTCCCCGGGGAACGCCTTGGCGCAAAAGTCATCGTCAACATATGCGGTGTTGCCAACAACCAGCACCTCCATGGCGTACTCCTCCCCTAAAATCCACTTCTGTCATAGTCAAACATGCGTATTTTACGCTGTCAACGCGAGTTGGAACCCCTTTAAGGCTGTTTTAAGAACTTTTTTAGGGAATGTGGGGACTTCGAGAGTCCAAAATGAGCGCCCAATCCGGAAGTATGGTGAGAAAACGAGACCTGTCGACCAGACCCTAGTTTTGGGCACCCGCGACCTGCGGTTTTGTTGTCTGAAATCGGGCTATGCTCGGCGAGTTTCGATTTTTCTCCGCACTTCTCCTACGCACCGGATTTGCAATAGCGCATCACAATCCGCCAATCGCCCTAACCGGAAAGCCAATCCACAGACTCGACTAGCCGACCAGATACGGCCCGATTACATCGAAAATTTCGCCCACCTTGGTTGCAGGGTTTTGCGCAGATGGCTTAACGTTACCCAGCCCCCTATGGTATGTGACAAGGCGCCCAACACGCTGCAATGCCTCGCCTCGTTTGCCGTCCACCACCTCGAACAGCCCGTCCAAGTTCTTGCGGTACTCGATGCCCAGGTCTCTCGACATCTCCTGTGCGAGGGCATGCTGGCAGTCGGACGCGGACATATGCGCGGTCGTGTAGCGAAAGTGCAGAAGCGGCCACAGCTCGAAGCAGGGGTTCGACCACAATGCATGGAAGGTCCTCGAACCATCGGAGAGCTCGTTGCACTTGCACTCCATCGCGTCAAAGTCGGACGCAGGGAAGTCATCCTTGTCATACACGAGCCACACGTGGTCGAACGTCTCGGGCGCATAGCGGCAGTGTTCGACTGCGAAGTCAAGCAGGTCAAGCGTGTGTTTGCCGGTTCCCTTAACGACAATGGCAACCTTACGCTCGTTTGCTGCGCCCAACGCCGCACGCACACCCTCAAAGTAGCGAGGCTCAGTCTCCTTGCCCTCACTCACTACGAGATGACGTGTCATTTGAACCATACGCGAACGGCCTTCGCGCTTGCCGCTGCGCCAACCCTTCGACTTCTTCGCCGCCATGCTAATCCCACTCCTCGATGCGGGTGAGATACGGATCGGCGCCGTAGCGACCGGACAGGTATTGCTTGTCGAAAGCCGCGTTCTTGCTTACCAGATTACCGTTTACCTCGTGGATGTCGGCGAGAGACCACAGTTGACTCACCTCCGCCTCGCCGCGCGCAGCGAACCATATCTCGTCACGGCGGAACACATCGTTTCGCATGGTTGACACATCCTGGGACGAGAAGATGAGCTGCGCGCCACTCTTGTTGACCCCAGGATCCTTAAACAGCAGAATCACATAGCGAAGAAGCTTCGGGTGCAGTTTGGCGTCGAGCTCGTCTACCACAACGGTGCCACCACGCTCAAGCGCTGTCATCAGATACGCAGCCAACCCCATGAGCTTCTGGGTTCCGGCAGATTCCTCGGATAAACGCAGCTCGTACGCCTTGCCGCCCACCTCGTGCCTCACGAAGACGCGCTGGCCGCGCCACTCCGGCGCCCTCTCCACTCTGAAGCCATCAATACGCACATCAACGGCGCGCAAAAAACGCGTGACGTCGGGTGAGTCATCCTCGTCGAGCAATTGTTCGAGCATCTGCTCCAGATAGGAGCTGTTATAGTTCAGGAACACCCCGTCAAGAAACCAGCTGGCAGCTTCCATGACCACCGGCGCGTCAAAGTTGATGCAGAGAAACGACAGGTACGGCAGTCTCGGGTTGAATCTCGCAGCCGTCACGAGCTTACGCAGCGTGGGGCCTAGTTCAACCTCTGCGCCCTCACGCTCGAACAGCATCGCCGTGCGTGACGCTCCCAATTTTCGCCGCCACAGGCCTTCGGACACGATCTCGTCCGCATGCACGGACAGGGCATAGCGGTACTCGTGCTCACCCGCGCGATAGTAGAGCTCGAATTCGGTGGGCTCAGCAGCCGACACTTCATCGAACTCAAACGCAGAGCAACGTGGTATCGAAGGACGGTTACCCTCTGGCGCATCAGTGCTGGCAGACAGCAATCTGATCGGCCTGGCCACCGCCGAGCGAACGTAATCAAGCGCCTCGAGCAGGTTAGACTTGCCGCCAGCGTTAGGCCCGTACACCGCAGCCACCGGAAGAAAACTCTGCCCGTCAGGGAACTCTATGAGGGAGCACTCGAACTCCCTCATCGATGTTGCCTGCATGGAAAGCTCGGTCTCGTCGCGATAGGATCTATAGTTCCTGAAGGTGAACTGGCAAAGCATGGTACTCAACATTCTTTTCATTGTTTTAAAAGGTATATCAGAGTTTTTCTTTGATTATAGACTTTAGGTATGCTAAATCAAGTGCTTGCTACACCAATGACAGCAGGCGCAAGGTGCAAGGTGCAAACCGCCCACACTCGACCATCCCATTGCCGGAATGGCGTTTAGCAAGCACGTCGCACATTACATGCATGAAAAAGGGCAACACTCTCTAACAGAAAGCATCGCCCTTAAAGCTCCCGAAGAGCTTTTGTATTGTAGGAAAATACTCTACACCATCTCCCCTTGATTGAGGAAATCAGCCCGTAACTAGCCGGCCGAGACCATAACAAATCTTATGAATTACGCCATTAAGCACGGTGGGCATTTTGGTGGCAAAAAGGCACGGCACTTCCCATATCAATGCCTTCTTCCAGTATTGAATGTTCTCGCCTACTACGATCCGCTTGCCTGGCACGAGGCGATAGCGGGCGCAAGCTATACTGCAGTGTATGAGTTGGCAAGTCACAGTAGGCTCTTTGTAGAACTTCTCGACGAGGCAATTGAAGAGACCTAGGGGAACAAGAAAAGATGAGCTTCCATGCCATCAGGAAACCGAAAACAGGCGAAGCCGCTTTGTTGAAGACGTGCGCACGACAATCTACAACGCCAACTACACCGATCCGCGGATCCGGGAACTGAACAGTATCGATTTTAATATATCGTCACAAGACAAAGAGCTTTTCCAGCGCCCGGCTCCACCATCGGCAACCCGGTAAAGCCATCTCTGACTAACGCACTCGCCAGATTCTTTATATCCCTACGCGGCGATCCCTCGTCAAATGTTGCGACTCTCGCAGACGCGGTCCATGCGCCCTCGTCAGTGATTTGCTATTTAGCGCTGGGAATCATATGACTGGGCGTGGCCGCACTCGCTATGTGGCTGTTAAATTGCAAAAGAAGTGATACGTCGCCCGCCAATGGATAAAAGGCCGTCCAAACTAGATGAAAAGAGTCACCTCATAGCCCATATCTTCCAAATGCCGTTCCGCTTCACCAGGACTATTTCATGCCCGCCCTCGATGAGCTGCGGCCCCTCAATCAGAAACGGTTCTCGAACGTTTGGGAGAAGCTTTACGAGGGCCGAGCCGTCCTCTTGATACCGAACAAGAGTGCTCATTCCATAATCCCCTTCCAAAAGCTCGGCGGCTTGCAAATAATCACCCCATCTGAAAATGGTCTCCCGTGCGACAAGGGAATTGAGTTCGCTGGGGTCCAGGGGCCTTCTGCCAAGCGCCTCTTTGAATAGTAGAACAGCGGTGATTATCTCTAAATCATCGCGCGAACCTTGCTGGACCTTTTTCTCAATGTCCTCATCCCCAAGATCTCTACCGCGAAGATTTCGCCAAAATGGCGAATTCTCAATCTGGCGAAAAGCGCCTTTTGATTCAAACGAAACAGTTGCCGATGCTTCCTCTTTCCTCGATAGCGGCTTGATTCCAGCATTAAGAAGGAACTCAGAGAACTGCAGCAAAATCTGTTCTCTCCCCGCGATATACGGTGCTAGGGCAACAAGTCTCATGTGCTCGGGAACAGAGACGAGGTTCTCCGCCCGCGTTATATCCGCGTGCATCAGCACTCCGTACATTACATCTTCGACGTTTGCAAAGGCACCCTCGACAACCTTGCCGTCCCCAAAGGCAAACTCAATTGATTGGCTATTAAGGGCATCAAGACTATCCAGCAAGGATTCAATCACATCCTTACTAGAAGCGAAGTCCCGTTCAGCAGACTTGAGCAGCCCCCTGAGAAACAAGTCCTTTCCGCGCACAAAATACTTGCGCTGCAGCATAAGACGCACCGAGACCGCAGCAAACGCTTCATCCCCAAGCTCAAGTTCACCTAATTTCGAAAAGCAACTAGGATCGAAACGGGCAAGCCTCTCATCAAGTGGAAGCGTGTTGGCAAGTCTCTTGTAAGTATCAATCGTGTATAGATACAACTCATACGCAACGCTATTGTCCAAAGCTGCCGCACACCTCAATCATGATTGACAGGTCGATAATTCACCTACTGCGTTTCAACGTCATTGGCCGCACATATCAGATCGCACAACTCGGCCACGCGTTTCATTGCATCACCCAACGGAGAAAAACCAGCCCCACAGGCAGTCCTTGCAATCTTGATTTTGCTTGGCTGGCTCTTTATACCCTTAAACATAAAGCTCAGCGGGCAAATAAATCTGTCACCAAGGGGATGCTCCCATTTTTTAACCGGATAACATTTCTCAATCGAAGCTACTAGGGCATCTTCTGGAACATAGTTCTCAATTGTTGCGCCCCAGGTAACCCACGACATTGCGCCGCTCTGTGCGCACTCGTCAATAATACGACGCTTGGTTGAATTAAGCCTCGAATGAGAGGATTTCTTATCAGAATCCATCAGCACGCAGAAATGCGTATTGATTCTAAAGAGGGATATCAGCTCCGCGGGAACTTCTCCGCAAGTGCTTGCATCTAACGCATTCAGCAACTTGCCACCGTAAATCATTACGCTGTAATGAATACCTTCTTCGAGCAAAATGTTGTGCTCATCAGACCATCTCTTAATCCAATAATTCAGGTACACACGATCCGAGGGTCCCTCAACCCACACAACAAAGTTTGCTTGCAACAGATCGGAGGCCTTGACCCCCAAATCATCAAGCAAATCGCGAGCGCAACCCAGACCGTCAAGCTGTCTGCATCCAGAAAACCCATTCGCCTTAGACACATGAGCGATCTGAACACCAGGATAGTTGATAACGGCTGGAGAATGCGTAGTGATAATAAATCGGTTTGAATCGTCCTCGAGAAGGTATTTCATAAACATCGCCTGGAGAGCCGGGTGCAGATGAATCTCAGGTTCTTCAATACAGATAATGCTGTTGTCGTTGCAAGCAATAATCGAAGCGAGAATTACGAGCTCCGTGACTCCCGTACCCAAAGAATCAAGCGGCAGGTAATCGGCATCGGAAGTCTTAAGAGATATCTCATGGCTTTCATGCGAGACAAGCAGAGAGGCACGGGGGTCGTTCATGACATCGCGCACGAATCCTTGCAGCTTATTCAGTCGCGCTTCTGCCCGAGCATGATTTGAACGCTCTGGATTAAACAAACGAAGCAAAGCTGTTGGAAGGCCGCGTCCACTGCAAGGATCGACATCACGGTCTGGAAGATCATCGTCTTCAACCGACCTAATTGCATCGACCTTGACGAAGCGAGGGATATTCCCCCACGGAACAATACTGCGGATTATGTCGGCATAGCACGATTCGTCGTCACCGCCATGTTGGAAAAGATCAAGGCAGCAGCGATTCAAGTTCATAGACAAGCCCGCACTTTTAAACTGCGAGAAAGATGCGGTCAGATCATTTGCTAAAGACGACATTGCAGCCGGCGACGCCGTTAGAAAGTCAAGCCAGACACCATCTCCATCTGTTGATATAAACGGTGAACGAGAGAATAGCTCAGAAAACTCTGCCCTCCACCTTTCTCCAGAAGGTCGTTTTAAACTGGACGACTCCAATAAAACAGATCGATCTATACACAGGGAAATAGTCAACGGGGATTTAACCCCCGCTGATTTCAGCAGCAAGGGCGCATCTTCCCTGGTAAAGGGATAGCGATTGCGGGCGATCTCCCCTCTTTCGTCAATGGATGTCATTGCCTTAATAACAAAATCAACAAGAGACGATTTTCCGCAGTTATTCTGTCCCGCTAGGACTTGGACTTTATCAAATGGACCGAAGCGCGAATCTTCACTTCCGAAAAAGGAGCGATAGCCGCTACAACCAAAACCCAGAAAGATATTGCGACGCATTCTTGCCAGCCCCCTTGATAAATAACCTATCTCCAAACTAATTCTAATTGTCTAAAACTCCTTATGACCCAGCAGCACGTGCGAACGGCCTCATCTAAAGCGCGCCCATCGCCTTAGGCTTCAATGTAAAAGATAGTACCCACGCCACCGTCGAACTCATCGACCGTCTCATTGACCACAGCTCATAATTCTGCAAAGTTGGATACTCGATAGAGATTGTCTTGCAATCATCTGGATATCAATTGCAGGACAACTCAACCGTATCGACACCCTCCACCTCAATCGAACAAGGTGCCGTCTTCTGACTTTTGAAGCAGCTCAACAAATCCAATTTGGTCGAGTATGTGCTTTATGGCATAGGTTTTCAAATACCTACTCAACAGAGCCGTCAACTCTTCGACAAACGCTCTGAATTCAATCTCATTCAGATAACGTTTGAGCATCCACACCATCTGGATGTAGCTAATGTTCTTACGCCCTCCGACCCTAGCGCAATAAAGACGCTCATCGTGGGCGCAAACGTTACGAAACTTAACGAGAGTCTCAATTGAAAGTTGAGCGGCCTTTTCGCTAAAGAAACCGCTTTTCTTCGATCCGGTTTTCCCAGTTGCATCTACAATCATTTTGCAAAAAGCACGCCGCTCACGAGGCTTCATAAGATTATAGAAATGCTCCATGTTTCCAAACGTCAAATCATTGACCAGAACCCAAAGCGGCACTGAACCATATTCATTGCGATAGTGGACGACAAATTCAGACTTACTTTTTAATGCCCTGCGGCTAAGTATGCTCGTCAGATTAGAAATCTCATGAGCGTACCTTGCCTCGTCTTTTCCCGTAGCAGCATATTCATCTTGAGTACAAAATGAAGACTGCAAGTAATAGTCATTGGGATCACGGTGAACATTCGAGAATGTGTAAGCGATCGCGGTCTTTATTTTTGCCTCGGCCAATATGAGAAACTTAAAAGTAAGAGATCTCAGTTCCCTATCAAACGTAAACAATGAATAAAGGTCCGAAAATGATGCACCGCTGCGATACCGGTCCTCATTGAACTCCGAACTTAGGCTCTTATCAATGAACGGATCTTTATAGCCATTGACAATTGAGTAATAGCCCTCGCACATCAAAATGCGTGTCGTGTTGGCGTCAACAGCCAAGCCCCTTTGTCCGAGTAATCTGACCTGATCGTCAATAGGCAAGAAAGGCTTTGCTGTCATTGGGGCTCCTTAAATGAAGAAAGGCGACCATCCCAAGAAGGACAGCCGCCTTTCTGCAGGACGCGGGACCCGTAGGCTATCCGCGTCAATACCGCTGTTTATATAGTCTACTGATTATCGATCCATAAATCAACCCGAAAGATGACAGCTATTATTTGCCCATGCCCCAAAGATGCATTTGCAACACCAATACCCAGCACAAGATGCTGTCCCTCTGGAAGTTTCTCGAGGTCGCTAAAGTACGTTTCGACAACCAGAGAGTCATTTGGATCGCCCTCATCTGTCAGGGCGCATATGGGCAAAGCACATTAATACCTTCTTCCAGTATTGAATGTTCTCGCCTACTACGATCCGCTTGCCTGGCACGAGGCGATAGCGGGCGCAAGCTATACTGCAGTGTATGAGTTGGCAAGTCACAGTAGGCTCTTTGTAGAACTTCTCGACGAGGCAATTGAAGAGACCTAGGGGAACAAGAAAAGATGAGCTTCCATGCCATCAGGAAACCGAAAACAGGCGAAGCCGCTTTGTTGAAGACGTGCGCACGACAATCTACAACGCCAACTACACCGATCCGCGGATCCGGGAACTGAACAGTATCGATTTTAATATATCGTCACAAGACAAAGAGCTTTTCCAGCGCCCGGCTCCACCATCGGCAACCCGGTAAAGCCATCTCTGACTAACGCACTCGCCAGAATCCCTGTGTTCTTGCGCAGCGACTCCGCGCCGACTGTCACGATGTTCACAGACACGACCCGTGCCCCTCGTCAATGATTTTATGTTTAGCCGCTTGAGATCGCCTTTTCCCAAGTAAGATGCAAGTTTTCAAAGGCCGAATCTTACGTACAAATCGGCAAAAAAAGAGGGCCGACGCATCAACCCTCTTCAGGTGTCGCCCGAAGGCTTCCACCGCAATTGCCAACATTTTAATCGATATCCTATGCTTGTCTACGGGCCCAGCTCCAATGAATGCCATCTCCATCTCCTTTGAATAGACCAAACAACCAATTCAGGTGAAATAGCCCGAAGCTTGTATTTCGACGCAGTGAAGAAATCATTTAGCGACAACGGCACGCTATTACGGGCCGCTGTCGCTATGGAGCCGATTCTTTATCCCCTCGGTGGGAAGGGATCGTGACCATGGGAATCCCTTGCGCGGATTCTTCCGTCGCAACGATGGACAATCAACTCCGACTCTTGATTGGAGCAAATGCGTCGACCAAGCTTTATCGCCTCGCTCTGGGTCGTCGTAACGAAAGAAGCGCGACTTGCCCCTTCGCCCTTAACCTGCCAATTGCCATCCGAACGCTTCGTAACGTGCTGATTTCTACCTTTCATACTCACCCCGCCTTCAACTCTGAACTCGCCGATATGTCTAAAGCATGAGATATACAACAGATGCCTTCGTGCCGTTTTACCAAAGTGTAGCCACTCGCGCGGACATAAAATGAAGCGCGCACAACGAGCACGTTGATCTTCTTGGCTTCCTGGCGGCCCTGCAAACCAAAGCGAAAAACCAGAGAGGATACTGAAGCCCACATCCAAAGAAGCGCATATCGACGACCTGATGGACGGGTGCCTCTATATGAATACAGCCGGCTACTGCCATGGTCTACCCAGCGAGCAGGGCGATCCATTGGAAGCGTCTTTAGCGTGCGGGATGGGCATCTACGCCAACTGACTTTCGCCAATCTAACGTACCCCCTGGACGCAGACGCGGCATGCGATCAATGGACGCCGACGGCGCGTCGAGACACGAAATCGCTCGAAGGCTCCACGCCAGCCGCAACACCGCGAGCAAGTACGCCGACATGCAGGACGTATCCCTGTGGCGACCTTCCAGACGGCCGTCATCGAGCGTTACCGCAGGCGCGAGACCTCGGTCGAGCGGGCCATCGTCGAGATGTACCTCGCGGGCGTCTCCCCCCAGGAGGATCGAGAACGTCCCCGAGCTCCTCTGGGGGGGCGCCAGTGTCCTCCGGCACCGTCTCCAACCTCAACGAGAGGGCCTTCGCGTCCATCGAGGCCAGGCGGCAGAGGCCGCCCGGCGGCGGTTACCCCTACGTCTTCGTCGACGGCATCTACCTCAAGCGCAGCTGGGGAGGATCCTATGAGAACGCGGCCGTGTCGGTCGCTATCGGCGTCAACTCCGCCGGCGACCGGGAGGTCATCGGCTGCTCCGAGGGGTACACCGAGTCTGCGGAGTCCTGGCGCGAGTTCTTCTCCTGGCTCAAGGGGCGCGGGCTCTCCGGCGTGCGGCTCGTCACCGGCGACAAGCGCGCGGGGATGCTCGGTGCGCTCGAGGAGGTGTTCCCCGGGGCCCGCTACCAGCGCTGCACGGTGCATTTCTACCGCAACGTGCTGGGAAGGGTTCCCGTGACCAGGCGGAAGGCCGCGGCGCGCATGCTGAAGGCGATCCACGCGCAGGAATCGCGCGAGGCATGCGGCAGGAAGGCCGAGGAGGAGGCGGACGAGTTGGAGTCGATGCGGCTCGGAACGGCCGCGAAGACGGTGCGCGACAGGTTCGCCGAGACGCTTGCCCATACGGAATTCCCGCCCGAGAACTGGCGCCGGATCAGGACGAACAACGGGATCGGGCGCTTCAACCACGAGATCAGGAGGAGGACGAGGGTCGTCGGGACCTTCCCGGACGGCAACTCGGCCCTCATGCTGATGACGGCGAGGCTTAAGTACATAGTGGAGCACGACTGCGGCAAAAGGAGGTACCCGGACATTTCCAAACGGGGGGGGTGGACGAGCTGAAGGGAAAGGCGGAGGGCTAGAAGAGGACGGGGCCGAGGACGGCTAAATCAATTTGCAAAAGAATCTAGACGGTACCCCTCCAGGAAAGTCCGTCATATACTCGAAGCCAAGGTTGCCGCAACCCTCGTCAAGACACAATAGATGGATTTAAGCCATGCTGCAAAAATGTAAACGCGTCATCGAATGCACTTATGGTCGTCGAAAAGAGACCCATCCCCCAGCTCGAACTGTATTGCCCTGATAATTGACGAGCACCAACGCTTAAACACATTTTCTATGCCCGCAGCCGCAACGACCCAAAAGACGGCATCGCACTCCACGAGGACACATTAGTTAAGCGTCTCATACACAAATTCGCAAACAACCATGCTGCCAATATTCGAAGCAGCTCTTATCAAGACGCTATCGATAGCCATCTTAAAGGAACCCTCAAACTAATCGAGGCTTATGAGTCCCCAGAACCACTACCGTTTCCGTGCTCTATCCCAATTTCTCATGTAGATCCTTAATGGTCTGAGCTTCATTTAAAAAGACCTGATCAATTTCAGCGTTGAGATCATTGACGTAATCCTCAGCGACCTTTTTATAAGTGACATTCTTAACCGAGGAGTCAATCTCTAATTTCAGGCTGAATCTTTGCTTGAGCTGCTCATCCAACAACCAGCGAAATAACTTGCGTAGAGAGGTCTGGTCGCTTTTCGCAAAGTCGATGTCCAACTCTTCCGGAGCGCCTTCAAAGTGAAGGACCTCATTGCCCTCCGAGTTCATGCGCACCGTAACCGTAATCACGTGTTGGTCGGTACCGGCGTTCAGAACGATTCCGTTAGTTAAGTTTTCCATAAACAATCTCCCTGTCGGTAAATGCATATTCCCCGCCCTCAAGAGTGTCCATACTCACTTGTGTCCACACCTTAGGCGGTTTGACCTCGGCAATATCCCTAAGCTCATCGCAAAAGGGATTTCCCACGTAGGTACGATAGCAACCGCCATCGTATTCGCGATAAATCGATTGCCAGGGCAAAGTGCGAACAGCAATGTTGGCATTATGGGTGGACACTATAACAATTTTATTTGCTTTCGCCAGCATGTTGATTCTATCTACGATAACCTCGTTGATGAATTCATTGCCCATACTTGCCTCAGGCTCATCGAGGATGTAAATGGAGGCATCATCGTCGAACAGAGCATGGGCAAGAACAATCATCGCCCTCTCCCCGTTAGAGGGCTCATAGCTCGAATCTCCCCCACAAGCCACATAGGAGGTAACGCCCAGGCAGTCCTTAAGCGAGGCAATTCCCATCTCATCTGTCATCTTGTTAACATCAGCTATTTTCGAGGCCAATGCCACACACGGAGTTTTGGCGGTATCCGATGCATTGCCTATTGCCGCAACCAACGATTTTAAATTCTTGGCCTTCACCTTATCGCGAAGATAAGAGACCTTCGTTCCCTGCGACGGGTTTATTAGGTATTTTCGATGTTGTACAACGTCGCCCTTTTCAGCCAGACGTCCGAGCACCACTTTTTCCTCATAAGGCTCGTTTTGAAAAGAATCGGAAATCGAATTCAAAATGGATCTCGCCTTTTTGTAGCTTAAGGCGAAAGCCGAAAACCCGGTTCCGGAAGGCTTTGTAGGGCTCCCCGTTCGCGCAGTGATGTAACTTTTCATTTTCTTGACTGTAAAACACTCGAGATGAAGTGCGTAAGCGTCAACGAAACCGGATCGCACATAGGATTGCGCGTTCATACATGCTCTCAGAACAGCAGATCTAAGTTCACTGAATTCGTTAGAACTCAAGCAAGCCTCAACGATCTTGTTGTTAAGAATATTATTAGCGCTAGATATCAATGTCTTATAGTCAGCGATAAGACCTCTCATAGCGTCAAGGTCCGGATCTACAGGTGCAGAAGCCAAAGCAAATCCGAAGCGAGCTGTGTCCTTTTTCTCGACACTGTATTCTTCCCAGCTGATGTAATCGCTAAAAGGAGTTACTGCTGGTTCATTCCACGCTCTGATGCCAGCGAATTTATCACTCGCGTCGTCGACGCCGAGTTTAACAAAGTCTTCCTCTCTGGGATTCACGGTCACCATTTGTTTATACTTGTCATTGTTTTCTGACGCGTAGTACGAAGAGACATCAGTCCACCCCTTCGCCCGAAAATGACTCTCTATCTTTTTGAGAAGCGCCGTCTTCCCAGTGCCTTTGGCGCCAAAGACGATGGTGACGTCGTTGTAGACGGGGAAAGCAAGCTTCGCGTCGCCATCGAACAAAGTGATTTCAACCTGCTCTGACGTTTTCTTGTCCATAACGGATTTGAGAACTTCAGGCGTCTTTCTAAGCAGGAGTAGAAACTGGTTGAAGCTCTTGACCTCAAGTTTAATCTCAGGGAGAGAGCACTCGCAATATTTGCTCCAGTCTTTGACGTCAGAGCCAATTAGGCAATCGACTCCATCGGCATACATGATGCCAGCACGTTTAAGGTTTGAAGGTTCGAAAAAGAACGGAGTTTCTACTGGAAAACTTGCCTTTAGTGCTTGATTATCGGCGTAAGGCAGTGCCTTATCTTTAAAAGATTTGCCCTTGAAGGGACGGTAATGAGACATCACGATGAAGTCAAACCCTTGCCCGACAAATGTATCGGCAAGCTTATCCCATTCAAGAACAAAGTCATCAGGATGCGTACATTGAACCATTCCATTACAGACATCCGAAAACTGCTCCACATACACGGGGTCAGCAATAACGATTACATGGCCGACAACCCCAGACTTACCTCGAATATCAAGCTCTATGCCCGGCCAGAGACTGATTCCCTTAGCAGACGCTTCAGCTACGCATTGCTTGAATTTTGAAAGGTCAAAAAGGTTGTGGTTTGTGATGGCGGCGATACCAACCTGGTTGTTTGCTAAGGTCTCAGCCAGGCTGGTCGGGTCAATACCGCGCCCTCCATCGCCCGATTTCGCCTTGATGGTATGGCAATGCAAATCGATCTTCATACCAGATTCCTCTCATACGATAGTGTAGAGAAAGTTGGTGTAGGCCCGATTCGAAGCGAGTCGGCCCGTATCCCAAACCCGAATATCAATAGATATCCTATGCCGCCCCTATTTCACCTGCAAGCTCGAAGATGACCCAATCATCCATCCTATCCCAATCCACTGTGCCCGCACTGGAAGTTCGATCTTGACGCCGAACAAATCCTTGATGGCCGCACAGGTCGACATCGCGGCGAGGATCTAATGCTCCGCGCCATTTCCAACAGAGTGTTCAGCACACACCTGACACCACCCTTACGCGTCCAAGGAACGTAGGACCTCTGCGGTTGCGCAGGACAGTCACAGCTATGAGCTCGTCCCCGATATCGTTGAAAGTTGACGGCGGCTGACACTCCTCCGTCCAACAACAACTTCCGGAACGTTCCACCTGCGTGTGCCCCAGTGCCACAGGCGATCACAACTTCGTCAAGCGCTAGGCGCGCGCCATTCCGGCACGAGGGTCCCGCCAGGAACCTTTACCTTGGTAGCAAAGAACCTGGCCGCACAAGGCGGTCCGAGACATCACTACCCAAGAAAGGAAACGCCATGCTCAAAGACGGCATCGCATACCTACTCAAGTTCGCACCCAAGGAAGCATACATCGACGACTTGATGAACGGTCGACTGTACATGAAAGCGGCCGGCTACTATCATGGCCTGCCTGGCGAACAGGGCGATCCGCTCGAGGCGTCCATAGTCCTCCCGGCATGCATCTACGGCAATTACCGCCTGCCCATCTACTGCATGAACAAGGTCCGCGAGAACGACATCGTCGACGGTTCTGTCCAAATCCCGAAGCGCATGATCCGCGAGTTCGGATGTGCAGACGGATGGATCGGCATCGTGCGGTACGACAGCTTCGCGCGCCTTATAGACAGCCACACCACCGGCGGCGAGGAGGTATACGCCCACGGCGCCATCTCCTATGGCATACCCGGACCAAAGCTGATCGAGGAAATTTTCCAAGGCACGATCTGCAACCTACTTATCAAAACGCCCAAGTACGCTTACCAGCAGGAATATCGAATCATCGGGTCGCGTCCGGTCGAATGTCGCCTTTCACCAGACGAGAATCACCTTGGCTGCAAAATTGAAGAACACGACCATGTAGAGCTTGACCTTGGCAGCAGCCTCGCAAACTTTTCTTGGAAGGCCTCGGTGCCGAGCCTCGATGAGGCGCAAGACGGCCTCATGTTGAAACTCCCACATCGCGTATAGCCAACGAAGCACGGGCGGGACGCCGCCAATCGCCAACGCCCCAACAGTCAGATACTACTCCCCTCCCCAACATCCCCCAGAAAGTTCGCTGATGTTGACTGGGGTTCCCGTAAAATAAACCCCAACAAAACATGTGCGGAGTGCTGGCCTGGAGCTGCCTTCAGACCCTATTGGCTGCTCACCGAGAGGCTCCGCTATGAAACGACCCCTTTACTACCTGCTCTGCGCGATCGCGTGCGCATCCATGGTCGGCGCGACGATGCCCATGGCGGCCATAGCGGAAGCGATGCAGCCTCAGGCATCCGCTGGGCAGCAGGCGCAAGCAGACGCCACGGTCAGCGACACGGGCAAGGCCGAGGACGGCGCCAGCACAAACGTGCCCGCAGCAGACACAGCGACAAGCAACAGCACCGCCACCCCCGCCGACGCCAGCCAAGCCACCCCCGCAAACGCCAACACCACAGACACCGCGGCCACACCCAACACCACCGCCACGGCCAACGACAACGCCGCCGCAACCGCAACCCCCACCCCCTCCC
>CABQJK010000014.1 GCA_902464495.1 uncultured Collinsella sp. | reverse complement strand
ATCTGTAACACGTGGAGCCCGTTGAGCATCGTAGTTGTTACAGATCGAGATATTGTGCCGGCCGGCCACGCTGCATCTCAATCTGTAACAGTTAGAGACCAAATATGCCGCCTGGTGTTACAGATCAAGACGTTGGGCTGACGGCCGAACGGTTTATCTCAATCTGTAACAGTTAGAGCCATTTTCGCTGGCTTGGTGTTACAGATCGAGACTATGCAAAAGCCGAGGATAGGCACTGCCGCCAAGGCCTTCCCCTCGGCCTAAAACAAAAACCACCACAAAGGTGCCTGTACCCTTTGTGGTGGTTTTTAGTCGGCTAGCCTTCGAGTTGGGCCACCTTGTAGCGGTAGGCCGCGGCGATGACGTCCTTGCAGCCCTCGCGGCCCAGCTTGGCGCGGTTGACGACGATGTCCTTGCCGCTCGTCATCTTCCACTTGCCGGCGCTGTAGCGCTTGTAGAATGCCTCGCGCGCCTTCTGCTGCTGTTTAACTAGCTTGGCGCCCTTCTTTTTGTTGAGGCCACGCTTCTTGCGCACGATCTCGACGCGGTCCTCAAAGGGAGCGGTCACCAACACGGCGATGTGGTTGGGGTTGTTGCGCAGCAGGTAATCGGACAGACGACCCTCGATAATGCAGCTCTCGGTCTCGCCCAGGTCCAAGATCACCTGGCTCATCTTTTGGAACAGCTTGTCCGAGTACGAGCGTGCATCGTAGCGGTCGGGCAGAAACGCCATGTTCTCCACGGCCAGGCGCTCGTCGTAGGCCGCCATCTTATCGAGCGACTCGCCCGCGCGCAGCGACGCGCGCACCAGCAGCTCGTTGTCGTACAGCGGAATCCCCAACTCGTTAGCAAGCATGCGACCAATCTCGTGGCCCTCGGCGCCAAAGTCGCGCGCGATGGTAATGACCACAGGATTCTTCTTATTCTCCAGATCGCTCATCGCGATTCCTTTCTCTATGTGACAAAGGGGCTGTCCCTTTGCCACATTCTACGCTGCCACCATTCGCCTCTGATATGCGCGAACCAGCAGCGAGATACCAAAGTTGAGCACAAAGTACATCGCAAACACCAGGCCGTAGAGCATAAGCACCTGCGACAGATCGATCGCATGGGCCATCACGACGTTTGCCGTGTACATAAGCTCGGCCACGTTAATGCCCGAAAGATACGAGCTGTCCTTAATGACGGTCGTGCATTGGCTAAACAGCGCCGGAATGATCGTCTTAAACGTCTGCGGCAGAATGATGTAGCGCATGGTGGCAAAGAAGCCAAAACCCTGGCTCTGCGCCGCCTCAAACTGGCCCCGCGGAATCGAGTTGAGGCCGCCGCGCACAATCTCGGCCATAACAGCGCTGGTAAACAGCGTAAAGGCGATGGTCGAAATCACAATGTCCAAACCCTGCACCGTAAAGTAGATAAACAGAATCCACAGCAGGTTCGGCGTGCAACGGAACAGCTCGATATAGGCGCTCACCAAAATACGGAACGGACGGGGCGCATAGCTTTTAACAAGCGCCAGCACCGTGCCAAAGATGAGCGAGAAAAAGATCGACAGCGCCGAGATCTCGATTGTCTTAACAAAGCCGCCCCAAATGTAGAGCAGGTTGGTCGCGTTGAAGATTTCCATGCGCTAGGCCTCCTCTACGTTGTCGAGCCCCAGCTCGGCCAGGCTCACGCCGCGCGGACGCTCCTTGGAGCGGCGCTCGAGCCACTGCACCAGCATGGCGAGCGGAAAGCAGATGATGAAGTACATAAGGCAGCAGACGATGTATCCCTGCAGGTAACCGTACAGACTCACAAAGTTGTCGGAGCGGTACATAAGGTCGCCGCCGGCCACGAGTGCGAGCACCGACGTGTTCTTGACCAGGTTGAGCGCCTGGTTGCACAGCGGCGGCAGGATGATCTTGAACGTCTGGGGCAGCACGATGTACCAATATGCCTGTGCACGGGTGAAGCCCTGGCTCTGCGCCGCCTCCATCTGACCACGCGGAACGGCCTCGATACCGGTGCGGATGACCTCCGAGATGTAGGCCGCGTGATACAGGCCCACGCCCAAGAAGCCCAGCACGAACGGCGCGATGCGCACCGGCTGGCCGGCACCGGTTATGGCCTGCAAAAACTGCGGACCAGCCATGTACATAAAGAGCACCTGCACGGGCAACGGGGTGTTCTGGTAAAACTCCACGTACACGCGGCTTATGGCGCGCAGCACGCGCGAGCGAGTGGTAGAGAACACGCCCAGCAGCGTGCCCAGCACCAGCGACAGCAGCAGACCGGCAACAACCACTTGCAGCGTCACGCCAAAGCCCTCCCAGAAGGGCCCCATGTTTTGAAATGTCGTCGACCAACGGTCGGCGTCAAATAATCCTTCGAGCATTTGATTCCTTCCTTGGACGATGCGCCTATACAAGACCCCAGGTCTTGACCTCTTGGTCGAGCCAGCCATCGGCCAGGCGATCGCAAGTCACCTGATCGACCACGGCCGAAAGGTCGCAGCCCTTCTTGGTCGCCACGCCATAGCCCTGCTCGCCAAACTTGACCTCGGGCTGCAACAGCTCAACGGTCTCGTTCATGTAACCGGCCAGCGTGGAGCGGTCCATGGCAAAGACGTCGATATTGCCGGCGTCGAGCGAACTCTTGATGATGGGGTAGCCGCTAAAGGCCCTAAACTCGGGCTTGCAGCTAAAGCCGTTGTCCTTGATCATCTGCTCGATCAGGCCCTGCGTGGTAGCACCCTGGCTCACGCCGATGACCTTGCCGTCCAGGTCCTCAATCGAGGTAAAACCCGACCGCTTCTTGACCATGAGTCCCACGTAGTCGGTGCGGTACGGCGTCGAGAAATCCCAGCTCTTCTTGCGCTCGTCGGTAATGGTGTAGGTCGCCGCGACCACGTCGAGTTGACCGTTATCGATCAGCGGGCCGCGCGTCTTGGGCGTTACGTCGGTAAACTCGACAAGCTCCTGGGCGCGGGCCTCCTTGTAACTCACGCCAAAGACGGCAGCGGCGATCTGGTAGCACAAATCGACTTCCATACCCTCAAAGCGGCCCTTGGCGGTGTCGTAATAGCCGTAGCCGGGAACGTCCTTCTTGACGCCGGCATTCAGATGACCACGCGACTTAATGGCCGCAAGCTTGGACCCTTTGTCGGAGCCCTCGCCGCTGGTGGAGTTGCCGCAACCGGTAAGCGCGGTCCCCGTCAGCGCAAGCATGCCGGCGCCCGCCAGCTGTAAAAAGTGACGGCGCGACACGGCCGCCCTCGTCATATCCGTCATGTCCATCACCGCGCCTAGTGCAGAATCTTGGACAGGAACTCGCGGCAGCGCGGGTTCTCGGGGTTATCGAAGAAGTGCTCGGGCGTGCCCTCCTCCAGAATGCGGCCGTCCTCCATAAAGATGACGCGGTCGGCCACCTGGCGCGCAAAGCCCATCTCGTGCGTCACGCAGATCATGGTGATATCCTCCTGCGCGAGCTCAATCATAACGTCCAGAACCTCCTGGACCATCTCGGGGTCGAGCGCCGAGGTCGGCTCGTCAAACAGGATGATGGGCTGCTTGGTGCACAGGGCGCGGGCGATGGCGATGCGCTGCTGCTGACCACCCGAGAGGTTCTGCGGATACTCGCCGGCCTTATGCGCCATGCCGACGCGCTTGAGCGCGGCGATGGCGATCTCGGTCGCCTCCTCCTTGCTCTTCTTTTGCAGCTTGATGGGCGCGAGCGTCAGATTGCCCAGCACCGTCATGTTGGGATACAGGTTGAACTGCTGAAACACCATGGAACTATACTTGCGAGCCATCTCCAGGTGATTCTTTTTGGTGAGCGGCGTACCGTCGATGAGGACCTCGCCCGACGTAGGCTCCTCCAGATAATCGACGCAACGGATGAGCGTCGACTTACCCGAACCAGAAGGCCCGATCATTACGAGCTTCTCGCCGCGCTTGACGGTGAGGTTGATATCTTTGAGCACATGCAGGTCGCCAAAGTACTTGTTGAGATGCTTGATCTCGATCATGTCTGCCATGAATGTCCCTTCCCTGCGTTTACACGAGTTGAACTATTGTACGGAAAGAACCACGTTTCCGCAGCCCACACTACATTCCCGTAAAGAACCCGCAATCTTCCACCCACTCATTGGGGACAGACTTAAATGAGTACCTGCTCATTGGGCACTCATTTAAGTCTGTCCCCAATGAGCGCCCGTCCTGTGCAAGCACCAAAAAAGGGCGCGACCGCGATGGTCACGCCCCTCAACATCAACTATGTGCCGACCGCCTCTTAGACAAGCTTCGCGCCGACGATCTTTGCCGCGGCAGGCTTGTCGAAGTTGCCGCCGGTGGCTTTGCCGAGCGCTCCCATGACCTGGCCCATCTGCTTCTTGGACGTGGCGCCCAGCTCGGCGATGACCTGCTCGATCAGAGCCTCGAGCTCCTCGCCCGAAACCTGCGCGGGCAGCAGGCTTTCCAGAATCTTGACCTGCTCGGTCAGGTTGTCGGTACGCTCCTGGTCGGTGCCGGCCTTGATGGACATCTCCAGCGTCTCGCTCGTCTGCTTGATCAGACGCTTGATCATGCTGTTGACGTCTTCCTCGGTCACATCGCGGCGCTCATTGACCTCGATATTCTTCACCTCGGCCTTAACCTGGCGAATGATGGACAGGCGAACCTTGTCCTTGGCCTTCATGGCCGCGATCATTTCCTTCTGCAGCTCTTCGTTGGTCATCTGCAAATCCTCTCTAATAGCGTGGGCGGCACTCGCGCGAGCACCGCCCCATGATTACTCAGTCGTCGACGAATCGTCGGTCGAACTCTTGGTGACGCCCTTCAGGCTGACGTTGTATGGCACGTCTTTGGGCATGGGGTTAACGGTGATGTCGGCGTCCTTCTTGTACTGCTCCAGCCACTCGCTGTACGCAGTGCTCTCTGCCTGCGTCTTCACCACGTTGGAGACATACTTCTTGATGTCCTTGGGCACCTGCTTAATGTCATCGACCTGGCTATCGACATGGAAGTAGTCGGTGCACTTGATGATGTGGTAACCATACGTCGACTCGACCACGTCGCTCACGTCGCCCTTGTTGAGCCCCTCGAGCGCCGTCTGGTAGCTATCGACAAAAGTGGTGAGCTTGTCCCAGCCTACGTCGCCCTTCTTCTCCTTGGAGCCGGTGTCGTCGGAATACTGCTCCACGGCGTCCTCAAAGCTCAGCTCGCCGGAGTTGATCTTGTCCAAGCACTCCTGCGCCTTGGCCTTGGCGGCAGCCTTGTCCTCGTCGGAAGCGTCGGAATCGACCTTGATCAGGATATTCGACGAACGACGGGCATCGTTGTAGTTAGACAGGTTCTCGTTGATGTAATCGACAATCTCGCTGTCCTTGGGCTTGCTGGTGGGTGCCACGGCATCCTTGAGCTTCTGCTGCGCCAGGCTCTCCTTGAGCGAATCCTTGTAGGTGTCCTCGGTGTAGCCGTAGGTCTTGAGGGTCTTCTTAAAGGCCTTGGCACCGCCCGCGCGCTTGCACGCGTCCTTCCAAGCCTTCTCGACTTCCTCGTCCGACACCGTCACGCCGTTCTCCTTCTGTGCCTGTTGAAGCAGAATCTGCTGCGTGTAGGAGTCGATGAGTTGCTTGCGATACTTCTTGGGCGTGAGGTCGTTGTCGACCAGATACTGCGCCCAGTCCTTGTCCTTGGTGTAGCCGTAGGACGTGCGCATGCTCATGATCTGCTTGGTCACGGTGTCCTCGGTGAGGTTGGTGCCGTTGATAGTAGCAGCAACACCGCCGGTCAGCTTGTAGCCCGAGGTGTCCTCGGCCTGCGACATAAGGCCGGAGCACGCCATCGCCGAGACGGAAAGCAGCATCGCCAGCACGCCGATGACCACCAGAACGATCTTGACAGTCTTGGACACGCGGGTCTTGCGCTGCTTCTTGCGAGAGCTGGAGGCGGCGCGAGCCTGCTGCTCGGGCGTCGGCTCGGGTGCGGAGTTCTTTTTCTTATTTGCCATAGTTGGCCTTTCGCATAACGAATCGAACAAACGCCATTGTGTCACAACGCAGCCCCCGCGGCACGCTTGGTGCATTGGGGACAGGTTAATCTGCACCATTTTGGTGCAAAGGGGACAGCTCTGGCAGCCGGCACCTTAGAAGTGACGGCGGATAGCGTCGACCATGCCCTGCGGCGTGGTCTGGCCGAGCACGTCGGATGCGGCATCGGCGTCCATAAAGATGTTCATGAGCGCCTGCAGGGCCTCGACCTGGCCGCCCGGCTCGGCGATGCCCAGATTGATGACGATCTGCGCCGGCACCGGAGCGCCCATGCCAGCCATAGCGTTAAATGTCACGGGCGCGGCGGGCTTCACCACCGCGATATAGGGCTTGGCCACAAACCCCGGATCGGTATGCGGAATGGCAATGTTTGCCGCCGGCATGGCAAGACCCGTGGGATAGGCATCCTCGCGCGTGCGAACGGCGTCGAGCCAACCGTCGGCAATGTAGCCGCGCGGAGCAAGCTCACTCTCGAGCTGCGCAAACGCCTCACCCGGCGTCGCACACTCCCAATCAAAAAACACCAGCTCAGGCGTAAACAGCGCTTCGTTATCCGCCATGCGCTCACCTCTCTCACCTAGTCACCTGCGACGTTCTTAAACGACTAGTCATTCAAGAACGTCGCGGGTGACTACCCAAAACAAAAGGTGGCCACGCGCGCCTTGGCGCCAATGACCACCCTGACCACTCAACTAAATTGTACTGTGCGCCGCTAGCCGCGGGGCGCATCAATTGCAACCTTGCCGCTCTCCAGCACGTGGACGCGCCCGTCGGCGAGCATTTGCACGACCTCGGGGTACAGCACGTGCTCAATCGCGTGGATGTGCTCCTCGAGCGTGTCGACGTCCCAGCCCTCCTCAACAGCCAGCGCACGCTGGGCGATGATGGGGCCGTTGTCGTAAATCTCGTTGGCAAAGTGCACGGTCACGCCGGTCACCTTGACGCCGCGGGCAAATGCATCGTCAATCGCATGGGCACCGGTAAAACTCGGCAGCAGCGCCGGGTGTAGGTTGACCACGCGATTGGGGAACGCCGCCAGCAGCGGCGTGTGCACCATGCGCATGTAGCCGGCCATGACCACGTACTCGCAGCCGCGCTCGAGCAGCTCATGCGCGATGATCTCGTCGGCGGCGATGGGGTCGGCATAGACATCCTTGGACAGCGTAAGCGTCTGGATGCCCGCACGCTCGGCGCGCTGCAAGCCCTTGGCCGAAGGACGGCTCGACACTACAAGCTCAATCGAGGCGTTGAGCTTGCCGACGGCGATCAGGTCGATCAGCGCCTGCAGGTTGGTACCCGAACCGCTGATAAGCACGCCGATCTTGAGCGGATCGGCCGCATCTGTGCCGGTCGGACGGGTGTAGGGCACAAAGCCCAGGCCCTCGGCAGCAGCCATCTGCTCGCTAGCGCTCATCGGAGTACACGACCTTACCGGAACCCTCGACGCACTCGCCCACGCGGAACGGCTTCTCGCCCAGCGCGACCAGAGCCTCGGTCACGGCAGCCTCGTCCTCGGGGGCAACGATCAGGCACAGGCCGACGCCCATGTTGAAGGTCTTGCATGCCTCGTTGGGCGCGAGCTCGGCCTGACGCGACACGTAGGTGATGACAGGCGGAACGTCCCAGCCCATCTCGGCGCCGTTGCGGGTGACCATGGCGTCGACGTCGTCGGCAAGCGCGCGGTTGAGGTTCTCGGTGATGCCGCCGCCGGTGATGTGGGCAATCGCGTGAACGTTGGCGCCGCCACGGAGCAGCTCCAGAATCGGCTTCACATAGATGCGCGTGGGGGCCAGCAGGGCGTCGGCCAGCGATGCGCCGCCGAGCTCCTCGAGCGGACGGCTCAGCTCCTCGGCCTTAGCGGCGGCCTCGGGCGTGCCCGGCTTGATGCCGTCAACGCCGATAACTTTGCGCACCAGCGAGTAGCCGTTGGAGTGCACGCCGGTGGAAGGCAGGCCCAGGATCACATCGCCGGGGCGAACGTTCGCGGGGTCGAGCATCTTGGGACGGTCGACGACGCCCACGGTAAAGCCGGCGAGGTCGTAATCGGCCGGAGCCATGACGCCCGGATGCTCGGCCATCTCGCCGCCCACGAGCGCGCAGCCCGCGAGCTTGCAGCCGTCGGCAACGCCCTTGATGATCTTTGCCATATGCTCGGCCTCGATGTGGCCAATGGCAACGTAGTCCAAGAAGAACAGCGGCTCAGCGCCCGAAGCCAAAATGTCGTTGACGCACATGGCGACCAGGTCCTGGCCCACCGTCTCGTGACGGTCCATGATCTGGGCGAGCACGAGCTTGGTGCCCACGCCGTCGGTGCCGCTAATCAGGATCGGGTCTTCCATATCCTTAAGCGCGGCGGCCGAGAACAGGCCGCCAAAGCCACCGATGCCGCCGATGACCTCGGGGCGGTTGGTGTCCTTGACCATCTGCTTAATAGCGTCGACGGCGCGGCCGCCCTCGGCGGTGTCGACGCCGGCATCCTCGTACGTCACATGCTTGCTGTCGCTCATCTGAGCCTTCCTCTCCCACTACCGTGGCGCCGCGCGGGCGCCAAACGGTGCTCATAGTTGCGTTCATTTCGGCGTGTGCCATAACAGCACCCGCCGTCATATCAACAAAACAGCAGGTAAAACCTACCAAAATATACCTGTCCCCATATGGCAGGTTTTAGGCCTCGCCGTGCTCCTCTTCCCAGCTGCGGTCGTCGTATTTCTCGACCACGGCGTCGTCGTCAAAGTACAGCGGCTTGTCCAGGTTGCGGGGCTTAAAGCCCTCCATAAACTTGTCGCGGCCAAAGCTCTCGGGAATCGCCACGGGATAGCGGCCGGTAAAGCACGCATCGCAGTAACCGCCCTTGGGCATGACCTTAAGCAGGCCCTCGACCGAAAGGAAGGCCAGCGAATCGGCACCGATATACTCGCAAATCTCGTCGACCGTCTTGTTGGCGCTGATAAGCTGCGACTGCACGTCGGTATCGATGCCGTAGAAGCACGGCCAGATGACCTCGGGCGAGTTGATGCGGATATGAATCTCCTTGGCGCCAGCGTTGCGTAGCATCTTGACGAGCTGCACCATAGTGGTGCCACGCACGATGGAGTCGTCGATGACGACCAGGCGCTTGCCCTCGATGTTGTCGCGCAGCGGATTGAGTTTCATGCGCACGCCCATGGCGCGCAGCTCCTGCGTGGGCTCGATAAACGTACGGCCCACGTAGCGGTTCTTGATAAGGCCCTCGCCAAAGGGAATGCCGCTCTCGTGCGAATAACCCTCCGCGGGCGGCAGGCCGGAGTCGGGCACGCCGATGACCAGGTCGGCCTCGACGGGCTCCTCATGTGCCAGCTGACGACCCATGTCGTAACGGCAGGCATAGACGCTCTTGCCGTTCATGATGGAGTCGGGGCGGGCAAAGTAGACCTGCTCAAAGATGCAGTTGGCGGGCTCTTCGGCTGCAGGCACGCCCTGCTCGGATACCAGGCCCTCGGCGCTGATGCGCAAGATCTCGCCGGGACGGACATCACGGACGTACTCGGCACCCACGATGTCGAGTGCGCAGGTCTCGGAAGCAACGACCCAGCCGCCGGCGCGCGTGACACGGACGGCGGAGTCGACCGTCGCGGCGCCGTCCTGCGACGGCAGTTGCGAAACGGCTGCGGCATCGGCCTGGTCCAGACCCTCGTCCACCAGCTTGCCCAGCACGAGCGGGCGAATGCCGTGTGGATCGCGGAATGCGTAGAGCGCCTGCTCGTTGATGAGCGTCATGGCGTAGCCGCCGCGCACGAGCTCCATGGTCTTGCGAATGCCCTCGCGCAGATGGCCTGTACGCTGGGTAAAGTAGCCGATGAGTTTGGTCGCAACCTCGGAATCCGAATTGGAGAGGAACGGCACACCCAGCTCGATCAGCTGACGGCGCAGCTCGTCGGTGTTGACGAGGGTGCCGTTGTGCGCGAGCGCGATAATGACGCTATTGATGGTAGAGAGGTGCGGCTGAGAGGCTTCCCAGCTCTTGGCACCGGCGGTGCCATAGCGCACATGACCCACGGCCAGCTGGCCGGAGAGCGTCGACAGGTCGGCGTTGGAGAACACGCGGTCGAGCAGGCCCAGATCTTTGCGGACCATAACCGTGCCGCCGTCACCCACGGCGATTCCAGCCGATTCCTGGCCACGGTGCTGCAGCGCACGCAGACCAAAGTACGTCAGTCGAGCCACATCGCGATCGGGCGCCCACACACCAAAAATGCCGCATTCCTCATGCAGCTGGTCGGAGTCCGGATCATACGTCGACATGGTCTTCACCTGTCCCGCGGCACGCTCGGCCGCGTGGATGGTTTCTTGAGACATGGCATCCCCTCAGAGCCTCGTTATTTGGCGTTACCTGCCCTATTATACGCACGGCAAGACAAGCACTCCCGCGCGTGAACAGCGCTTTTTAAAAGCCCACCGAGCTTATAATCCGTTTTGCAGCCAAACATTTTATTGGGCAATCGCCTCGGGACCGACGATCCCGCATGCTTCCGTTGCGGCGCGTCTCGCCCGCCGTTAGGGCTTACATTGTTGCAATTGGGACGTTCGTCCTGTCTTTTGGCAGGTCGGCGGCGTATCCTTATAACCTACAACAAAGCGAGAAAGGTTCTGTATGGATCGAAACGAACTCGACCCCAGCGTCCCCAGCGCCACGGAGGTCAAGAAGATCCCCCTCATCATTAAGGTGTACGCCGTCCTGTGCATCCTTTCCGGCGTGGGCACGCTCCCGTCGGTCGCTGCCTTTATGTGGCAGGTCATCACGGCACTTGTTAACGGCAACGCCACCGAAAAGCTCGGCGACAACACGCTCGTCGCAGTCGGCCTTATCGTCGCCGGCATCATGCTCTCTGCGGCAAGTGCCGTCATCCTAATCATCTTTGGCCTGGACCTTATCAAAAACCAGCGCCGCAACGCCGCCCGCCTGTCCTACATCCTTATTGCATTCACCGTCGTCGAGCTTTTGGTCGACGTGATGCTCCAGGGCATCGGGCCCTTCCTACTGCGTCCCGCGATCCAGCTCGGCATCCTCGTTGCACTTTCGGCAACCGTCGACCCCACGCTTCGTCAGGAGCGCGAACTGCAGCGCCGCCTGCAGGAGATGCTCGACCGCGACGCCGCGGCAGAGGGCATGCTCGGGCGCGATGAAACCGGCGAAGGCTACATCAAGCTCAACTACTTCAACCTGTTCTGGGTATTCTTTGTCTGCTGCGTGCTCGGCCTGATCGCCGAGGACATCTGGCACATGACGGTCGACGACCCGGGCGTCTACCAGAACCGCGCCGGCATGCTGTTTGGTCCCTTCAGTCCCATCTACGGATTTGGCGCCGTGCTCATGACCATGGTGCTTAACCGCTTCTACAAAAAGAACCCCATCATTATCTTTTTGGTGAGCGCCCTGCTCGGCGCCAGCTTTGAGGTGTTCGTGGGCTGGTTTATGCAGACCGCGTTTGGCGTGGTCTCGTGGAGCTACTCGCACATAACGCTGTTCGGTTTGCCCGATCCGCTCGTGGTCCTCACGGGCGGACGCACCTGCACGGGCTTCGCCTGCCTGTGGGGCCTGGGCGGCCTCATCTGGATCAAGCTGCTGCTGCCGAGGCTGCTTAAGCTTATCAACAAGATCCCCTGGAAGAGCCGCTACTCGGCCACCGTCATCTTTACCGTTATCATGCTGGTCGACGGCGTCATGACGCTGCAGTCGCTCGACTACTGGTACCAGCGCGTTAACGGCACGGAGCCGGACATTCCCGTCGCACAGTTCTACGAAGAGCACTTCGATAACGAATACATGGAAAACCGCTTCCAGAGCATGACCATGAGTCCCAAGGATGCGACGCGCGTGTAGCGCTCACCGCGCCCAAAACGCAAAATGCCCCCCGGTATCACACGTACCGGTGGGCATTTTTATAAACGATCCTTCTATCGACGCAATCCTCTATGCCTCGCGCTCGACCTCACTCACGCATTCGTTCTTGATGGTGCCAACGAGCGCCTGCAGCGCATCGACCACGTGCGGGCGAATGTCCCCGCCGATAAGCACGAGCATGATGTCGTCACCTACGGCAAGCTCGCCGCTTGCCAGCCACACGCGCACATAGCCGATACCCGGCATCGCGCGCGTGGCCTCGATAGCAGACCGTACCTTTTCGGCGTCGTAGTCAAAGACCATGCCGCCCACCCTGTGGCCTGGCGCCACGCCATCGGTCTCGACTCCGCGCACCTCGGCCTTGGGCGTCGCGCGCACCACACCGTTATGCGTCAGATACATCCCACAGCCTGCCGCCGAAGCATCGGCCTTGGCCTCGCGCAGCCAAGCATCAATCGAAGGCATCAATTTGCCACTCTCGAGCATCATTTCTCCCTTACCGTCGTCGAGTAGCCAATTTGGGACGGGGCCTTTTTAGCTACTCTCGAACAACTTATTCCTCGACCGGCGTGAGCACCATGACGGCGCGCGTGTTGCTCAGCGACAGCGAACGGCAGGTCACGAGCGTTACAACCTTAGTTGCCGAAGCGGCACGATCGGTGGCATCACTCGCCACGGCAGAAGCGCCGTCGAGCATCTCGGACAGGTAGTTCTTGAGTCCGTCGTCGCCCTCAAAATTGGTCGTGCGCGCCTTGGCATACGTGTCCTCGACCACCTTGGTCGCCAGCGGACGCAGCTTATACGTCGCATCGCGCGTGATGTAGTACACATATTCAATGCTATCGAACGTTGCCTGGTCAGTCGTATCCGAAATCACGTTGAACATCGACCCATCGTTCATATGGTGGCCGTAGATCGTGGTCTGCTGGTCGACCATTCCCGGCGCGGTGTCATCGCTATCCAGGAAAATGGCACCGGACGCGTTAGCCGTTCCGTCGAACAGCGTGTTGAGGTATTTGGAGTTGTTGTTGGTCTGCACCACGGGATAGTTGATGTTGGTTCCCGGCACGTAAATCCAACCCACAATCTCGGGGTTCGTCTGAGCAAGCGCATCAAAGTCGATAATCGGCACGCCGCTGGCATCCTTATCGCTTACATATTGCTTCTCGATTTTCTGATACGAATCGCTCGCCTGCTTATAGCCAATCTGGGCATTAATAAAAATAGCGGCGGCGGCGACAATCAGACCGATACCGATGATGATGAGCAGAATGGGAATAATGGAGCGGCGCTTTTTGCGCGGCGGCTCGGTGCAATCCGACGGCGCGGCATGCGATGAAGACCGGGGCGGCTTCTTAGCGGAGCTATAAGACGAAGGACGATATGCGGCCGGCGCGTCCTGTCGACGATGCGTCGCCGGTGTCACGGGGCGCGGCGCGCGCGGCTGCTGAGGAGAGGATGTCCGACCCTGCTGCGCCGCACGGGCAGCACCTGGCTTCGACGGATCGGGAATCTGAGAAGCCTTGAATCGTTTTCCCTGATAATCGGACATGGCTCTCCTTATACTGCGGTGAAACGGCGGAACGCTTAGGCGTCAGCCATCTCCTGCTTCATCTTCTCGATAACCTTGCGGTACTCGGGGTCGCAAGCACCCAGAATCTGTGTGGCATAGATGGCGGCGTTCTTGGCGCCGTTGATGGCAACGCAGGCCACGGGCACGCCCGAAGGCATCTGCACCATCGATAGCAGCGAATCCATGCCGCCCAGGTCACTCGTCTTCATAGGCACGCCGATAACCGGCAGCGGCGTAAAGGCAGCCACGACACCACCCAAGTGAGCGGCCTTGCCGGCGGCGGCGATAATCACTTTGATACCGCGATCGACGGCAGTCGAAGCCCACTCGTGGACCTTCGCCGGCGTGCGGTGCGCGCTCGCAATGACGAGCTCATAGGGCACACCCAGTGCCTCGAGCTCGGCGGTGCAGCCTTCCATAACGCCCAGATCGGACTTGGAACCCATGATGATCCCGACAACCGGCTTTTGATCTGCCATAAACATAGACCTCCTGTTGAGAGCGGTGACGCAGCGAATCCGCGACCCTTAACTACAGAGAGTAGTATAGCTGCTCCCGTCCCTGCGGTCTGCGTGGTGCTTCGCGGGCGGGCCAGGCTTTATCTTCACTCCGGTTGCTTCGCAAAGTCGTTCAGATAAAGCCTGGCCCGCCCGCGAAGCGCCCTGCGACCTACCGGGGATTGCTATGACGTACGTTGGCTGAAATAATAAAGCAATGCCCGCCGTCCTTGACGGAGCGGCGGGCACGTTTGCTTAGTTGTCGCTGGGACTACTCAGCCTTATTACGACGGTGGAAGAAGGCACCGATCGCGGCGATGATGGCTCCAAGGCCACCGATGGTCGCGACGGTTGCCGCCGTTTGGTCGCCAGTATTGGGGATCGCCGAACCGTTCTTTTTGCCGCTCTGGGCCTTGTCGCCTGCGGGCTTGCCCGCCTGACCGCCGCCGTTCGAGCCGTTGCCGGAACCCTGGTTGCCCGAACCGCCGGTGTTGCCCGAGCCGCCCTGGTTGCCGGAGTCGGCATCCTTAAGGCCCTCGATGGCCAGTTTGAGCTGGTCATAGGCCGCCTGGAGCTGGGCGTCGGAAGCATTCTCATCACCCAAGACATCCTCGGCGTAGGTAATGGCATCCGTCAGGGCCTTGACAGACTCGGCCGTCTTTCCCTTGGTGTCAGTCTCCTTCGCCTGCTTGACCAAGGCCTTGAGCTGCTTCTTGGTCGGGTTCTCGACCGGGGTCACCGGAGTCTTCTCAAGCGCGTCGCGAGCACTCTCGAGTGCCTTGAGTGCCTGGTCGACCTCGTCCTGCGTGGCGTTCTCGTCGCTCAGGGTGGCGCGGGCGCTCGCCAAGGCGTTCTGGAACGCGGTCCAGGAAGCCTCGGTGTAGTCGCTGGCCTTAAGGTCGCCGGCGGCAACCTCGGCATCAACCTTTTCAATCGCGGCAGTGAGGTCGTCCTTCGCCACCGGATTGGGAACGGCCGTACCGTAGAACTTGAGCTCCGCCACGCTGCAGTAGGCGTCAACGCTGCCACCACCGGCGTGGAGCACCTTGACGGTCACGTAGCGACCGCGCGCGGCACCAAAGCTCATCTGCTTCCAGTCGCCACGGTCGGTGAGCACGCGGCCGTCGTTGTCGAAGGTAAACGTACCCATCGACGTGGCGGTGCCCATCTCATAACCGTCGGCGGTGTCGGAGACCAGCACCTCGGCCTCAAAGATATCGCCGTTCGTGCCGCCGTCCTGGCGCGGCAGGAACGTGACGTCGGTGAGATCGTAGTCGCGGCCCAGGTCGACGGTCAGGTGCTGGGGCATACCGGTCTTATTAGCATAGTCGCTGTGCCAGAGCGTCTGCTCATCGCCGTCAAGAGCGTTGACGGCGTTGCTGCCCTCATAGTCGGCCTCGCTCGAGAAGCCGGTCACCTTGACGTTCTCGCGGTTCTCGGGCGTGTTGATGAGGCTCTTCTCATCGACGGGGCGCATCTTGAGGCCGTCAATTGCCTTCTCGATCTTGGCCGTGGCGTCTGCGACATCCTTCTTGCTATAGCTGCCCTGGCCGCCATCGAGGAGCTTCTGAGCCGCCTCGACCGCAGCGGTGAGGGCTGCATAGGAATCCTTGGTGTAGACGGACTCGCTGTAGCCCGCGGCCTTGGAAAGCGCCGCCATGAGCGCAGAGGTGTCGACACCAGCCTTGACCTCGACCTCATAGGATGCGGTCTTGGAGGGATCGAGCACCGACGCCACCGTGATCGTTGCCTTGCCGGCCTTGTTGGCGCGCAGGTAGTAGCTCACGCTATCGCCGGCCTGGACAGCGGAGACGCTCACCACAGAAGGATCGGAGCTCTCGACCGTCACATAGGGGTAGCCGGCGCTCTCGGGCGTGGCCTTGGCGTCGACGAGCGTCACATCGCCCTCGAAGAACTCGGTCTGGTTCTTGCCCAGTTCGACACCCTCGATGGCCTCGACACCCTGTGTGTAGTTGAAGTTGATCTCGCGCAGCGTGAGCATCTGGTCACCCGATGCCTCAAGCGGCGTGATCTCGACCTTGGTCGCCTTCTTGCCCTTGTTCTCGGCAGAGAGGCCAAAGGCGTAGCGAGCCTGATAGGAATCAAAGCTACCGCCCGAGAACTCCTGGGTCGAGCCGTCCTCGAACGTCACGACGGACTTAATCTTCTGCACGGTGCCGTTGCCACCGTTGCGGTTAACGACCTCGACGCTATCGAGTTTCGACGGCGTCTTAAAGGCGAACGTCATCGTGGCGGGCAGCTTGACGTAGGTCGGCATCTTGCCGTCGATCCAGTTGGGCCCATAGTTCCACAGGAACTCGAAGTCGTTGCCGCCCTCATTGTTGTCGAACAGTCCGTCATAGCTCTTCTGCTGGATGAGCTTCTCGACGTTGGTGCCGTCGTCGGTGGGGAGCTCGTCGTTGGTCATCGTGATGTCAAAGGCGTCGCGGCCGTACTCGGACTTGGTGGGCTGCGGGACACCGGGCATCGTCACGGTGCCATCACTCACGAACTCGAGCGCGTCGCACGCCGGGCCGACGAGCCAAGACGTCGAGGGCAGCTCGACCTTGCCGGCCGTCTTAGCCTTGAGTTTGAAGCTCGCGACCACACCAGTACTGTTGAAGAGCTTGGCGTCGCCGCGGTTGGCGAAGGCCAGGTTGATGGTCTGGTGGCCATCCGTGAACTGCACTTTCTCGCGCGAGAGGTTCTCCATGCCCGCCGTCGACGCATCCTGCGCGATGCTCTCGGAGACATACTCGAACTGGTCGCTGTTGAAGTTGACGAGCGCACCGAGCGCGTTGATGTTCTCGGCGTCGGCGGCGTAGACGTCGACCGTGATCTCGTCGCCGGCCTCGACCTCCATCTTGCTCGGGATCACCGCGAGGGTGCCAGCAGCCTTGCCCTTTTGCTTGGTGCCGCCGTCGAGCGCCGCCATGGTGAAGGAGTAATCGTACACGTCGTAGACGCCGTTGCCGTTGAGGTCGGCGAAGTGGGCGCGGATCTGGGAGTCGAACGTCGAGGTGTCGGGCTCGCGGTTCTCAAGACCCAGGTAATTCTTCATGTTGGAGTAGTCGCCGTCGGAGACCGTGGCCTTGTTGAGGTTGGAGCCCACAGCGAAGCCGTCCGTGCCGTCGGTCTTGTAGATGGCGATCTCGGAGGCGGAGAAGAAGTTGCCCACGGACGCGAGCGGCGTCATACGCACGTAGCGCGCGGCCACGGCGCCGTCGAACGCCACCGTCTTGCAAGCGGCGGAGCGCTCCCAGTCGACCTCCCGCGTCGTCCAATGCACGCCGTCGAGGCTCGTCTCGATGCGCATCTTGGTCACAGTGCCGTTACCGGCATCATCGCGCGGATAGTACTCGAGCTTGTCGAGCTTGTAAGCGCGACCGTAGTCAACGGTAAGCGCCTTGCCCAAATCGTTGCCACCGGAGTGGAAACCGCCGTCGCCCGACTGGAACTCATGGTCGAAGGCGAGTTCGGCCTTATGGCTACCGTAGAGCGAGCCCTCCCAAGTGATTTCCTCGGCCTCAGGCACGTTCCGCCACGGGTCGAGCGCAGAGTTCGCCTCGAGCACGTCGCTCCATGCGGAGTAGCCATCGGCGTTGCGCGAACGAATCTGGTAGGTATGCTTGCTGTTGTAGGCAAGATCGGTATGCGTGAATTCTGCCGCATCGCCCACGGCGAACACAGTGCCGTCTACCTTAAGGTCGTAGGAGGTAGCACCATCGACCTTCCCCCAGGTGAGCTTAATGCTCGTGGGGGTCGTGGCGTCCTCGGGGGCAGCAAGGTTCGCGGGTGCGGAGAGGTTCTCGTTGAGGCGGTCGGCCGCGAGCGTGGCATCGGCGTTCACGAAATCGCCCAGTTCGAGCGTCTGCGCTGCCGTGGCGACATCGGTCTTCGCGAACTTGACGTAGACCTTGGGATTCGTGGTGATCTTGGTGTTGTTGAAGCTCTCGCCCTGCTCGGCCTCGGTGCTGCCTGCGTCGCTACCGTAGTGGTTGAGGTTGGGGGTCTCGTTGTAGAAGTAGACCGCCTGGCCGGCCTCGGGGGTCGCGGCGTCAAAGGCCTCCTGCGAGTCGACCTCAACCACGTTGAGCGCGGATCCGCCGTTCTTGGCGGAGACGCTCGTGGGCTTGGCGGAGACGTTGGCCACAAAGGTCGTGGTGCGGTTGGAGTCGTAGCCGCTGTAGCCGCCCTGCGATGCCTCGGCGGTAAAGGTCGCCGTGCCGCCCACCACGCTCGACTTATAGACGGTGCTCACATGCTCACCGTAGGAAATATTGTCGATTGTGCCGTAGGAATCGTCCTCGGTCGTGTTGTTCTCGATGGAGGAGCCGTCATCCTCGTACTGCGTAAAGCTGCCCTCACCCTCGGTGGCGAAGAACTCGACGATACGCTGGCTGCGATTGGTACCCTTGGTGTTGGTCTTGGTCACGGCCTCGGGGTTGTTGTTCTCGGCGTACATCGGCACGATGGCGTTGGCCTTAACAAAGAGTGGCAGCTTCCAAAGCGGAGCCTCGTAGTTGTTGAGGACCTGACCGCCGCGGTACTGCTTGCCCGAGAAGTAGTCAATCCAGATGGTGGGATTCTCGTCGGTACCGTAGTTGGGCAGGTAGATACCGTTGCGGACATCGTTGCCGTTCTCATCTGCCTGGGTATCCTGATACACCGGTGCCACCAGGAAGTTCTCACCGAACATGTACTGGTACTGCGTCGAGGTGCTTGCGGCGTACTCGGAGTTGTCGGAAAGCAGCATGGCGCGGATCATGGGAAGGCCGGTATCGCCGTTGCCCGTGTCGATGTTGGCCGCCGAGGCCGCGCTCGTGTAGATATAGGGCATGAGTTGTGCTTTGAGCTTGAGATAGAAGCGCGAGATGCCCGTGTATGGATCGCCGTGCGTCATGGGCGACTTGCGGTAGGTGCCCCAACCGTCCATGTCAAGCATAGAGGGCGTGAATGTCTTCCACTGGTAGTCGCGAGCGGAGATGATGGGATCGCCACCAAAGATGCCATCCATATCGGAGCCGATGTTGGGGTTGCCCGAGAGGCTCTGGCCGATATACGTGGGGATATGGAAGCGAATGTACTCCCAGTTACCGCCGTACTGGTCGCCGGTCCAGATGCCGCCAAAGCGCTGCGTGCCGGCCCAGCCGTCAAGCGTGATGATGTTGGGGCGCTTGTTGGCGCCGGTGGTCACGGTGTCATAGGCCGTCTTGATGCCGTTGAGGCCAAAGGAGTAGCCGGAGCCGACCCAAGCGACGTCGGTCTTGAGCGTGGTGATGCCACCAGTCTTGACCTCAGAATCGAAATCGCGCAGCAGATGCCACGGGGTCTCGGAGTTGCTATCGGGCTCGAGGTTCGACTGGGTCCAGAGACCGGTGCTCACGCCCTTGGAGTTGGCATACTCGGTGAACTTCTTAAGATTGTCGACGTTGGCGCGCACGGCGTTGAGGCGCTCGGCAGAACTCGTTCCGTCGGAGTTGACGCCGCCGGTCTTGTAGTAACCGTTCTGGCCGTAGCCAGCACCGTAACCGTCGTTCGGCAGGAACCAGCCGAGCGGCATGTCGTTGTCCTCGTAGTCATCGATAACCTGCCGGGCGGAGAACTGGCGGTCGAAATCGGTCGCCTTCATGTTCTCGGTATCAACCGCAGGGCCCTCACCGTTGAGCGTCTCAGCCGCAAGCGTGCCGTCGAGCTTGTAGCCCGTCGACATGCCGGACTCGTATTTAACGTCGCCCTTCTCACTCGAGGACTTGCTGCCCTTGGTCTCCCACTTCTTCTGACCCGAGGTCGTTGACCAGCCATCACGGTTATAGGCATTAAGATGACCCAGGTAGAAACCGTACTCGGGCAGCAGCACCGGATTGCCGGTCACCTTGTAGTAGTCCTGCAGCATCTCGGTTGCCACGTTCGAGGCGCCCGTTTCGGTTGCCACGAAATAATAGGCATCGAACTCATTCTCGCTGTGCGAGGTCGTGACCGTCGAGGAGTCCGTAGAGCCAAAGTCGTAAGAACCCTCAGCAAACGTGTTGCGAAGCACGCCGTAGCCGTCGCTCGTCCAGTAGAACGGGTTGGGCGAGGCGACGCCGCCGTCGGTCCAGTTGTTAGTGTTGGAGATGGCGATGGTCTGGTTGGTGTGCAGGAAGCGCCCGTTCTGGGTACCACCGCCAAAGAAGTTCTCGGACTTCTCTTTGGCGAGCGTCTGGACAGTACCCTTCTTGTCAAGGTCGAGGGATGCGGACTCGGAAACCACGACGCGGTCGCCCGATTTAATGCTCATCTTGCCGGTCGCCTTGTCCAGAACCACGGTCGCCTTGCCGCCGGTGATCTCGATGGCGTCGCCTTTGTCTACAACCGTCGCGCTCGGCTTGCTGTAGGTGTCCGAGGTGTCGGGCTGGGCCTGAATCTTAGCCGTGTGGGACTTGCTACGCGGCGTGGCATACTCGGAGAACTCGCCTTTGGGGTCGACGTTGTAACGGAAAATGCCGTCCTCTAGAAATGTGATACGGCCCTTGATGCCGTCGGCGAAATCGATGTCGACGACGTTCGAGGCGGACTGAGACACGGTCACCGAGTCGACGCCCTTGAGCGGCGTGGCAATCGCCTGCTGGGGGCTAGCGAACACGAGAGTCGCCGCCGTTGCGACGAGAACTGCGCTTCCCTTCACCCACCATTTCGTGAAAATGGAATTCCTACGCACCTGGACTCCTTTCCTCCGACATGCGGAAGTGTCGCGGACGCGCGCCCTGCAGCACGGGCCCACCCGTTATCAAGGGGTCAACTGGTAGTAACCAGATAGCCACCTATTATGTTGAATCAGCATACGGGAGCAGTTGCGCAACCAAGTTCGAAATTCTCCCAGCGTCATTAAAATGAACGTAGACGGCTAAGTGGGCTCAAAAAGCCATACCAATTGGTTCTTCAACCAAATACCAATTAAGCAAAAATGTACTGTTTATCTGGTATTACATAGACCATACCTTTACGTATGTTGGCCGATTTTGGACTTAAATGAGCAATCGACAGAGGGTGGTGGACAGTTAGTTCAGATATGTATTTTTTGGCGGTGCTAATTGGCGCTAACAAACTGGTTTGGGCCGCTTTAGACCCGATAATGGGTCCTTCTCGCTCTTGCCCGTACGCCTTTATCAGTTCAGACCACCTAAAACAGCTCAATCGAGCCCAAATCGCCCTCCACGCGGCCTCAAATAAATACAAATCTGAACTAACTGTCCAAGAGGAGTGCTCCACGGATAGGAAAAGGCTCTGGCGAATCCTCTAATCGCCAGAGCCTTGCCAAAACCCGTGTGTCTGGAGCGCATCGCCGCATACCAGTCTTTCACCCATGAAGCTAGAGATTTTCTTCCGCCCACTTCTCAAAATCAACCGCTCGCCTTTGGGCTGTTCGGTACACTTCCATGTCTTCGCGAGCGCCCACCACGACGATGGCCATTTCCCCTTTTATCTTGATGAGGCGATACACAATCCGAATGCCACTTCCTCTGAGCTTGATTTTCATAAAGCCTGTCAAATCTGTACCGGCCTTGTTTCCAAGGGGTTTACCGAATCCGCCTTCGTTCTGCGACAATGGATTCGCTCTGATTTTCTCGATGGCCTTAAGCACGTTCTTTCGTTGGGAGCCGTCCAGACGCTTAACATCCTTGAGAGCATCCGGGTAGAAAGCGACTTCGTACCCGCTCATTCAAACTCGACCTCATCCATCTGATCGAGTTCGTCCTGGCCCACACCCAACTCTGCCATAACATCAGATAGGGAAACGAGTTCATCATCGCTTGTCGCAGCCGTCCTCTTAAGGGCCAACGTCAACAAGGCGAGGTCCTCCTCCGCCTGCTTCGCCTCCCTGTATTCATCGGGCGTCACAATAACGAATGCCGGCTTATTGTGTTTAAGGACCACAACGGGATTATCGTCCCCAACCTTCGAAAAAGCAGCCGAACCCTTACCGTGACTGAAATCGCTGATGGGAACAAGATTGTCGAGCATCTTTAAAGCAAGCATCGAGACCTCCAAATATAAAGTCTTTTATGCATTCATTTTAGCATGCAGAAAATACCAGCAATCACGGAATGGTGACACGGACGAGGCATCGCTTTCCACCAACCGTTGATCATCGACCGAGCAAAATATCCCACCAAGAGATCAAGCGAGGATTCCGTCCTTCGAAGAGGGCCGTATTGGCCTCCTCGCGGGACGAAATCCTCGCTTGTTCGTTTCAGCCCGCGTCATCGCGTGCTAGACGGCCAGCTCGTCTGATTCTCCCATAAGCCATCGTGCCAGGTCGACGACCTTGATGCCATCCCAATCAGTCGTTTCGTGCCCTGTTCGGGCGATGACGCACTTGGGATAGGCGTCTCGAATCCGTCGCAGCGGATCAAGCTCACGCTCAAGCGTCGCTTCTTGGGAAATGTCGTCACTCACTTGAATATAGACACGACGGTCACGCCTGATGGCGACAAAGTCTACTTCCTTTTGGTAGAGAACGCCCACGTAGACCTCCCATCCGCGGCGCATAAGCTCGATTGCCACCATATTCTCGTAAACATGGCCAAAATCGAGCTTTTTCGTGCCAAGCGCGGCGTAGCGAAACGAATGGTCGGCCAGGTAGTATTTATCTCCCGTCGATAGGTATTTCTTTCCTGAGACGTCAAAGCGACGAAACCGGTAGAACGCAAACGCATTACACAGGTAGTCGATATACACAGCCAGCGTCTTGTCGCTTATCTTAAGGTTCGCTCGTGACAGCTCGGCCGCCATCCCCTTGAGAGAAGAGATGTTTCCGACGTTATCCATCAGGAACTCGCAGGAACGTTTAAGCTGCTCTGCATTACGTATACGATATTTTTGTCTGATGTCGCGCAGGATAAGAGTTTCAAGCACATCCGAGATGTATGAGAAACGCATCCTTTCGTCCTGGTAGATATAGGAACCCGGCATTCCTCCCTCGCGGACATAGCGAGCAAGGGCCTCGGCTGGAGAAGTGATCTCGTGATACGCCGAGAACTCCGCAAGTGAAAACGGAAAGACCTCGATCTCCACCGTTCTTCCCGTGAACAACGTCGAGAGGTCGCTTGAGAGAAGAAAGGCGTTCGACCCCGTGATGTAAATGTCATATTTCTCTGACGCATGAAGACTGTTGATAGCCCGCTCGAACCCTTCACACATCTGGACCTCGTCGATCATGACGATATTCCGGCAACCCTCGATATAGTGCTTTTCAACATATGTATGCAGCGCATGGTATTCCGCCAACGGCTCGAACTCAAGTAGATTGAAGTTGACGTGTATGACGTTGGCCGAGGGGTCGTTTGAACGAAGTTGGCTGGCAAACGCCTCAAGCAATTTCGATTTTCCGCATCGCCTGATTCCGGTGATCACCTTGATATCAGGCGTACCTGCCACCTTGGAAAGCTTGCTCATGTAGAACGGGCGATCTATAAGTTTCATGGCAACCTACTTCGCAAAATTCAAAACCATTAGGAAACGCGAAGTAAAATATATCATCTACTTCGCGTCTTTGAAACACCTTAGATTTTGCGTAATAATTCCTGTCAAGCTATCGCAAGCACGACGCGGGCGAGGTTGTCCCTCCCCCTAATCGACTCTGTGCGGAAGCCCGGGGTGACAGGTTTCCGCCTTGCTCGGCATCCGGGAGCCCCGTTCGAAGTCGGCGTCCTCATCAGCTGCGACAGTCGAACCCAACTCCACGTGCACATCGCCGCCGGCAAGACGACCTTCACCTCGAAGATGCAATAGCCGGGGTGCACGGTCCGTGGGCAACCGAGCGAGGAAAATGTCCCATCAACAAAACAAGCGAGGATTCCGTCCCACGTAGAGCCCAAATCCAAGCTCCCCAAGGAACAAAATCCTCACTCGACATCCGCATCCTCTTTAGCCTAAGTCATCGCGCAAAGCCCCTTCTGCAGCACACGGTGCGACCAAGTCACCGCAGGCCGGGGCGGGAGGCGGACCTTTCTCTCGGAAAACTTCGCGAAGCCCAGTTTCCGAGAGAAAGCGTCCGATCCCGCCCCGGGCGACGGGATGAGTCTTACACCGTGTACTGCGGCAGGTCCTGCAGAGCGATGACATCCATGCCCATGTCGTTGGCGCTGCCGTGACCCTGCTGGTCCTCGCGCACGGCCTCGATGGCGCTCACGTACGTGTTGGCCGCAGACATCGCGGTCACGCAAGTCACGCCGCGGCGCACGGCCTCGGTACGCAGCAGGTAGCCGTCGCCGCGCGAACCCGGGCCGTACGGCGTGTTGACGATTACCGCGATCTTGCCGTCGGCGATCAGGTCACCGATGTTGGGACGCTCGCCGTCGTGCGGGCCGCTGATCTTTTCCACGACTTCGCACGTCACGTTGCCGCCGCGCAGCACGCGCGCCGTGCCCTCGGTGGAGCAGATGTCAAAGCCCAGGTAGCGCAGGATGCGCGCAACCGAAAGGATGTGACGCTTGTCGCGGTCGCACACGCTGATGAACACCTTGCCGCTGCTAGGATCGGGCAGCTTGTAGTCAATCGCCAACTGCGTCTTGGCATATGCCTCGGGATAGCTCTTGGCGATACCCATGACCTCGCCCGTCGACTTCATCTCGGGACCCAGAATGACGTCGGCACCGGGGAAACGACCCCAGGGCATAACGGCTTCCTTCATGCAGAACCAATCGAGCTGGCGCTCGTCGCTCGGCAGGCCCAGGCTCGCGATGGAATCGCCGGCCATGATGCGCGCCGCGCACTTGGCCAGCGGCACGCCAGTGGCCTTGGAGATAAACGGCACGGTACGGCTGGCACGCGGGTTGGCCTCGATCACGTAGACGGTCTCGCCCTTGATGGCGTACTGCACGTTGACCAGGCCGCGTACGCCCAGCGCCATCGCGATGCGGCGCGTGGTCTCGCGGAGCTTTGCCTGCAGGCTCTCGCTAAAGCTGAACGGCGGAATGCAGGTCGCAGAGTCGCCGGAGTGAATACCGGCCTCCTCGATATGCTCCAGGATGCCGCCGATGTAGACCTCTTCGCCATCGCACAGGGCGTCGACGTCGGACTCGATCGCACCCTCCAGGAAGCGGTCCAGATACACCGGGTAGTCGGGGCTAATGCGCGCAGCCTCGGCCATGTAATCGCGCAGATGCTCGGCATCGTAGGCGATCATCATGCCGCGGCCGCCCAGCACGTAGCTCGGACGCACCAGCAGCGGGTAGCCGATATGCGCGGCCACGGCCTCGGCCTCCTCAAACGAGGTGGCCTGGCCCGCCGGCGGGTACATGATGCCCAGCTTGTCGAGCAGGGCGGCGAAGCGCTCGCGGTCCTCGGCAAAGTCGATGGCATCGGGCTTGGTGCCCATAATGTTCACGCCGCTCTCCTCGAGCATGCGCGCCAGCTTAAGCGGAGTCTGGCCGCCGAGCGTCACCACGACGCCGTCGGGGCGCTCAACATCGATGACATCCATGACGTCCTCGTAGGTGAGCGGCTCAAAGTAAAGGCGGTCGGACGTGTCGTAGTCGGTCGAAACGGTCTCGGGATTGCAGTTGACCATGATGGTCTCAAAGCCGCGGGCCGCCAGCGCGTAGCTCGCGTGCACGCAGCAGTAATCGAACTCAATGCCCTGGCCAATGCGGTTGGGGCCGGCGCCCAGGATCATCGCCTTGGGCTTGTCCGCCGGCGTGGTCTCGTCGGGGGCAACGCACTTCTTGGCATCCGGGCTCGTGCGGTAGATGTTCTCGTACGTCTTGTAATGGTACTCCGTGGCGCTCGAGAACTCCGCAGCGCAGGTATCAACCGTCTTCATGCTGGGAACCACGCCCAGACCCTTGCGGTAGGCACGCACAAAGCGCTCGTCAGAGCCGGTCAGCGCGGCAATCTCGGCGTCGCTCGTGCCATACTGCTTGAGCAGGCGCATCGCGTCGGCGTCGATATCCTCCACGCGCAGGCCGCGAATGCTCTCCTGGACCTGCACCATGTCGTTGATACGGTTGAGGTACCACGGGTCGATGCCGCAGATGGCATGGATACGCGCGACGTCCCAGCCGCGGCGCAGGGCCTCGACCACAAAGAAGATGCGGTGCTCGGTCGGGGTGGCCACAGCCTGGGCGAGCTCATCGTCGCTCAGCTTGTCGGCACCCTCCTTACCACCGGCGCAAATGCCCTGGTGGCCGTCCTCCAGCGAGCGCATGGCCTTACCAAAGGCCTCCTCAAAGGTTCGGCCGATGGCCATGATCTCGCCCACGGCCTTCATGCGCGTGGTGAGCGTGGGGTCGGTGCCCTTAAACTTCTCGAAGGCAAAGCGCGGCACCTTGACGACGCAGTAGTCGATCGTGGGCTCAAAGCAGGCGGGCGTGGCCTTGGTGATGTCGTTGACGATCTCGTCGAGCGTGTAGCCCACGGCCAGGCGCGCGGCGGCCTTGGCGATGGGGAAACCCGTGGCCTTGGAGGCAAGCGCGGACGAACGGCTCACGCGCGGGTTCATCTCGATGACAATCAGGCGACCGGTCTGGGGGTTCACGGCAAACTGCACGTTGGAGCCACCGGTCTCGACGCCGATCTTCTCCAGAATGGCGAGCGAGGCTACGCGCATGCGCTGATACTCAAGGTCGGAGAGCGTCTGCGCCGGCGCCACGGTGATGGAGTCGCCGGTGTGCACGCCCATGGGGTCGAGATTCTCGATGGAGCACACGATGATGCCGTTGCCGGCATGGTCACGCATGACCTCCATCTCATACTCTTTCCAACCCTCGATGGACTCCTCGACCAGCACCTCGTGGGCGGGCGAGAGCTCGAGGCCCTGGCTCACGATGGAGACGAGCTCCTCGTGGGTGTGCGCGATGCCGCCGCCGGCGCCGCCGAGGGTAAAGCTCGGACGCAGCACGCAGGGATAGCCCACGCGCTCGGCGATAGCCTCGGCGTCGGCCACGCTGTAGGCATAGCCCGAGCGCGCGACCTCCAAGCCGATCTCGGCCATGGCCTCGTTAAAGAGCTTGCGGTCCTCGCCACGCTCGATGGCGGCCAGGTCGCAACCAATCATCTCGACGCCGTACTTGTCCAGCGTGCCGTCTTTTGCCAGCTCGACGGCGGCATTCAGGCCGGTCTGGCCGCCCAGCGTGGGCAGCAGCGCGTCCGGGCGCTCTTTCTTGATTACGCGCTCGATAAACTCGGCGGTGATGGGCTCGACATAGGTGCGGTCGGCAAGACCCGGGTCGGTCATGATGGTCGCCGGGTTGGAGTTGACCAGGATGACCTCAAAGCCATCCTCCTTGAGCACCTTGCAGGCCTGGGCACCGGAGTAGTCGAACTCGCAGGCCTGACCAATAACGATGGGGCCCGAACCAATAACGAGGATGCGCTTGATGTCGGTACGTTTCGGCATGTTAATTCTCCTCGTTCTTGGTCGCGGCGGAACCATCGTCGGCAAAATTCCAACCGGCAAGGCGGTCCTTCGCGGTGTCGATGTCCAGGTAGTTCTCCTCGCCGTCCATGAGTCGCGTAAAGGCGGTAAAGAGATAGTGGGCATCGGTGGGGCCAGGCGAGGCCTCGGGGTGATACTGGACCGAGAAGCACGGGGCGTCGAGCAGCTGGATGCCCTCGGCGGTGCCGTCGTTGAGGTTCACATGTGTTAGGCGAATGCGGCCAAAGCGCTCGTTCATCACGACCGGCGCGATTCCGCGGCGCACCCAGACGCGCAGATCTCCATCGGCCGCATGCTCGGTCTCGCCACCGGAAAGCTCGGGGACAAGCTTGCCCAAGCTGGGAAACAGCAGGCCAAAGCCATGGTTTTGCGCGGTGATCTCCACGCGACGGCTTACCAGGTTCATGACCGGCTGGTTGCCACCGCGGTGACCGAACTTAAGCTTTTCCATCTGGGCGCCGCAGGCCAGGCTGATCATCTGGTGACCAAGACAAATACCAAAGACCGGCACCTTGCCGATCAGCTGCTGCACCTGCTCGTAGGTCTCCACCACGGCGTCGGGGTCGCCGGGGCCGTTGGACAAAAAGACGCCATCGGGATTCATGTCGAGCACCTCACTCGCGGGCGTATCCCACGGCACGACGGTAAGGTCGCAGCCGGCGCGGACCAGGCCCTCCAGAATGCCGCGCTTCACGCCGCAGTCATAAGCGACCACTTTGTGGCGGGCAGGAGCGGCGGGCGTGAGTGCGAAGTCGTGCTCGGCGGGCAGGTCGGCGGCTGCAAACTCGTGAGGCTCGGGGCAGCTCACGGTCTTGACCAGGTTCTCGCCCACCAGCGTGGGTGCTGCGGCCAGACGCTCGGCAAGCTCGTCGACGTCGAAAATCTCAGTCGAGATAATGCCCATCTTGGAACCGTTGTCGCGCAGGTGACGCACCAGGGCGCGGGTGTCGACGCCCTCAATGGCAACGATACCGTGAGCGCGCAGATACTCCGGCACGCTAACGGCCGAGCGCCAGTTAGAAGGCGTGGCGCACATGTCGCGAACGATCATGCCGCGCATGGCCGGAGCGCTTGCGGGGCGGGCGGCGTCGCCGGGGAAGGCCGACTGGACGTCGGTCTCGTCGATGCCGTAGTTGCCAATCTGCGGATAGGTCATGGTTACGATTTGGCCGGCATAGCTCGGGTCGGTCATGACTTCAAAGTAGCCCTCGAGCGAGGTGTTGAAGCAGACTTCGCCGGTCGCGGTGCCCTCGGCGCCGCATGCACGTCCATAAAAAATGGTCCCATCCTCAAGGTACAGGATGCAGGGACCGCAAGTGCCCTTGCTGGTTTTAGCCAGCATACGCTGGCAAAGCTCGCTGGGCGCGAAGGTGCGGGCGGCAGCGCCCGCGGTATGGTTGTTCGCCATAATTCTCCTTCCCGGTCTCACAGGACCGGCTTAAAGGTGTGTAGTTAGGCCTCGCGGTATTGTAACCGCAAGCATGCCTCATGGCGTTAATTTCATCGAAATGTTTACGAAATGATAATTATGACTTTCTATGCATAATGATTTTTCTGGGACGGGGATTAAAAAATCATCCCGCGGGGCTTGTGGCTCACGCGGGATGACGGCGTCTTACTTTTTCTTGTCCTGTTCCAGCAGATCGGACGGTGAGCGATCGGGCTTGCCGCCGCGGAAAATCTCGCGGCCATGCAGACGATGCTCCAGGTCACGTTCGGCTTTTTCCTCGTCAATCTTGGTCTGGCTCACCACCGGGTCCTCGATCAGCGACGAAACCGAGTTCACCTGTTTTTGAATGCGCTCGGCAATGGTGTCGTCCATGCTTACGATGCGCATCTTCCAGTCGATACTCGTGGCGTTGGATGAGCTCTTGGTCCACACAAACGTCAAAATGGCGCTCTGATGACCCCGCGCGGGAAACATGCCGAAAAAGGAATCGTGCTGAATGTTGCTATCCTCGTCGATATAGGCGTGAACGTTATACACCACGCGGTCAATCTTGTCGTTGAGCAGGGCGTTGGTCGCAAGCGCCGCGGCCTTGATCTGCCCGTTGGACAGCAGCTCGAGCTCATTGGCAGACGACGTGTCCAACACCGTCACCTCAACCGTGCCCGTACGCTCATCGGCTTCATCGACGGTAAAGTCGAGCGGGAACTGCGTAAAGCCGTTGCCCCACTCAAGGCCGCCCTTCAGTGCCGTGGAAACGGTATCGACCGAAACGCTCTCGGACAGGTTGGCAGTGTTCAGACGGCGCATCACGCCGTAGCCGATCTGCATGCCCACGATCAGCACCAGGATGCCGATGACTACAGCCATGGCGGTCTTCGTAATGGTATGGCTCACCTGCGAGCCCGAAGGGTCGTCCTCGGACAGCGGGTCGATCTGCTTTGTCTGGCTTGCGCGATCTTCGCTGCGAAGCTGCGCCAGCGCCGCCTTGTCGCCGCGCTTGGCCGCAGCCTCTTTTTCGCGCATGCGCTCGGTGCGCTTTTTGGCAAGCGTCGGATCCAAAACGCCGGATGCGTCGATCTCGGAGAATAACTCCGTCACTTCTTCCGGAGTCAAAGGGTTCTTGTCAGCCATAAACTTCCTGTCATATCAATCAGTCGAGCTCGTGCGCACGCGCACCTTCGAACTGCATTCGATAGTAACGGGCATAGGTGCCGCCACGGGCGAGAAGCTGCTCGTGCGTACCACGTTCCACAACGCGACCATGCTCGACGGTCGCAATCTCGTCGGCATGTTTAATGGTCGAGAGACGGTGGGCGATGATGATCGTGGTGCGACCGCGCGCCAGACGCTCGAGCGACTCCTGCACCGCCTCCTCGCTCTCGTTATCCAAGGCGCTCGTCGCCTCGTCCAGGATCAGGATCTTGGGGTTCTTGAGAAACACGCGCGCAATGGCTACGCGCTGCTTCTGGCCGCCCGAAAGACGGCTGCCGCGCTCGCCCACGACCGTGTCGTAGCCCTGCGGCAGCGACTCGATGAAGGCATCGATATTGGCGCGGCGGGCGGCCTCGGCAACCTCTTCTGCCGTGGCGCCCGGCTTGCCGTAGGCGATGTTCTCGCCAATCGTACCGTCAAACAGATAGACATCCTGCTGCACGAGGCCAATAGCGCGGCGCAGACTCTGTTGCGTCACGTCGCGCACGTCTTGGCCATCGATGCTGACGGATCCAGCAGCCACGTCATAAAAGCGCGGCAGCAGCGAACACGTTGTGGACTTGCCACCGCCCGAGGGGCCAACCAGGGCAATGGTCTTTCCGGGCTTGATGGACAAATCCATATGGTCAATCACGGGACGAGCCTCTTCGCCGCCGCCCAACTCAACATCCTCGTAGCTAAAGCACACGTCGCGATATTCAACCGCGCCAGCCGTCACCTGCAGGTCCGCGGCATCCGGCTTGTCCTGGATATCCGGGGCGGTCGAAAGCACCTCGTCCATGCGCCTAAAGCCGGCGATGGCCTTCTGATACGTCTCAGCCGAGTTCACAAGCGTCTCGAGCGGGGTGCAGAACAGTGAAATGTAGAGCGCGAAGGTCGCCATATCGACCGCCTGCAGTTGGCCTTGCGCCACCAGCCAACCACCCAGCAGCACCACGATCACGTACAACACGCCCGAGAGCAGGCCATACGTCGCAGTGTAGACGCCCATGGCGTGATACATATTCTCCTTGGACGAAAGATAGCGGTCGTTAGAGGCGCGGAACTTGGACCGCTCAGTTTCCTCGTTCGCAAAGCTCTTGACCACGCGCATGCCCGCCAGCGAATCCTGCAGCTGCGCATTAATGCCGCTGATCTTTTTGCGGTTGTCGCTAAAGACCTCACGCATGCGCATGTTCTGCCAAAACATGACGACCGCAAACGCCGCGGTCACCACGACCATGGCAAGCGCCAGCACCGGGGCGATGGTAAAGAGGATCACAAACGAGCCGATAATCTCGATACCGCAGATGATGATCCACTCGGGCACGTGGTGTGCCGCCTCGCAGATATCGAACAGGTCGTTGACCACGCGGCTCATCATGTCACCCGAGCTGTTGCGATCGAAGTACGCAAAGCTAAAACGCTCGTACTGATCGAACAGGTCCTCGCGCATCTTGGACTCCATGCGCGCGCCCATCACGTGGCCCCAGTAACTCACAAAGTAGCGACAGGCGCAACGGATGGCATACATCAGTACCAAGCCGACCGCGATCATACCGAGCGCCTGCATAATAGCAGCCTGACCCTGGGTAAAGAGCCCGCCGGTCAGATTGCGCAGAATGATAGGAAACGCCAGATCGATGGCGGCAAGCACCAGAGCACAAACAGTATCGGCAACAAAAAGCCCCATCTGGGGCTTGTAATACGAAAGAAACCTCTTAAACATGCAGTCCTCGGAGAGAAATAAATAGCGTGAGAAATCCAGTTGAACCGGTCGGGCTGAAAACAAAGCGTCCCAATAAGCATAACGCCGATGTTCTGGCAACGTCAGCGAAAACGTCTCTAAGCGAGCAAGGTGCCTTGAAAGAGGAGGGACGCGTACTTCGGTACGCGAGCGACGATTGAAAGGCAGATTGCCGCTTAGGGACGTTTGCAGCGTCGACCTGTTACGCGGTTTGGTAAAACCGCGTAACCTAGAGTTCGGCTCCACCCAGGCGGTGCGCAATGCTATCGCAGGCAAGAGCGCCCACGACGGTCTTGGCGTCTTCGATCTTGCCGTCGAGCACGGCGTCGATCAGCTCGTGCAGCGGCACCAGGTCCACGTTGACAAACTCGTCATCATCGGGGTTGGGCGCATCAAACTCGAGCTTGGTAGCCAAGTAGATGTGGATGATCTCATCGCAAAAACCGCAGGACGTGACAATCGACGTCAAAAAGCGAATGCGACCAGCCCTAAAGCCCGTCTCCTCATGCAGCTCGCGTGTGGCGCAATCGAGCGGGTCCTCGCCTGGATCGAGCTTGCCGGCGGGAATCTCGACCGTCACGCGGTCGATAGCGGTGCGGTACTGACGCACCAGTACGATCTTGCCGCTCTCGGTCAGCGCCACAACGGCCGCCGCACCCGGATGGCGAACGATATCGCGGGCGCTGCGGCGACCGTTGGGCAGCTCAACCTCAAGACGGTGGACGTCGAGGATCTTGCCCTTCCAGGCGCACTCCTCCGAAAGAATCTTCTCGTGCAGCTCGGCATCGTGCGGGTCGTCGTCGCCCAGCACCAGCGCCGGCTCGTCAGCGACCTCGCCGCCAGGCTCGCCCTCGGCGTGCCCATACATGCGGCTGTCCTCTTCAACGATCTGCGCATCCACGAGCTCTTCGTTCTTCTCGTCCATCCGTCTCATTCCTCTCGGATTTTAGGCATCCCAGGCGTCGCGGCCGCGCAGCGCGCGCAGGCCGATGTCGTGGCGCAGGGTCTTGCCTTCAAAATCAATCTTCTCGCAGGCCTCGTAGGCAAGGTTGCGAGCGTTCTCGAACGTGTCACCCAGAGCGGTCACGGCAAGCACGCGGCCACCATTGGTCACGAGCTGGCCGTCCACCACGGCAGTGCCCGCGTGGTACACGGTCACGTTCTCCATGACCTCGGCATCGGCGATACCGGTGATGACCTTGCCCTTCTCGTAGCTGCCGGGATAGCCCGCGCTCGTCAGGACAACTGCCACAGCCCACTCGTCACGCCAGTCGAGCTCAATCTGATCGAGCTCGCAGTTGGCGCAGGCGAGCATGACCTCAACCAGGTCGTTCTTAAGGCGCGGCAGCACGACCTGCGTCTCGGGATCGCCAAAGCGGGCATTGAACTCCAGCACCTTGGGGCCGGCAGGCGTGAGCATAAAGCCGCCGTACAGGCAGCCGCGGTAGTCGATACCCTCGGCAGCGAGCTCTGCCACGGTCTGCTCCATGACCGCCACCATGGTGGCGTGCTCCTCGTCGGTCACGATGGGCACCGGGCTATAGACGCCCATGCCGCCGGTGTTGGGGCCCTTGTCGCCCTCGAGCGCGCGCTTGTGGTCCTGCGAGGTGGCCATGGGACGCACGGTCTTGCCGTCGGTAAAGGCGAGCAGCGAGCACTCGGGACCAACGAGCATCTCCTCGATAACCACGGTGTTGCCGGCATCGCCAAAGGTGCCGCCAAAGCACTCGCGCACGGCCTCCTCGGCCTGCTCAAGTTCGGTCGCCACGATAACGCCCTTGCCCGCGGCAAGACCGTCGGCCTTGACGACCAGCGGAGCGCCCTGCTCGCGCACGTAGGCGAGAGCCGAAGCCTCGTCGGTAAACGAACCATAGGCTGCCGTCGGGATACCGGCGCGCTCCATGAGCTGCTTGGAGAACAGCTTGGAACCCTCCATCTGGGCGCCCTCGGCACCCGGGCCAAAGCAAGGAATACCCGCCGCACGCACGGCGTCGGCCACGCCCGCCACGAGCGGAGCCTCGGGGCCAATTACCACGAGTCCGCATCCGTGGCTCTGTGCAAACGCCGCCACGGCCGCAGGATCGCAGTCGTCGAGAACAACGTTCTCGCCGCAGCTCGCGGTGCCGCCGTTACCCGGCGCGATGTAGAGCTTGCCGGCGCGCGGTGATGCTGCGAGCTTAGCTGCCAAAGCATGCTCACGGCCGCCGCTGCCCAACAACAGGATGTCGATGGTTTGAGTGTCCGCCTTCAAGGGTGCCTCCTCTATGGATGAATGGCCCGCTCCGCGCGAGCCCTTTGCAAGCAAATATACCCCTCGGCCGCCCGTCCGGGCTGCAAAGGGGTATATCGCAATAACCAAATAGTCCCGATTACTTCCAGAATCGGTTGATGATCTGCTCGCGACCGGCGCCAACGCCAATGAACGTCACGCGGGTGTGTGCCAGATCCTCGATAAACGCCACGTAGTCCTGAGCCTCCTGCGGCAACTCGTCAAAGCTGCGGCAACCGGTAATGTCGCACTTCCAGCCGGGAAGCTCCTCGTAGATGGGCTTGGCATGCTCAAAGCGCACCTGATGCTCGGGCACGCTGGTGTAGCGCTCGCCATCGACGTCGTAGGCCACGCACACCTTGATGGTGTCGAAGGCCGAAAGCACGTCGAGCTTGGTCAGGGCGATATCGGTGAGGCCGTTGACGCGCGAGGCGTAGTTGGCGATGGGGCCGTCGAACCAGCCGCAGCGACGACGGCGACCGGTGGTCACGCCGTACTCATAGCCCTCCTCGGTCAGCGTGTGACCGGCCTCGGACTCATAGGAAAGCTCGGTGGGCATGGGGCCCGAACCGACGCGGGTGATATAGGCCTTCATGACGCCCAGCACGCGGTCGACGTTCTTCATGCCCACGCCGGAGCCGGTAATGGCGCCGCCGGCGGTGCAGTTGGAAGACGTCACGTACGGATAGGTGCCGTGGTCGATGTCGAGCAGCGTCGCCTGGGCACCCTCAAACAGCAGGTCCTTGCCCTCATCGATCATGTTGTTGAGCAGCAGGCTCGTCTCGGTGATGTAGGGACGCAGGCGCTCGGCCATGGGCAGGTACTCGTCGCAAATCTGGTCCACGGTGTAGGTGGGCAGGTTGTAGATGAGCTCGAGCTCGGGGTTCACGCGGGCGAGAGCGGTCTCCAGCTTGTCGCGGAACAGCGCCTCGTCCAGCATGTCCTGCATGCGCAGGCCAATGCGGGCCATCTTGTCCTGATAGCACGGACCGATGCCGCGCTTGGTGGTACCGATGTTCTTCTTGCCGAGCTTCTGCTCAAAGGCGCCATCCAGATCGATGTGGTACGGCATGATGACATGCGCATTGCCGCTAATCTTGAGGTTCTTGGTGGTGATGCCGTCGGCCTCGAACATGTCGATCTCCTCAAGGACAACCTTGGGGTTGACGACGCAGCCGTTACCGATCACCGACACGTGGTCGGAATACATGATGCCGGAGGGCACCTGGTGCAGGCCGTACTTCTTGCCGTTGACGACGATGGTGTGGCCGGCGTTGTTGCCGCCCGAGTAGCGCACGACGGCGTCGAAGTCGCCGGCGACCAGGTCGCAAATCTTACCCTTGCCCTCATCGCCCCACTGGGCACCGACCAAAACGGTTGACGGCATGTTTACTCCTTACATTCATGGACTGTCTACGCGCCACGCCGGCACGCAGAAGCACAAAACATTCCCAGTATACCCGTGCAACGGGCGCCTGTCCTACTCCTCGGCATGTGCCCCATCAAGCTCATAGAACTTGGTGGATGCCGGCAGGAACATCAGGTCGACGTCGCCGATCGGGCCCGAACGGTTCTTGGCCACGACGATACGCGTAACGCCCTCGTCGGGTCGATCGTCGCGCGAGGCTTCGGCCTCGTCGGCGGAGCGGTCCAAGAACATAACGATATCGGCGTCCTGCTCGATGGAGCCCGATTCACGAAGGTCGGAAAGCTGCGGGCGCTTGCCGGTACGGGATTCGACCTGACGCGAGAGCTGCGACAGCGCGATGAGCGGGATCTTGAGCTCCTTGGCCATGATCTTCAGACCACGCGACATCTCAGAGACCTCGACGGTACGGCTCTCGGAGCGGCGTCCCGGCGGAGGACTCACCAGCTGCAGGTAGTCCAGGATGATGATGGCCTTCTCCTTGTTGTGGAGCATGCGGCGGCTCTTGGCGCGAATCTCGGTCACGGTGGTGCCGGGCGTATCGTCAATCAGAATATCGAGCTTGGACAAGGTCTGCGTGGCCTCGTTGATATTGGCCCACTGCTCGGGGCTAATGCGGCCCATGCGGAAGTCGCTGATCGAGATCATGGCGTAGGCGCAAATCAGGCGCTGGGCAATTTCCTTGCCCGACATCTCCAGCGAGAAGAAGCCGACGGTATAACCGGCAGCGGCAGCGTTGAGCGCCAGGTTCAGGGCGAACGACGTCTTACCCACAGCAGGGCGGGCGCCGATGATGATGAGCTGGCCCTCGCGAAAACCCATGAGCATGCGGTCGAGCGACGGGAAGCCCGTGGGCACGCCCGCAGCCTGGCCACCGGCCTGGCACACTTCCTCGGCCTCGTTATAGGCCTCGACCATAAACTCGGTCAGCGTCTTGTAGCTCGACTTGACCTCGCGCGCCGTGACCTTGAGCAGCTTGCTCTCGGCTAGCTCCACGACCTCTTTGGTATCGGTGGGAGCGTTATAGGCCAGCGCGTTGATCTCGTTGGTGGCGCCGATCAGCTCACGCAGCATCGAATCGCGGCGAACGATGGCGGCATGGTGCTGCCAGTTGACGAGCGACAGGGTCTGACCCATCAACTCCAAAATGTAGGCCTCGCCGCCCACGGCATCAAGCTTGTTGATGCTGCGCAGGTAATCGATCAGCGAGATAGAGTCGATGGGAATGCGGCTGTTGTACATATCGACCATCGCGGTGTAGATGGTCTTATGAATGGGCCGGTAGAAGTCATCGGGCTGCAGCTCGACCTGGGCCTCTTCGACTACCTCGGGCGATAGCAGCATAGCGGCCAGTACATTGGCCTCTGCATCTTGGTTTTGGGGAAGACCCAACTTTGAGCCGCGGTCCTCAACCGTCAGCCCGGTCTCCCTATCGTCGTATGCCATGAGCATCCTCATTCATATCGCTTGCGAGCATCCATAGTATCAGCCACGGTCCCAAAACGCGCCGCGCGCCGCCAATCATCACCGAACCAAACGGATGAACGGTCCTGTCTATAGGACTTCGACGCAACGTTCACCATGACACTCACTCAGCGCAAATAAAACAAAAGGGCGCCCTGGTTTCCCAGAGCGCCCTTCTTAGAACAAGATTGTTGCGTTGCAGCAAATGCTACTCGGCAGCAGCCTCAGTCTCGACCTCGGCGGTCTCGGCCTCGGCGGCCTCAGCGGCCTCCTCGACCTCAGCCTCGGCAGCAAGCTCCTCGGCGGTAACGCCGACGAGAACGACAACCTCGGCCTTGATCTCGCGGTACAGCGAGATGGCAACGGTGTGGGCACCGGCAACCTTGATGGGCTTGCCGAGCTCGACGCGCTTGCGGTCGATGTCCATACCGAGCTGAGCCTTGATGGCGTCAGCGATCATAGCGGCGGTAACGGAGCCAAAGAGGATGCCCTCGTCGCCGACCTTGACGTCAACGGTGACCGTCTTGCCCTCGAAGGCAGCCTTGGTCTCATTGGCGGTAGCCAGACGGACGGCCTCGCGCTTGGCGATGTTGTTGCGACGCTCGTCAAGCTGCTTGAGGTTGCCCTTGGTGGCGGCAACAGCGAGCTTCTTGGGGAACAGGAAGTTCTCAGCGTAACCCTGAGCGACCTCTACGACGTCACCCTCGCCGCCCTTGCCCTTGATCTCATCGAGAAGAATAACCTTCATGATGCGTCTCCCTTCTTAGCCGCGGTCGCGGTTGCCACGAGAGGAAACCACGGGGACGGTGTACGGCAGGAGAGCCATCTCGCGGGCGCGCTTGATGGCGTTGGCGATGTCATGCTGATGCTGCGTGCAAGCGCCAGTGACGCGACGGGGCTTGATCTTGCCACGGTCGGTCATGTACTTACGGAGAAGCTGAGTGTCCTTATAGTCGATGAACTCAGTGTTCTCCTTGCAGAACTGGCAGTACTTACGACGCGGCTGACGTGCAGAAAAATCATTAGCCATGTCAAAATACCTTTCATTTGGCAACTTCGGCGAACCGAAGCCGCCTCTCACTCAAAAATAGGTGAACAACCCTTAGAACGGGATGTCCTCATCGTAGACGTCGACCGCGGGCGGCGTGGCCACCGGTGCGGCGGGACGTGCTGCGGGCGCGGGGGCTGCGGGGGCGTAATTGCCCTGATCGTAGCCGCCCTGGCCACCACGGGAGCTCATAAACTCGATCTCATCGACGATGACCTCGAGCTTGCTCCGGCGCTGGCCGTCGCGCTCCCAAGAGCTGTAGCGCAGCTTGCCCTCGATCGCGACCTTGTTTCCCTTTGCCAGGAAACGGCTCACGGCCTCGGCGCGGGTGCCGAACATAGTGCAGTCGACAAAGTTGGGATAGTCCTCCCACTCGCCAGTCTGCGCGTTGCGGCGACGATCGTTCACGGCGACGCCAAAGGACAGAACCTGGGTTCCGCCGGCGGTGGCGCGCAGCTCGGGATCGCGGGTGAGGTTACCGGTGATGTTCACTCGATTGATGCTCATAACTCACTACTTCCTCTTGGGGCACAAGCCCAGTCCAAAACGACAGTCTTACTCCTGGTCGTCGCGACGGACGATCATGTGGCGGACCACAGCGTCGGTGATGCGCAGGACGCGATCAAGCTCGGCGATCTGGGTAGGATCTGCGTGGAAGTTGATGAGGGTATAGTCACCATCGGTGAGGTCGTTGATCTCGTAGGCGAGCTTGCGCTTGCCCCACTCGTCAACGGAGTCGACCTTGCCAGCGCCCTCAGCGATCGTGGTATCGATACGCTTCATAACAGCGAGACGAGTCTCGGGGTCGAGCGACGGGTCAACAAAGAACAGCAGTTCATAAGCCTTCATATTGTCACCTCCTCTGGGCAAATGTGGCTTCAGGTCGTGAAGGTGCGCCTGAAGCAGGAAAAGACTTGGTAATAATATCTTTCAACCTCCCAGGCCGCAAGAATATGCAGCTACAACCTCATGACCTCCACATATGCCCATACTCGCACGACGCTTCATGCGCATTCCAACCAAATGCTGACCAAAAGCTTGACGGATCTGTGGACAAGATACGGTGCCGTGGGGACAAGCTGAGCCAAGCCGCAGGTTAACGGGCACAAGGCTGTGGTCGCAAAATGCATACCAGTGGCCCACAGCACCACCCAAAGATTTTTAAATTCATTGCCAAGTCGCTTATGAATACCCTTTTTTGAACAATTGAGTTGATCAACCACGCTGGTCGGAAGCCGTTTTTTGGCACCTCAAGCCCCACTGCAGCGCCAAGCACGGCCAAGCGTTTTAAAAAATGCCAACTTTTCTGTTTGCACTTTGCGATTCCTCGTGTATACTGACTTTCGCATTTAACGGAGAGTTGTCCGAGTGGCCGAAGGAGCACGATTGGAAATCGTGTAGGCGTCAAAAGCGTCTCCAGGGTTCAAATCCCTGACTCTCCGCCAGTTAATTCCAAAGCAGGCCTTCGAGCCTGCTTTGTTTTTACCCCACGCGGAGGGGTGGCAGAGTGGTTGAATGCGGCGGTCTCGAAAACCGTTTGGCCTGTATAAGGTCACGAGGGTTCGAATCCCTCCTCCTCCGCCATTTTGGTTGAGAAAGCTCCCGAAAACGGGGGCTTTTTTGTTTAGAGTCCCTTACAAGCAAATACGGCGGAGGAGGAGGGATTCGAACCCGCCAGGGCGCGGAGCGTAAAGAAAACGCGCCAGTGGCGCGTTTTTAGCGCAGCGCGGTCGGCGTAAGCCGACCGGATAAATTTTGAGCGCTGCTCAAAATTTAGACATCCCTCCTATTCAACCACGCCCCCATCGCGTTCAGCATCGACCCAGATCCCCAAACATGGAACCTACGCCCGCATCCAGTCCTGACCGTTTGCCGAGCAATAGGGTCGCAATCGGCGCCGAACATGTACTATGTACGGGCATTGTCCAAATCCGTAATCCAAAGGACCCCATCTTGCCCGTCGTCGCCGCTATGACCGTTACCTCACACGCCACGGATGCCATGGTCGCCATCCCGTTTTGGCTCGAAATGTTCGCCGTCGTCGCGGCTTCAATCTCGGGCGTGTTGGTCGCGCGCGAGCACAAACTCGACCTGGTGGGTGCAGTTGCGCTCGCCGTGGTCTGTGGCTTGGGCGGCGGTCTTTTACGCGACATGACGCTGCAGGTGGGCAACGTCTACATCCTCAACCAGCCAATGGCGCTGCCGCTTTCCATTGCCACGGCAGCCATCATCTATATTTTCCCGGCAATCGTCGACAAGCCCGAAAAACTCATTCCCCTGCTCGACATCATCTCGGTCGGCATCTACGCCGCCACTGGAGCAGACAAGGCGCTGGTCTACGGCTTTGCACCGGCGGTGTGCATCATGATGGGCTTTTTCACCGCGGTGGGCGGCGGCATGTTGCGCGATGGCTTTATGGGCGTGGTTCCGGGCATTTTCCAACGTACTAACTTTTATGCCATCGCCGCCATCGCCGGATCGACAAGCTATGTGTGTCTCGTTATGAGCGGCATTATGAGCAATGTCGCCGCGCTGGTCGTATGCGTTGTCGTGACCATGGGTCTGCGCTGGCTCTCGCTGCGCTTTGACATCAAAAGCCCCACCGAAGAAGATATCGCGCGCTTCTTGCACCGTAAAAAGTAAACAGCACGGCACGACCCTTCGAAATGCAACCGAGAGGTTCTTTTAGAGCGCCCACGCGTTGGGTACCCTGTTAGGTGTATGTCGAGCATCTGACGAAGGATTCACTATGCCCTGTAATCAATTCCCGTCGACCCAGCGCCGTAAAGCGTGGGTCCGCATCACGATCCTATTCGCGCTCGTCGCCCTAGCGGTCACCGCACTTCCCACGGCGTCGTTCGCCGGCACAGACACCGCAGGCAACGTACTTGCGACCGACAATGACGCCAATTCGTCCGGCGTCGAAGGTGACCTGTACTGGGCAGGTCAGGCCCTCAACTTGGACGATGCGTCCATCGGCCGCGACATAATTGCAGTAGGCGAGAGCCTCTCCATCCGCGACTGCACGGTGGGCGGCGCCGTCCGCTTGGCGGCGCGCACCATCGACATTGCCAAGACTACGGTTGATGGCAGCGTGACCGTTGCCGGCCAGCATGTCGTGCTCAATTCCGACAGCACCGCCAACTGTTTCTATGCGATAGGCGAGACGGTTGCCCTGCGCGGCTCTACCAAGTCGGCAGCGCTTGCGGGCGATACGGTGACTATCGATGGCACCGTCGAGGGCGATGTCGAGGTTTGGGCCGATAAGCTCATCCTGGGCAAGAACGCCCACATCACCGGCACCGTGAACGCGCACGTCTCCGAGGACCCCGAGCGCGCCGCGGGAGCCGAGGTCGGCGCGCTCAAGATCGACCGCACCGAGAGCGAGGATACTTCCACCGTTAACGATGTCATCGGCGGTATCGTCGCCGCGGCACTCTCGACTTGCTTTGTCGCCTTACTGCTCGAACTCGTCTTTCCGCGCGCAACCGCCAGCGCCGCCGGCATGCTCCACCAGCGCCCCATGCCCCTGTGGGTGAGCGGTCTTCTGGGCACGATTGCTATCGTCCCCGCCGTCCTACTGCTAATTATCTCTATTGCTGGTCTGTCGCTTGCCGGAGCCCTCATGTGCGGTGTTATTGGCATCGCGCTGGTGTCGAGTGCCTTCGCGGGCTGCGCCATTGCCCGCATGGTCGGACACAACCAGAACCGCTACGCCATGGCAGCCGCCGGCGGCGTGATCGCGGGCGCGCTTACGGCAATCCCCCTCGTAGGCGGCTTCATCAGCGGCGTGGCCTTTGTCTTCACGCTCGGCTACATCATCCAAATCATCTGGCGCAACGCCCGCCTCAAGCCGCAGCAGCCGGCTAACACGCCAGGACTCCCCACCGCTTAGCCACCAACCGCCACAAAGGGGACAGGCACCTTTATGGTGGTGTAAAAGGGTCAGGTTTCTTTGCACCGACAAACGAAGCGGGGCACCCGGTCACATTCGACCGGGTGCCCCGCTTTTCTTGGAGGGTTCTCTAGTAACTTTTTCAAAACCAATGATCATCAGGTCGGTAGGCCTGCGCTTCACTCGCTACGGAGGCAGTACGCCACTGAGCAAGGGGGGCAATTATTTTTCACGGCGACCTCCTCCTCGCTTGATGACGAACGCGACAACAATAGCCGCCACTCCGATGGCAGCCAAAACCGCCACCAGTACCAACGTTCTATCTCCCGTCGAGGGCATAAAGCCTCGACTTACTTCTTTGCTTGGGGTGTTGAGCACCGACAGTTCAATCGAACCCGTCCCGGCATCGGCTGCATCAACCCGCAGAGGGCTTTCGACCGATACAGTCACCTTGGGCTTCGCGGCCGCCACCTGTTTAACGTCCAGACCCTCGGCCGTAACCGTCACCGTACGCTTGCCCCCAAAGGCGGTGTAGCCCTTGGGTGCCGCGACCTCTTCGACGGTATAGACGCCCGCGTCCACACCGGTCAATTCCACATGGCCGTCCGAGCCCGTGGTGACGCACGCGTCGGCATCCGTCGACCACGAGCCGTCAGTCGTTAGGATGCGCCCGCGGTCATCGATGATGCGCAGCTTGGCGCCCGCGATCGGTTTATCGTCCGAGCTTGAGCGCTTGATCAGACTGAGACCCCAGGTGTAGGCGCACGCATCGTCGCTCGGCGTGCGGGTGAAGCCGGCGTCGCCGGACTGGTCGGCGAGGGGAGAGCGCGGGTAGCGCAGGTAGACCTCGTTGGGGTTGCCCTTGGTGGCGCCTCGATTGCAGTTGGCCCCCAACGGCGCATTGTAGACAGCAACCACGCGGGCGCCCGCGGTGAAGGCGTCGGCCCCGCCGAGCGCGGCGATCAGGTCGCCGGTGCGCACGGCGAAGGCATTGCCCTCGACCGAGACCCTGCACTGTGAAGTAATGTCCGTCCACCCTTTAGCCAGCGTCGAGTTGGCGTTACCGCCCTCACATGTGACGGCGTCAAAGCCGCCGTCCGCGCCCGCCGCCACGTACACGCGCATGCTCGCGGCCACCTTGGAGGGGTCGAGCCCCGCGCTCATGGTGTCGACGAACTGCACCGTGTAGGCGTCGTAGGCCGTGAGGCCCGCCGGGACCGTGGCCGAGAGGCGCCAGTACAGATCGTCGCCCACGGTGGCGTCGACGGCCTTCTGCCAGTCGGCGGTGTTGTCCTCCAGCACATGCTTGAACACCTTGGGGGTCGCCGCCTTGGGCTTGACGGTTACGGCGCTGCCGCCGACCAGTGCCACGATCGGCGCGGTGCCGGCCTCGCCCTGGGCGATGGCGTCGTCGTCGGCGACGATGAGCCAGTATCCGCTGGGCAGCTCGGCCGTCGTGCCCGCGTTAAGGGCCACAGAAGGTACACCGACATTGCAAATCGCACGGGCAAGCTTTGCCGTCAGCGCAGTCGACATATGTCCGCCCGCATTCAGCCACTCGGCAGCCTCTTGCGCCGTCGATGCCGAGCTATCAAGCCCCGCATCATGTAGCACCGAAAGAGCAGTTTGACGAACCGTGTCATTCGCCCACGTTACGTCAGTTGCAATTTTTTGGTCAGCATCGTCATCGTCGGCAACGGTCGCCGAAAAGAGCTGGTACGCGTCATACCGCGTCGCAACTGTACCGCCCACCGTAATGGCACCGGTGCCCGCCGCGCAGGCCGTCCCAGGGGCAATCGCGAAAGAGAAGACGGCAACCATGGCTATTGCCACAACGGTCAACAAATGACGAGACACCTTATTCACGGCGACCACCTCGATCTTGATCGCGATGGCGACGAGTATGCATCCATGTCGCAGCAAAACACAGCAGCGATGCACCAGCCAAATACGTCATAGTCAAGCCGGCACCGCCCGCCTCAGGAAGCATGGTCGAATACTTGTTGGTAAAGGTCGGCGACTCCCGGGAGGCACCGTCATACGTGACGACGGTGTCGAGCTGCTCATGCTCATTGTCGATAGTCACGTTAACCGTAACATCGTGCACGGTTGTGTCGTAGGCGATATGGTCCTTGACATTGTTCTCGGCGCCATCGGGGACGACCTCGGAGATGGTGTATGTGTAGGTATCAGCCTTGTTGTAGTCGACGTTGAAAGAGACATTGCCCCCGGCGTCGTTGGTCACCGTCTGGAGCACCCTGCCCTCGGCATCCTTGAGCTCGAACGAGAACTGTCCCGCCTTGAAGGTGCCACCTTCAAGCACTTTCTTTGCTTTAATAACCGCAGAGCCCGTTAGGCGATTGTCGTAGATCCAGATCTCGTCCTTCTTTGTATCGTCGATGATCTCCGCACCGTCGACGATGTCCTTTGCCTTAGTTAGCGCAGCCTGATAATCCTCTTCGATCGCGCTGCCCTTGAGCATGATCCACGTGGGATCGGCCTTGGCATAGCCAACAGGCGCCTTGGTCTCCACGAGCTGGTAGAGCACGCAATTACTCATCTTCTTGTCGCTTGTGCCGAACGAGATTTTGCCGTTGTCGTCGGTCGCGGCCTCGTAAAACGGCGTTCTGGCGTTCTCTACATTTCCGTCATCCGCAACCTGGTCCATATTCACGCTGTAGAGCGTGAACTCCGCCCCTTTGAGCGTAGCACCGACCTGCTGCGCATCGTATTTGGTCATCGTGATATCGTAGCCGTTGCCGCCCGCACTGGCAGAAGCGCTCTGGATGGTCCATTTTTGCTCGTCGATCGCCGAGCCTTCCGTCACACCCGTAAGCTCGGCGGTATTGGAAAGAGACACCTCTTCACCGGGGTTTCCGGTCGGGATAACTTCGTACTCGACCTTGAGGTATTTCTCGTCGGGCACCTCAAGAGTCAACTTCGTACGCGAGCCAGATTCATCCTTGACTTGTTCCATCTTCGACGAATAGTCCTTATCAGTCAGCGGTGACCAGGCACCGTTCACGCACTCATAGACCTTAAGCGTCGACGGCACCAGCGTGCACTCGGCATCCATGGTGTCCACGAGCTCGAGGAAGTCAGTGCCATTCTTAAGGGCAACGCCAGACTCGTTAACAAGAATGGTGTACTTAATACGGTTGCTATTACTGACTTGCTCACCAGTCTTTTTGATGACGTTGTTCTTGATGGTGACGGTGCCGCTACCGGTATCGAATTTCTTGTCTCCCGACTCGGCGCTTGCCGAGTTGGTGAACTTCACCTCATTCTTAGAGACATCGAGCTCGCTGCGCTTGACCGCTGTTTTGTATGTGAGCTTCGCATAGCCGGCATAGTCGCCAAGCCCAGTTGTGGGGATGGAGAAAGTGACCGTATTGCCGGCGCTGCTGACGTTGTCGGTGGCAAGCTGTTGATTATCAACGACCGTCTTGGCCTCACTTCCGCGACCAAGCCCCGTATGCTCTTCGTAGGGATTCTGCACGAGCGTGAACTTTGCGGAATTCGCAACATAGCTCATACCATCCGGAAGGCTATCAACGATATTCAGCGGTTTCCCGCCCAGCTTTCCAGCTCCAAAGCATTCGAACTCGCCATTTGCGCCCTTATTACCCTTTTGGCGGCTTGCATACACCGTCCAGTCGACGATCCAGGCGCCCTTCTCATCCGAGCCGTTAACGGTATGCCAATCGAAGTTCTCAACCCAAGACACCTTCGACTCCGCTTTCGGCTTCTCGACCGCAGGCTTCGTTTCTTGGTTGACAACGTACTTGACGGGTTCGGTGAACGACCGCTGTAATTTCAGGCCCGGCGCGCTGACCGACGCAAAGTTTGAGTACCAGCCCGACAGCGCTTCTGATGTGGTGTTGTAGGTGATAACGGCGTAGTCCTCGTTCTCGAGAGCGGCTTTCACTTTGTCGGTAACGATGATTTTGAGGTCGTAGTTTTTCTTTGTTTCATTACCCGGATAGCTGGTCGTTGGTCTCCAGTCGGTGCCCGGAACCAGCTCGGTATTGCCGATTTTAATGGTAATGGAGCTTTCGTCGACACCGAGTTTCTGCGACCATGCCGACTGAAACGTGTCCTTCACCGTCACCTCGCCTGGATGGACCGCATTGACGATCGCCTTCAGCGCGACCTTCGTCTCCCATGTCGCCCTGCCCGTCGTCGCCGCCTCATCGGATCTCACGAGCCTCTTGGTGATCGGCACAACACCCGTCAGCTGCGGCGTGAAACTGCCTTCATCGGTACCGGAAACGGAGCCTTCGCGCTCGATGGCCGCGTCGTTATGCACGGTATCGTACGAGCTCGTATCGTTCATCTTTGTGTGATAGACGATGCGGTAGGTGGCGTACTTGTCGACAAGATCGGTCGGGAATGTGTAGGTAAACGAGCTCTGCGACGAGTCAAGCACGCCGCCCGGAAGAACCTCCGACCCCGAGCTGCCCTTGTAAACCGTGTAGCTCCCCATATAGGCCTGCTTATCGTCAAGCGTATCGGTGAACTTGTAGCCGCTCATGTCGGCCTTGATCTCGCCTTGGTTGAGCGTGACCGTCCACGTGATGTCGGACGGTGTACCCGAGCCGTTGGACTTGTTGATCATGTCGTAACGAAACTTGCTGGGAGCAGCAGTCACGGAGCCGCTCTGGCGATTGCTCAAGCCGCCCCACTCCCACGTTGCCGTGTTCTTAGACGCTTCCTGCTCATCGATGAACTCGCCATTGTTAACCGAAACGCTTCTCTTCAGTTTCGTCTCATAGGCAATCGTGTGCTCCCCCTGGGAAACGTTGCCTAAGGTGTCGAGAGTCGCAATCTGACCGTTGATCGTTGGCTGCGGGCCGAGCTTCTTGCCATCGAGCGTGAAGCTGCCGTCCACAAACTCAAAGTTGTCGCCTAGGCTGTCAGTAAACTTGACGTTCGTAGCGTACGACTCGACGGTGAGCTTAACAGACCAGGTGACCTTGGCCACGCCGTCGGCTCCCTGGGAGAAGGCTCCCGATTTCTCCCCTTTGACGGCGCCATCCGTAGTTGGAATATTGATTGATCCCGCACCGGGGAACTTGATAGGTGTACTGCTGTCCGAGCCAGCGTTCTTATTTGCTAACTCAAATGAAAAATTGGCTCCGACAAAAATTTCCGCAGGGTTTTTGTCAAGCCAGCTCTTATCAAACGTAAAGATGATCTTATTGTCCTCGATTTTCCACGTGCCAGCCTTGTCAGCGGTCGCCTCCGGGCCCTCCATGAGGTTGCCACCGGCGTTATCGTCAACGACGATGGTGCCGGGAAGCTCATAGACAGCGATATAGTTCTCGGGCGAAGGCGCCTCGCCGCTTTTGAATTGTGCCGAAAAAGCTCCATAGAGCTTCGAAGTAGACGTTACGGCGCCATTGAGCACTTGAGTATGGTTCTCATCGGTATACAGCTTGACCTCAACCGTTGCCGTATCACCGTTGATCTCAATCGGCGTCGGCGTCGTCACGTCATCGGCGCGCACGGAGGCTGCGCCGTGGAAAACTGCGACGGTGAGGCTAATTAAAATGAAGATCAGGGCCGCCATACCCAGCGACCGTGAGCGGTGTGTGTCCATAGTTGTCCCCTAATTCCTACAACACGTTGTGGAATACGGCGAATCGTCGGATCGAACACAAACCCCAACATCAACGAGAACCTACCTAGCGCATTGCAAGAACCCATTGGGGAGCAACTTCTAAGACGGTTCGTCTATGCCACAATGCATAAAATACAATATAGATACCAGTCATGTAAACCGCAGGTAAAGAGGTCTTTTAATTTAATACCAGTTGATATTTACCTGTGACAGTTTTGTATCAAAGCGGTTGTATTTCAATGATTCGTGTATATGTTTAAACAACTTAACTTTGCCTGAAAAACAGCCGGGGGGGATAACCTCCTCCACCGTGGTGCAAACGGACCCGTCCCCCTTGCACCAAAAAGGGCGCCGACCATCGCGGTCGACGCCCTTTCTTATTGGCGGTTATAAGCCCCAGCGCTTATTTGTTGAC